>NZ_JBGVSA010000020.1:0-81628 GCF_041807905.1 Uliginosibacterium sp. sgz301328
CGTTTCGAGACCATTCAGCATGCCAGCCGCGTGATCGGCGACTGGATACGTTTTTACAACCACCAGCGTCCACACCAGGCGCTGGGAATGAAGACCCCGGCTGAAGCATTTGCATTAGCCGCATAACCTGAGCAGATTTCGCTGGGTCAATACAGAGTTGTTGAATAAACTTCAGTAGTCCAACACTAACGAAAAGGCTGAAGGGTCTCTCGGTGTCAACGATGGTGGCTCGGCCCAAGGTACCAATTCTGCATATCAACAGATCGCCAGCTTGTGGACTACAGCGCTTGTTGATCTCTGTGTGCTCTTCTTCTGAAATATATCTGCAGTCGTCAAACGACACTCTTTTGCCGTCAATATCTTTCACGGAAATGAAAGGAATTCCGGACTCGATGTAGCTTGGTGTGTGATGGGTTCCGTCTGTGATTTGAGTCGCTAAATTCCCGAGCTGCTCAAACAGCCAGTTGGTAGGTAGCGCAAACTTTTCCTTTTCAGCCGGAATTTTCTCAAGTGGCTTGTCCTTCTTGATCTTCCCTTCTTTCACCAGCTTCGCCTTTTCGGCGGCGATTTTCTTGAGGAGTTCGCTGGCAGGTTCGTCCTTGGGGTCTTGGGGGACGAGCTTGCCCATCACGGCGAGTTGCAGGATGGTTTGCTTGAGCTGGTCGATGCTCTCTTCGGTGATGAAGAGAGTGTCGAAGTGCTCGGCGATGCGCTGCCAGCTGCTGGCGAACTGCGCGTGGTCGGCGGCGCTGGTCAGGGCGTTCAACAAGGTTTCCACCAGCGTCTGATGAGCGCCGAGGCTGGCTTCGGTCTGTTGCTCCAGCTGGTCACACAGCGCCATCAGCTCGTCGACTTTAGCGACGATGCGGTGTTGTTCGGCGAGTGGTGGAAGCGGAACTGCTAACGACTGGATTTGAAGTCGAGAGACGTTCTTCATTGAGCTGCTGGTTCCGCCAGCAACCTGAAGGTAGTACCTGCGCGCACCAGAGCTGTTATTGAATAGCGACAGATATGGCGCACACACTTCTTGGCTGAATTTGAAGCGGATGATCTTGTCGCTCATCATCAACTTAGCCGGGGCGTCATCCTGAACAACGACTGAGCGCGCGACTAACTCGGCCGTATTTGCGCGGGAGATCAGGAAGTCTCCTGGTTTCACTTCGTATTCCGGAACCGGATCAAGATTGGCTGGCAGCGCCTTGTTCTCCGCCGCATTGAATACCCCCCAAGTTACGGCGCTTACTTTCAGCACGCCCCAATCGTTACCGACTCTGGGCACCTCTTCGCACTTTGGACTCCAGCCTGCTTCAGATTGAAGTGATACGTTGTCCAGACGGCACCACGCCCACCCAGAAGGCGACGGGAACACGGCTTCATCGTTGCCAACGGAGGGTATTGGCTTGTCCTTCTTGATCTTTCCCGCCTTCACCAGCTTCGCCTTCTCAGCTGCGATCTTCTTGAGCAGTTCGCTGGCGGGTTCGTCCGAGGGGTCTTGCGGCACCAGAAGGCCGCGCACGGCTAGCTCCAGAATCAGCTCGCGCAACTTCTTGATGCCGTAGAGCTCGACCTTGCTGGATGAGCCCCGGCCTGCAGTGGAGCGGCGCTTGATGGCGGCGGTCCACAGGTCGAGGTGCCGGGTGATGAGCCCTTCGACAGGCTCAGGGCGAACGGCAGTCTTCGACATCAGTGCCTCTCCGTCAGCGCAGCGGAGAGGATGCCCTTGAGCTGGTCGCGCAGGGACTGGATGTCTTGCTGCTGGGCTTGGTATTGCGCGAGCAGTTCAGCGGGATCGTGGCTGATCTGTTCGCCGACGTGGGGGTTCTTGATGTCGAGGTTGTAGTTGCGTGCGGCGATGTCTTCAAGGCTGACCTTCCAGGCCTGCGGCGTTTCCTTGCGGGCCTTGAAGCCATCGGCCTCATCGCCCCACCAGGCGCATTCGGTGGCGAACTCTTCGACCTGCATGGGGCGGGTCTTGTTGTAGCTGGTGACGCCCTCGGGGTAGGGGTGCTCGTAGAACCAGACTTCCCTGGTCGCGGGCCATTCGGCCTCGGGCTTCTTGGTGAAGAAGAGGATGTTGGTCTTGATGCCGGTGTAGGGGTTGAAGACGCCATTGGGCAGCCGCACGATGGTGTGCAGGTGGCATTGCTCCAGCAGCATCTGCTTGAGGCGGGTCTTCATGCCTTCGCCGAAGAGGAAGCCATCGGGCAGCACGACGGCGGCGCGGCCGTGGCTCTTGAGCAGCTTGACGACCAAGGCCATGAAAAGATCGGCTGTTTCGCGGGTGCGCAGGGTGGCGGGGAACTGGTTTTCGACGCCGTCTTCTTCCATGCCGCCGAAGGGCGGGTTGGTGATGATGACGTGCACGCGGTCGGCGTCGCCGTAGTCCTTGTAGGCACGACGGCTGAGCATGTTGTCGTGCTCGATCTGGGTGGGGGTGTCGATGCCGTGCAGGATCATGTTGGTGGTGCACAGCATGTGCGGCAGGGCTTTCTTCTCGACGCCGTGGATGCTGGCGACGAGCAGGGCTTCGTCGGCCGCGTTCTTCACGTACTTCTTCTTGTGATCGATGCTGCAGGCGAGGAAGCCGCCGGTGCCGCAGGCGGGGTCGAGCACGCTTTCGTCGAGCTTGGGGTCGACGCGGTCGACGATGAACTTGGTGACGGCGCGCGGGGTGTAGAACTCGCCGGCGTTGCCGGCGCTTTGCAGGTCTTTGAGGATCTGCTCGTAAATGCTGCCGAAGGTGTGGCGGTCTTGGGTGTTGTTGAAGTTGATCTCGCAGATCTTGTTGATGACCTGCCGCATGAGGGTGCCGGACTTCATGTAGTTATAGGCATCCTCAAACACGTTGCGGATGACCAGGGCGCGCTTGCCTTGGGGCCCGCTCACGGCGAGCTTGTACTTCAGCGTGTCGAAGAGCTCACTGACGAACTTGCTGAGTTCATCGCCCGTCATGCCCTCAGGATCGGCCGCCCAATTGCGCCAGCGCAGGTGCTCGGGCAAAGGGGATTTGTACGCGTCTTCAAGCAGCTCGATTTCGGCTTCGCGGTCATCGTAGATCTTGAGGAAGAACATCCAGACGAGCTGGCTGATGCGCTGGGCGTCGCCGTCGACGCCGACATCCTTGCGCATGATGTCCTGGATGGATTTGATGATGCCGCTGACATTGCTCATTGAAATTCCAGAATTACTTAGCTTGCTTTTTTGAAGAGTTCGGTTTCAAGCGCCTGCAGCGCTTCCTCGTATTGGCCTTTTCCGCCAAATACGCCGTTGATGATTTCGACGGGAGTGCCGAGCTGCCTGAAGGGGTCGAGCTTGAGGACGTTGTTGTTCTCGATGCTGGTGATGCCTTCGTCGGCGTATTTGTCGAGCAGCGCTTCGAGTACGGCACGGGCCTTGTCGCCGTACCGAGTGAAGTAGTTGCGTTTCTTGACGTTGTTGGCGCGCTCGCTGCGGGTGAGCGGCGGCTGGTCGAAGGCGATGTGACAGATGAGGTCGAAGTCGCCGTAGTCCTTGCCGACATCCTTAGCGAGCTTGGGTAGTTCGATACCGTATTCGGCCAGTGCTTCGATGATGGCAGCTTTCTTTTTGGCGCCGTTCCACTTCTGCAGGAAGTCGTCCAGCGAGGCGAATTCCTGGCGAATGCCTTTGCGGCTGTAGTCGCGATAGCTCTCGGTGACCATCTGACCGTCTTCGCCGAGGAACTCGACGCGCTCGGAGACGATGAAGACCGTGACGCCGCCGACATGGTACTTCTTGATACCGCCCTCGCCTTCGTCGTCACCCTCTCCATCGCCTTCACCATCGGGTTCGGGGTCTGGCGGAACGGGGTCGTCGTCGTTATCCGGCTCGTAAATGACGACCGGTTCGCCATCGAAATCGGGGTCCTTGAAAAGCTCGGTGGCTTTCTTGAAATCCATGATGGTGAAGAAGTATTTGTTCTGCGACTCCTCGATGCGTGTGCCGCGCCCCACGATCTGCTTGAAGGTGGTCATGGAGTTGATAGTCTTATCCAGCACGATGAGCTTGCATGTCTTGGCATCGACGCCGGTGGTGAGCAGCTCCGAGGTGGTGGCGATGACGGGGTATTTGCTCTCGGGGTCGATGAAGTTGTCCAGCTCGGCCTTGCCCTCAATGCTGTCACCGGTGATGCGCATGACGTACTTGCTGTTGTTTTTCGCGAGCTGGCCGGATGCATTGACGATGGCTTTGCGCATACGCTCGGCGTGGTCGATGTCTTCGCAGAAGATGATGGTTTTCTGGAAGGGGTCGGTCGCGTTCAACAGTTTCATCACACGCTCGGCGACGAGCTTGGTGCGCTGATTGAGAACCAGGATGCGATCCATGTCGATCTGGTTGTATTCGCGCTGCTCGATCTCGTTGCCGAGGTCGTCTTTCATGCCGGACGGCGGCGTCCAACCGTGGATGTCCTTATCGATGTCGATGCGCACAACCTTGTAGGGCGCGAGAAAGCCGTCCTGGACACCCTGCTTGAGTGAGTACGTATAGATCGGCTCGCCGAAGTAGGTGATGTTGGAGGCGTACTTGGTTTCCTTGGGTGTGGCGGTGAGGCCGAGCTGGATGGCGCCGTCAAAGTATTCGAGAATTTCTTTCCAGGCGGAATCGTCGTTGGCGCTACCGCGGTGACACTCGTCGATAACGATCAGATCGAAGAAGTCGCGCGAGACGGACTTGAAGATCTTGTCTTCTTCATCGGGGCCGGTGAGCGCCTGATACAGACCGAGATACACCTCGTAGGATGGGTCGATTTTGCGGTTGCGAATCTTGGTCATGACCGAGCCGAAGGGCTTGAAGTCATTTACCAACGTCTGGTCGGCGAGGATGTTGCGGTCGACGAGGAAGAGAATGCGGCGGGCCTTCTTGGCCTTCCACAGGCGGTAGATGATCTGAAAGGTGGTGTAGGTTTTGCCGGTGCCGGTTGCCATGACCAGCAGTAGGCGCTTTTGACCCTGAGCCACCTTTTCGATGACACGGTTGATGGCTTCGGCTTGGTAGTAGCGCGGTTCCTTGCCACTGCCGTCGTCGTAATACGGCTCAGTGACGAGCGCTTCCTCGGGTTCGGCGATGCCCCGGAAACGCTTGTAGCGCTCCCACAGTTCTTGCGGTGAGGGGAAGGTGTGCAGCCCGAATTCGGTTTCGGTGTCTTCGCCGTCTGCAGCAGTCTTGTTGTGGCTGGCGAAGCCATCACCATTCGAGCTGAAAGCGCAGGGCACGTCGAGCAGTTCGGCGTAACCCAGTGCTTGCTGCAGACCGTGGCTGACGCTGTGGTTGTTGTCTTTGGCCTCAATCACCGCGACCGGTACGCCCTTCTCTTTTTGCAGAACGTAGTCGGCGAATTTCTTTTTCTTCTTGTTGCGCGAGGACAGGTTTCCTCGCACGACGACAGGGCCCGGAGTGAGGGTGACTTCGCGACGAATCTGCGTCATCTCATCCCAACCAGCTTCAACAACGGCGGGCGTTATGAATTTCGCCGAGATGTCGGATTCGCTGAGTTCTTTCTTTTCCTTCGGGTCCATTACAGCCTCTGCTCCACGCCGGATGATGCCGTTTAATCAATTTCGTCCCTGTGCAACATCCGAAATGATAACTGCATCAAAGAAACCAAAATGCAGAAGGCCCCGACTGGGGCCCTCTGTTTCTGGATTTATTCACTATCCATGGCAGTAATTTTTCACTTACTTGGCACGGATTTCACTTTCTGTGTCATCCGACATCATCACACGTCGAGGTTCTTGGCATACAGCGCGTTCTGTTCGATGAACTCGCGGCGCGGTTCGACGTTGTCGCCCATGAGTGTTGTGAAGATCTCGTCGGCGGCAATGGCGTCGTCGATCTGGACTTTGAGCAGACGGCGTACGGCCGGGTCCATGGTGGTTTCCCACAACTGCTCGGGATTCATTTCTCCCAGACCTTTGTAGCGCTGCTTGGAGAGGCCGCGCTCGACCTCATTCAACATCCAGGTGATGCCTTCGGCGAAGGTCTTGATGACCATGCCCTTTTCACCACGGCGCATGGTGGCACCCGGGCCAATCAGACCACTGATGAGCTGCGAGGCACGGCGTATCTGCTGGTAGTCGCCGGAGATCAGGAAATCGTGTTCGATGTACGTGCGGCGCACATTGCCGTGATGCATGCGCTCGATCGACAGTTGCCAGGATTCCTTGACGTCGTCATAACGCGCATGAACCGTCACGCCGTTATCGAGCAGGGCCTGCAGGCGGGCAGCCGAAGCCTGTGCTGCGGCTTCGTCATTCACTGACAGTTCGACGTCCTGCTCCATGACGAGATGCAGCACATCCGGATCGATGTAGCTCGCCAGGCGCTGGATGACTGCTTCGGCCACGAGGTAGCCACGGGCCAGTTCCTGGAGCGCGTCTCCCGAGATGGGATCGGCGCCTTCGCGCGGCGTCAGCAGAGCTCCATCCAGGGCCAGACGCAGCAAGTGTGCGTTGAGTTCGGCGTCGTCCTTGATGTATTGCTCGTTCTTGCCGTGCTTGACCTTGTAGAGCGGGGGCTGGGCGATGTAGATATGACCACCGTCGACCAGTTCCGGCATCTGACGATAGAACAGCGTCAGCAGCAGGGTGCGGATGTGCGCGCCGTCCACGTCCGCGTCAGTCATGATGATGATGCGGTGATAGCGGAGCTTTTCAGGCTTGTAGTCGTCCTTGCCTATGCCAGTACCCAGTGCGGTGATGAGCGTGGCGATCTGTTCGGACGAGATCAGCTTGTCGAAGCGGGCACGCTCGACGTTGAGGACCTTGCCGCGCAACGGCAGGATGGCCTGGAACTTACGGTCGCGGCCCTGCTTGGCAGAGCCGCCGGCGGAGTCACCCTCGACGATGTAGAGTTCGCACAGCGAAGGATCTTTTTCCTGGCAATCGGCCAGCTTTCCGGGCAGGCCGACGCCATCCAGCACGCCTTTGCGGCGGGTCATTTCGCGTGCCTTGCGGGCGGCTTCGCGCGCGCGAGCGGCTTCGACGATCTTGCCGGTGATGGTCTTGGCGTCGTTGGGGCGTTCGAGCAGGAATTCCGCGAGTTTTTCCGCCACGACTTCTTCAACCGCCGGACGCGCTTCGGAAGACACGAGTTTCATCTTCGTCTGTGACGCGAACTTGGGGTCGGGCATCTTGACCGACAGTACGCACGCAAGACCTTCGCGCATGTCGTCGCCGCTGATGTCGACCTTGGCCTTCTTGGCGATCTCGTTTTCTTCGATGTACTTGTTGATGATGCGCGTCATCGCCGCGCGCAGGCCGGTCAGGTGCGTGCCACCGTCCGATTGCGGGATGTTGTTGGTGAAGCACAGCACCTGTTCCTGGTAGCTGTCGTTCCACTGCATGGCCACTTCGACCGTGACTTCGACTTCGTGCGCGTGACCGGTCGTGACCTTGGTGCTGCCGGACGAGTAGAACACGTTCGGATGTAGCACGGTCTTGCTGCGATTGATGTAGTCGACGAAGCCCTTCACGCCGCCGGAGAAGGCGAAGTCTTCTTCCTTGCCAGTGCGCTGATCCACCAGCCGGATGCGCACGCCGTTGTTCAGGAAGGACAGCTCGCGCAGGCGCTTGGCGAGGATTTCGTAATGGAATTCGACCTTGCCGAAGATTTCCTCGTCGGCAAGAAAGTGGACCTCGGTGCCGCGCTTCTCGGTATCGCCCAACACCTGAGGCGGAGAGACTTCGACGCCGTTCTGGACTTCGATGACGCGATTGACCGCGTTGCCGCGTGAGAACTCGAGCAGATACTTTTTGCCGTCGCGGCGGATGATCAATCGCAGCCATTGCGACAGTGCGTTGACGCAGGAGACGCCCACGCCGTGCAGGCCACCCGAGACCTTGTAGCTGTTCTGGTTGAACTTGCCACCCGCGTGGAGCACGCACATGACGATTTCGGCGGCGGAGCGCTTAGGCTCGTGCTTGTCGTCGAACTTGATGCCGACCGGAATGCCGCGACCGTTGTCGGTCACGGAAATCGAGTTGTCCGAATGGATGGTGACGACGATGTCGTCACAGTACCCCGCCAAGGCCTCGTCAATCGCGTTGTCGACGACTTCGAACACCATGTGGTGCAGGCCCGAACCGTCCGACGTGTCGCCAATGTACATCCCTGGCCGCTTGCGGACAGCTTCCAGCCCTTCGAGTTGCTGGATGGAGGATTCGTCGTATTCGTTGGTGGGGTGTGAGGTGGCTTGGTCGGACATAGGCACTCGGGGTCGCAAAGGGTACGTATACCACGAATATGGGGTCGATTCCAAACCTTGAAAGGCCGAAAACGCCCGTGCGAAGCCCGCCACGCCAGTGTCAGCGCGGGTGTGGCGGGGATTGCCGGAATGGGCTTCAGATGCGCATTGGCATCACGACTGCCTTGAACTGGTCGTTGCCAGGCAGCGTGAAGAGGGCGCTGGACATCGCTTCGTTGAGGTGGATTTCGACATCTTCATCGGCCGTATTGTTGAGCACGTCGAGAAGGTAGGTGACATTGAAACCAATCTCGAGGCCGTCGCCCTGATAGTCGACTTCGAGTTCTTCCTGTGCCTCTTCCTGCTCGGAGTTGGAGCTGATGACCTTCAGGCTGCCGGAAGACAGAACCAGGCGCAGACCACGGAACTTCTCGTTGGTCAGGATGGCAGCACGCTGCAGCGCCAACAGCAGGGGCAAGCGGCCGACCTTGATCAGTTTCGGATTGTTCGTTGGGACAACGCGTTCGTAATCCGGGAATTTTCCGTCGATGAGCTTGGTGATGAGCTCGATCGGACCGAAGCGGAAGCGCGCTTGGTTACCGACCAGCGTGATATCCACAGGGTCGTCCGAATCCGCGAGCTGGCGGGCAAGTTCGGTCACCGTCTTGCGAGGCAGGATCACCTCGGTATGTGCGAGCTCGGTTTCGAGTTCAGTGCTCGCCAGCGCCAGACGATGGCCGTCCGTGGCGACCATCCGCAGCGTCTTGCCGTCCCCGATCATGAGCAGACCGTTGAGGTAGTAGCGGATGTCCTGTGCCGCCATCGCGTATGCGACCTGGGCCAGTTGCTTGCGGAAGGTCTTCTGGCTGAGCGTGAAGCGGATGCCTTCGCCGTCCTGAAACTGCATGCGCGGATAGTCCGCGGCGGGCAAAGTTTGAAGGGCGAAGCGGCTCTTGCCCGCTTTCAGCGTCAGGCGCTTGTCGTCCAGCATCAGCGCGACTTCAGTCCCTTCGGGCAGCGCACGCAGGATGTCCTGCAGCTTGCGGGCTCCCACGGTGATGGCCGTGTCCTGGTCCCCATGGGCGCCGGAAGAGCTGGTGACGATCTGAATCTCGATATCGGTCGCCAGCAGCGTAAGGGTCTCGCCCTTTTTCTCGATCAGAACGTTGGACAGGATGGGCAACGTGTGACGTTTCTCGACGATCCCCGAGACGGACTGCAGCGGGGCCAACAGCGCGTCACGCGTAGTTGTTAACAGAAGCATTTATATAAACTCCTAGTAATGGTTAACGTCCGTCCGTGATTGTGGATAAGTCGATTTTATTTCGACTATTCAATTACTTGACTAGGTTGATCAGCTTGTGAGCAAGTCACATTCTACGTTGTGGGCGATTGGGGATCGTTTACGGAAGATGTCCCGAAATCCCTGTTGTGCACAAAGCGTACATATTACTTCCAGTCTGTTTCCCACAAGAGTTCCACCGACATGCTCATGGTCTTCGCCGGTCGACCTGTCGCAAAAGGCGCGATGGTTTTGTCCGCTAGTCCAGCGAATGTCATCGAACCGGCAGCTTTCCAGGGCTCAAAGGTCCCGTTGAACGGTGTCTTCGTTGTTGTTAACAGTCCTATATAACTTCAATAGAAATAATGGTTAACGACTGGCCTGTTCTGTGGAAAACCCTGTTTTTTATTTTTAAATCAAAGCGTTATGTATGTTGAACAGGTTGTGGAATGTCCTGCCTGAGCGTTGTGGGGAAGTGGGGATCGTTTGACGAAGGACCACCAACGACAGGCTTGTTCACATTCCGTCCCGAGCTTTCGCCGGTGGTTGTCTACATGGTTTTGCTCAACCCCGCAGCACCTGCGTCAGAACGTGAAGGTCGTGGTTGAGTTGTTGATCGTTCAGGCGCAGATCGGCGATCGTGCGACACGCATGCAGCACGGTCGTGTGGTCGCGGCCGCCGAACGCTTCGCCGATGGCAGGGAGCGAGGAGGGCGTCAGTTCCTTCGAAAGGTACATGGCAACCTGGCGCGGGCGGGCGATGTTACGGGTGCGCTTCTTGGAGAGCAGATCCGCGAGCTTGATCTTGTAGTAGTCGGCAACAGCCTTCTGAATGACCTCGAAGGTGAGTTGGCGATTGAATGCAGCCAACAGGTCGCGTAGTGCCTCGCGGGCCAGTTCGAGCGAAATATTGCGCCCATGAAAGCGCGCATACGCGACCACTTTCTTGAGCGCGCCTTCGAGTTCGCGAACATTGGAACGCAGGTGCTTGGCAATCAGGAAAGCGACATCGTCGGAAAGTTCGAGCCCGTCGACTTCCGCTTTCTTCTTGAGGATCGCTACGCGCATCTCAAGTTCGGGCGGCTCGATCTGGACCGTCAGACCCCAGTCGAAACGGGAGATGAGGCGATCTTCGAGGCCCTGGATATCCTTTGGATACGTGTCGCAGGTAATCACGATCTGCTTGCGTGCTTCGACCAGGGCGTTGAACGCATGGAAGAACTCTTCCTGCGTGCGTTCCTTGTTGCGGATGAACTGGATATCGTCGATGAGCAGCAGATCGAGCGAGCGGTAGTAGCGCTTGAAAGCGTCGAACCCCTTCTGTTGATAAGCGCGCACAACATCCGACACATAGTCTTCCGCGTGGACATAGCGAACGATGGCGCGGGGATTGTTGCGCAATACTTCGTTGCCGATGGCCTGGATAAGGTGGGTCTTACCGAGACCGACGCCGCCGTACACAAACAATGGGTTGTACGAAGTGCCCGGATTTTCGGCCACCTGCATCGCGGCTGCGCGTGCAAGATCGTTGGCGCGGCCGGTCACCAGCGTATTGAAGGTGAAGTCCCCGTTCAGTCGTGACTTGTCGCGGGCGGCGGGTGCCGGTGCCGTGATGGCCGGCGGCGTCGGTTCGGCGACGGCAAGTACTTGCTGAGGCGCCGCCGCGAGCGTCGGCGGAGCCGCGCGTACAGCGGCGGGCCGGGCGCCGTCGTTGGCGCTGGCCAGGCTCAGCGTGACGGGAACAGCGCGGCCGAAGTACTCTTCCGACAATTGTTCGATGCGGCGCAGATAGCGTTCGCGCACCCATTGCAGGACGAAACGGTTCGGGGCGACGAGCGCCAGTGAGGAAGCCTCCTCGTCGCTATTGGCTTCGAGCGCCCGGATCCAGGTATTGAATTGCTGCTGCGGCAATTCCTGTTCCAGACGGGCGAGGCAGGCGTTCCAGAATGCTTGGCTCACGGTAATTCACAAAATCCTGATGTTGACGGGTGCTCTGTCGGTCGGGTGTCGGTGGACAAATAGCCCCGCCTCGCCTGACGACGAACTGGTTCACGCTTGAAGCTTCACGGCTGTGCGAAGCTGCCGCGCAGCGGTCCCAGGAGATCCGCACGTCTGGGTGCCGTCGCCGTAGCGACGAATGGAACTCATTGATTTCTCAGGGAACCGGCGGACAGCGAGAGAACGCTCCCCCGCGCCGGGCGGGATGGAACGAGTCGGGCGTATGGCCTCCTAGGGGCTCATGTCCGCCGCGCGGCGCGAATGAGATATTACCCTCGCGGCCCGGATTTATCCACAGCCCTTCCCACAGGTTGTCCAGTTTTTTGTCTTGACAAACAGGGCGTTAGACGCTTTAATCGCGCGTTTCTCCGGAAGAAAGAAATTTCATCATGAAGCGTACCTATCAGCCCTCCGTCGTTCGTCGCAAGCGTACGCATGGTTTCCTCGTTCGCATGGCCACCAAGGGTGGTCGCAAGGTGATCGCTGCCCGCCGCGCGAAGGGCCGTCACCGCCTGGCCGTCTAAGACCGGCCCCGAGAGGCAGGTGGCGTACGCCACAGCGCTTAGCATCATGCAAGCTGCCTCCCAAAACGATGGATCGGCGGTCCGTCCGGCCTGCAAGGGCAAATACGGTTTTCCCCCGAGCTATCGTCTGCACAAAACGGATGAGTTCTCATCCGTTTTTGCTTTCCGCCGTACCATTCGCGGCGATTGCTTCGTCCTGCACTATCGGCCGAGCGATACGGGCCCGCGCCTGGGCGTGGTGGTGGCGAAGAAGCTTGCGCGCCACGCCGTCACACGCAATCTGCTCAAGCGCCTGTCGCGTGAACATTTTCGTCGCGTGCGAACGAGTTTGCCGTCGTGCGATCTGATTCTTCGCCTGTCACGTCCGGTGAAGGGCGTGAGCCGCGCACATCTGCGGCGGGACATCGCGGCCGTAATGGGCCGCCTGCCACGATGATCAAGCAATGGTTGTTGCTGCCGTTCCTCGCAGTGATCCGTTTCTACCGCTACGCGATCAGCCCGATGCTGGGCAATCGCTGTCGTTTCTATCCCAGTTGTTCCTGTTACGCCGAAGAGGCTTTGCGGCGACATGGATTGTTACGCGGCGGCGCGCTAGCGGCGTGGCGAATTTTGCGGTGCAATCCCTGGTCGGCCGGTGGCCCCGACCCGGTGCCCTGACCTTCTTCGAATTTTCATTGGTCTGAATCTCATGCAGATGGATTTCAAACGTCTACTCCTGTCAGTCGTGTTCGCGTTCTCGCTGTTCATGCTGTGGGAGAATTGGATGCGCTACACCAACCCGCCCAAGCCGGCGGTTCCGGTGGCGACGCAGGGCGTCAATCAAGGCGCTGGTGTGCCCACGCCGATGGCTTCGCCGAATGCGGCGGGCACGCCCGCAGCAGCGGCGGTCGCGGCGACGAGCAGCAGCGACTACAGTGCGTATCCGAAAGTGGTGGTGAAGACCGATACGGTCGTTGCCGAAGTGTCCGCGCTGGGCGGCGACATCTATCGCCTGGAACTTGAAAAGCATCGCGCGACGGGCGACCACACGAACAATTTCGTGCTGCTCGAGAACAAGGGTACACATACCTACCTGGCTCAGAGCGGTCTGCTCGGACCAGGATTGCCGACTCACAAGACGGTCTACGCGATCGAGCCGGGTGATTTCACGCTGGAAGAGGGCGAAGACAAGGTGGTGGTTCGCCTGAAGGCGCCGGTAGACGCCAATGGCGTGGCAGTCACCAAGGTGCTGACCTTCCATCGCGGTAGCTATCTGGTGGACGTCTCCTACGAGGTGATGAACCCCAGCGGCGAGCCGATCGATGCGACGGCGTACTTCCAACTCGTACGCGATGGCGCGCCGGCTGAGCATTCGGCCGGCTTGTTCGGTGGTGTGAGCACCTTCACCGGTCCGGCGTTCTTCACTCAGGACGGTAAGTTCCAGAAGGTGAAGTTCGCCGACATCGACAAGAAAGACGCGAAGTTCGTGAAATCGGCGAAGGACGGCTGGGTGGCGATGATCCAGCACTATTTCGTCAGCGCCTTCCTGCCGCAGGAGGGCGTTCAGCGCGATTTCTTCGTCGACAGCTTCAATGGTCTGTACTCGGCGGGCGTGAAGGTGCCCCTGACCGTGGAACCGGGCAAGACCGCTTCGGTCAATGTGCCGCTGTATGCGGGTCCACAAGAGCAGAACAATCTCAAGAAGATCGCCCCGGGGCTGGATGTCGTTGTCGACTACGGCTGGGTGACGATCATTGCCGCGCCGCTGTTCTGGCTGCTGTCGTTCATCCACAGCATCCTGGGCAATTGGGGGTGGTCGATCATCCTGGTGACCATCATCATCAAGGCAGTGTTCTTCCCGCTGTCGGCGGCGAGCTATCGTTCCATGGCCCGCATGAAGACGCTCATGCCGCGCATGAAGCAGATCCAGGAGCGCTACGCCAACGACAAGATGCGCATGAACCAGGAGATGATGAATCTCTACAAGACGGAAAAGGTCAATCCGATGGGAGGCTGCTTGCCCATCGTGATTCAGATTCCGGTGTTCATCGCGCTGTACTGGGTACTGCTGGGCGTTGTCGAAATGCGCCAGGCACCGTGGATTCTGTGGATTACCGATCTGTCGGCGCGTGACCCGTACTTCATCCTGCCGCTGATCATGGGCGCAACGATGTTCATTCAGCAACGCCTGAACCCGACGCCGCCGGATCCGATCCAGGCAAAGGTGATGATGGCGATGCCGATCGTCTTCACGTTCATGTTCCTGTGGTTCCCGGCGGGTCTCGTGCTGTACTGGTGCGTCAACAACTCGCTGTCGATCCTGCAGCAGTGGTACATCACGCGGTCGATCGAACGTGGCAAGCAAGCCGCAAACAGTTGATACCATCGCCGCCATCGCCACACCGCCCGGTCGTGGCGGTGTAGGCGTGATCCGGGTCTCCGGCAACCGCCTGGAGACCCTGGTCGAAGCCCTCATCGGGCGTCGGGTCAGGCCTCGCCAGGCGAGCCTGGCCCGTTTTCTTGATGCGGCAGGTGAAGCCATCGATGAAGGCCTGCTCCTGTATTTTTCCGCACCCCATTCCTATACGGGCGAAGATATCGTCGAGCTGCAGGGTCATGGCGGCCCAGTGGTCATGCAGATGCTTCTCGCGCGTTGTGTGGAACTCGGCGCGCGCCTGGCCGAGCCGGGCGAATTCACTCGGCGCGCTTTCCTGAATGACAAGCTGGATCTTGCGCAGGCAGAGGGCGTCATTGATCTGATCGACGCGGGTACTCAGGCAGCGGCCCGTTCGGCGTTGCGCTCATTGTCGGGTCGATTCTCCGAAGAGATCCATGCGTGGCGCGATCGCCTTGTCGACCTGCGCATGCTGGTCGAAGCCACGCTCGACTTCCCCGAAGAAGAGATCGACTTCCTCAAGAGTGCCCGTGCGCTGGAGCGCCTGGCCGTGTTGCGAGATGAACTGGATGCGGTGCTGGTGCGAGCGAAGCAGGGGAGTCTGCTGCGCGAGGGTATGCACGTCGTGCTGGCGGGTGAGCCCAACGTGGGCAAATCCAGTTTGCTGAACTGTCTGGCGGGCGACGATCGAGCGATCGTGACCGACGTGGCGGGCACGACCCGCGACGTGCTGCGTGAGCGAATCCAAATTGGCGGCATTCCGCTGCATGTCGTCGACACTGCTGGGCTGCGCGAGACCGAAGACACGGTGGAGCGCATCGGCATCGAGCGCACCTGGCGCGAAATCGAACGCGCAGACGTCATCGTACGGATGGTGGATGCAAGCGAGAGTGAGCGGGTTAACGATCCGATCGACGACCGATTGCCAAAGGACGTGCCCGTTGTCTGGGTCTACAACAAGGTAGACTTGGCCGGGCAGGCACCAGGGCGATTCGAGCTGGAAAACGGTGAGACCGCCATCCGCCTATCAGCACGGACGGGGGAAGCCGTCGATGTGCTGAAAGACGAGCTATTGCGCATCGTGGGCTGGGCGGATCAGGGCGAGAACGTCATTCTCGCGCGCGAACGTCATCTCGTGGCGCTGCGCGAAGCCCGTGAGCACGTCGAATTCGCTTCCCAACGGCTCAACGAACTCGAGTTGATGGCCGAGGAGCTTCGCCTTGCTCAGGAAGCCGTGAATCGAATTACCGGCGAGTTCGGCGCAGATGATTTGCTGGGCGTGATCTTCAGCCGTTTCTGCATCGGGAAGTAACGCTCAGGGGAACCTGCCGTACTCAATTTTCTTGGCTTTTTGCCGATCCAATATACTATACCCCAGTATAGTAAACGGAGCCGACGGCATGCCAAGTACCCCCGAAGAGAAGAAGCGCGTTCTGACGCGCGTGCGGCGCATGAGTGGCCAGTGTGCGGCGCTCGAACGTGCGCTCGAGGACGGAGCAGACTGTGCTGCCGTGCTGCAGCAGATCGCTGCCATCCGTGGTGCGGTGAACGGACTGATGAGCGAGGTGCTCGAAGGGCATTTGCGCGAACAGTTCGGCGACGGCGGGATCTCGGATCAGGAGCGGGAAGCGCGCGTCAGCGAAATGACCCTGCTTGTTCGTTCCTACCTCAAATAGCGCCAGTGCAATTTCCCCAATTTCCAGTCCCGCAGGAGAGAGAACATGAAATCACGCGCAGCCGTTGCCTTCGAGGCAGGCAAGCCCCTGGAGATCGTCGAACTGGATGTCGAGCCGCCACGGGCGGGCGAAGTCCTTGTGCGTATCACACACACCGGCGTGTGCCACACCGACGCATTCACGTTGTCGGGGGACGACCCGGAAGGCGTTTTCCCCGCCGTGCTCGGCCATGAGGGCGGCGGCATCGTAGTGGAGGTCGGTGACGGCGTGACCAGCGTTCAGCCGGGAGACCACGTGATTCCGCTCTACACGGCGGAGTGCCGCAAATGCAAATTCTGCCTGTCGGGCAAGACCAATCTCTGCCAGGCCGTGCGAGCTACGCAGGGCAAGGGACTGATGCCGGATGGAGCTACGCGGTTTTCGTACAACGGCAAGCCCATCTATCACTACATGGGCACGAGTACGTTCAGCGAGTACACGGTCGTCGCCGAAATTTCGCTTGCGAAGATCAACCCGGCGGCCGCGCTCGACAAGGTGTGCTTGCTCGGTTGCGGCGTGACGACGGGCATCGGGGCGGTACATAACACCGCCAAGGTGAAGGCCGGAGATACCGTGGCCGTGTTCGGGCTCGGTGGCATCGGGTTGGCGGTGATCCAGGGAGCAGTGCAAGCCAGGGCCGGGCGGATCATTGCGGTTGACGTGAATCCGTCCAAGTTCGAGCTGGCACGTGCAATGGGAGCCACCGAATGTGTGAATCCGAAAGATCACGACAAGCCCATCCAGGAAGTGATTGTCGCGATGACGGACGGTGGCGTGGATTTCAGTTTTGAATGCATCGGCAATGTCGACGTGATGCGCGCGGCGCTGGAGTGCTGTCACAAAGGGTGGGGTGAGAGCGTGATCATCGGCGTGGCGGGCGCGGGGCAAGAGATCCGCACTCGTCCGTTCCAACTCGTGACAGGGCGGGTGTGGCGTGGCTCCGCTTTCGGTGGTGTGAAGGGCCGTACGCAGTTGCCCGGGATGGTTGAACAGGCGATGCGAGGTGAGATCGATCTCGATCCGTTCATTACGCACACGCTTCCACTGGAGCGCATCAATGAAGCGTTCGATCTGATGCACAAGGGCGAGTCCATCCGCACTGTGATCCACTTTTGATCAGGAGCGGCAGATGAGGCGTGTTGAACGTCGGGCGTGCTTTGGCGGTTGGCAGGATGTGTATGAGCACGATTCGCAGACACTAGGGTGTTCCATGCGATTTGGGGTCTACCTGCCATCGCAGGCGGCCAAGCGCCGGTTGCCTGTGTTGTATTGGCTATCCGGCTTGACGTGTACAGAGCAGAACTTCATCACGAAAGCCGGCGCGCAACGCTACGCCGCTGAACAAGGTGTGATCCTGGTGGCGCCCGACACCAGTCCGCGTGGAGCGGATGTGCCCGATGATCCTGGATACGACCTGGGGCAGGGAGCCGGGTTCTATGTGAATGCGACCCAGGCGCCATGGGCACATCACTACCGCATGCATGAGTATATTGTTCACGAACTGCCGGCCCTGATCGAAGCGGAGTTGCCAGCAACGACGGTACGGGGAATCTGCGGACATTCGATGGGCGGACACGGCGCATTGGTTGCGGCGCTGCGCAATCCGAGCCGCTATCGGAGCGTGTCGGCGTTCGCCCCAATCGTGGCGCCGTCGGCGGTGCCGTGGGGAGAGAAGGCCCTCGGTGCTTACCTGGGCTCCGATCGTACACTGTGGGCTGACTGGGACGCGTGCGCTCTCATTGAGCGAGCTGCCGTAGTGCGGTTGCCGATCCTGGTTGATCAAGGCAGTGCAGATGAATTTCTGGAAACCCAATTGCAGCCACAGCGATTGGTCGACGCTGCGCGAAAGGTCGGCCATCCGTTGGTGTTCAGCATGCGCGAGGGCTATGACCATAGCTATTACTTCATTGCGTCGTTCATCGGGGAACACATTGAGTGGCACGCCCGGGCGTTCGAAAGGGCGTGAGCCATGGGTGGCCCCAATCGGATACAGTTAGCGGTGTGGTGCTGGCAATTGCCCTCTGAACGCTGACAGCCAAGGAGTCACGGAATGCCTGAATACGAGGACTACGAAGGTACGGCAGGAAAGATCGAGCTCGAGATCGAGCGCAAGCTGATGATTTTGGGGATGGATTGGCGTGACGAAGGGCAGATGCGAGATCTTGCTCGGCGCGCTCTGGAGTTCAATGCTGCGAAGGGTTTTCCAAAGGTGATGCCGGGAGATGGGCAGACACTTGCGAAGATCGAGTTGTTCGGGCTCGTGGGTCTGATGTTGAGAAATATGGAAGAGGGGGCGGACGCCGGCCGTGAGGTACATGGCCGTGACGCATGGAAGGCGGTGGCCCGAGCGCTTTGGAGCGAAAAGGAAGCGCAAGGCAAGTAGCAATGGCGGGTGCGCGTGGCACCTGTTTCACGTGGAACAATTCTGTGGAATTCTTGATTCTTGGGGCCGGCGCCTTTCTCGCCGGCCTCGTCGACGCCGTGGTCGGCGGCGGGGGGCTTATTCAATTGCCGCTCATGTTGGCGGTCCTTCCCCAAGTCCCTATTCCCATCATCTTCGGCACCAACAAGGTGTCGAGCATTGCCGGTACGGGTAGCGCCGCGTGGGCGTACAGCCGAAAGATCAGGCTGGACAAGAGGATTGCGCTACCCGCCGCGATTGCGGCCTTGGTCGGAGCGGCGACCGGTGCAAGCGTGGTGAGCTTCTTATCCAGCGAGGTACTCAAGCCGCTGGTGCTGGTGATGCTCGTTCTGGTCGGTGGCTATACGTTCTTGAAGCGAGATTTCGGGCGGGAGAAGCGTACGCCGGTCGTGATGAGGCACGTTGGATTGATTGCGGCCGGGGTTGGTCTTTCGATTGGCTTTTACGACGGATTCTTCGGTCCGGGCACGGGCAGCTTCTTGATCTTCGCGTTCGTCCGTCTTTTCGGTATGGACATGCTTCACGCCTCGGCAACCTCCAAGGTCGTGAACTTTGCGACCAATCTCTCGGCGATTGTCTACTTCTCGCTCCATGCGGGTGTGCTGTGGAAAGCCGGCTTGTTCATGGCGGTTGCGAACGTTGCAGGAGCGCAGGTCGGCACGAGACTGGCTTTGCGACACGGCAATGGGTTCGTGCGCTGGCTGCTGCTGGCAGTGGTGTCAGTACTTATCGTCAAACTTGGGCTTGATGTAGCCCGAGGGTGAATTTAGTCACCCAAAACGAAAGGGGAGTGTTCCACGTGGAACACTCCCCTTCTCTCTGTGGCGCTGGGTGTCAGCTCTTAATGATGCCCTTCGGCCGCAAAAATCTGTGCGACCGCGTTCACCACGGATGCGATACGACCCACATCCTTCAACTCGACGGTACCGAGCCCAACCTTTCGCAGGACGTCAGCGTGCGCCGCGATACAGAACTTGCACTTGCCGACGATGCTTGCTGACAGTGCCCACAGTTCAAACCGACGCTGATCGACGCCGCCGTGAGTGGAGTAGGCATTCATGCGCAGGCCCGCTTGCTGGGTCTTGAGATCGGCGTCGGCCGCCATATCGAGGTACGAGTACCAGGCGTTGGTCATGCCCATGATCGAGGCCGCTGTCTGCGCCGCCTGGACCTCTTCAGGAGCCAACAAGCCCGACTCACGGAAGATCTTCACTAGCGTCGTGTTCTTGGCCGCAAAGGCAGCGGCCAGCGCCGCACCTACGGCTTCGTTCGCCGGCAGCGAAGAGCGAGCGATAACGCCGTCAATGCTGAGACGAACGTCCTTCGCGTAATCGGGGATGAGTTCCTTGATGGCGTTGAGTGCTTCCATGTGTCGTGCTCCAAAATCTACTCAGGAATCCAGCACCCGATCAGAGTGCCGGTTCCTTGTTTCTTGTCGTCAGAAAAGCTGGGGCAGGGGGTGCGCCGTGGTAATTACAGCGTGTCGCCGCCAACTGCGCGGTTGCACGGGCATAGTTCGCCGGTTTGCAGCGCGTCGAGAACACGCAGCGCTTCGGAGGCGTTGCGGCCGACATCCAGCGTATTCACGGTCACGTGCTGAATGACGTTTTCCGGATCGACGATGAAGGTGGCACGCAGCGCTACGCCGGCTGCCTTGTCGCGAATGCCCAGTTGGTCGACCAACGAACCCGTCACGTCAGCAAAGCTCCAGTGACCCAACTTGGACAGGTCCTTGTGATCACGACGCCAGGCCAGCTTCACGAATTCGTTGTCGGTCGAACCACCCATCAGCACCGCGTCACGATCGGCGATATCGTTGGCCATCTTGTCGTACTCGACGATTTCTGTCGGGCAGACGAAGGTGAAATCCTTCGGGTAAAAGTAAATGACCTTCCACTTGCCCGGGAACGACTTCTCGGTGATGTTCTCGAAAGCGGACTGGCCGTTCTCTTCCGGCAGGTTGAAACCGGGCTTCACACCCACAACGTTGAAGGATTCAAGCTTGTCGCCAATGGTCTTCATCTCTCAGAGCTCCTGTGTTGAATTTCGGTCTTCGCCTGCATTGTTGCCAGGCACAGGTGCATTCTGCCGATAGATGACTAATCAATCTAATTGATTGCCGGAATGTATTCGATAGGTAAACGCAATTGAACGTGCCGATCGAAGCATGACGCGGGAAACGTCAAACGGAGACAACCATGACAACGGAGAGCGCTACCCCACTCGAGCCGATGGCCGTCGTCGTGATGGGGGTTGCCGGATGCGGAAAGTCGACAGTTGGGGAAGCCTGTGCGCGGCGGTTAGGCTGGCACTTGATAGAAGGGGATGAACATCATTCTTCCAGCGCCGTGGAGAAAATGCGCCACGGCATTCCTCTCACCGACGAAGACCGGGCAGGCTGGTTGGCTCGTCTGGGCAGTCTGTTGAGGCAGGAAGCGGCCCTTCATGAGGGCGCCGTATTGACGTGCTCAGCGCTCAAACGGCAGTACCGCGATGCGCTTCGCGCCGCCGTTCCGGAGCTTCGCTTCGTTTTCCTGGACATCGACCAGCAGACTGCGCAAGCGCGCGTTGCCGCGCGCCCCGAACATCTATTCCCCGCCAGTCTCGTCACCAGCCAGTTCGCCACACTCGAGTCGCCGATCGGGGAGCCAAACGTATTGCGAGTATCGGCCACCGATCCACTGGACGAGGTGGTCGCCACTGTTGTTGCATGGATGACTTCCTCCGATCGAAGCCCCAAGTGAAGGCCACAGTGGTGTGCCGCGATTTCCGATTGAATTCGAATGACGGATGAAAAGCAGCCCTTTCTGCACCGAACGACGGCCCCAAGGGCCTGAAAAGGTGTGAACTTATCTCGCAAGCCCATGTTTCGACTAGGATTTTTGTCTCTGTCGACGTATCATTACTGCCCCTCCCCGCACCACCCGGATCGTTTCCCCATGAAAGTCGCCAGTGTTTTTCCCGATCGTTTCGACGTCATCGTCGTCGGCGGCGGCCATGCCGGGACCGAAGCAGCCCTGGCGGCGGCGCGCGCAGGCGTCAAAACGCTCCTGCTCACCCATAACATCGAAACACTCGGCCAGATGAGCTGCAATCCGTCCATCGGCGGGATCGGCAAGGGACATCTGGTGAAGGAAGTCGATGCACTGGGCGGCGCCATGGCAGAGGCCACGGATGAAGGCGGCATTCAGTTTCGTACGCTCAATGCCAGCAAGGGGCCGGCGGTGCGCGCCACGCGCGCCCAGGCTGACCGCGTGTTGTACAAGGCGGCCGTCCGCCGTCGTCTCGAAAATCAGCCCAACCTCACGCTGTTCCAGCAGGCCGTCGACGACATCGTGCTCGAGGGCGACCGCGCCGTCGGCGTGGTCACGCAGATCGGTCTGCGCTTTGATGCGTCCGCCGTGGTGCTGACGGCGGGCACCTTCCTCAATGGGTTGGTGCACGTGGGTTTGCAGAATTACTCCGCCGGCCGGGCAGGGGATCCGCCTGCCATCTCGCTGTCGCATCGCTTGCGCGAAATGGCATTGCCGGTCGGCCGGCTGAAAACGGGGACACCGCCGCGCATCGACGGCAAGAGCATCGATTTCTCGGTGATGGAAGAGCAACCGGGCGACAACCCGGAACCGGTGTTCTCCTTCCTCGGTTCGCGCGCGCAGCATCCGCGCCAACTGCCGTGCTGGATTACGCGAACCAACGCTGCGACCCACGACATCATCCGCGCCAACCTGGACCGTTCGCCGATGTATTCGGGTGTCATCGAAGGGGTGGGGCCGCGCTATTGCCCTTCGATCGAAGACAAGATCCATCGTTTCGCGGACAAGGACAGCCACAACGTCTTCCTCGAACCAGAAGGCCTGGAGACGCACGAGTTCTATCCCAATGGCATTTCCACGTCGCTGCCCTTCGATGTGCAATTGCAGATCGTGCGCAGCATCCGCGGCATGGAAAACGCGCACATCCTGCGTCCAGGCTACGCGATCGAATACGACTACTTCGATCCGCGCAACCTCAAGAGCAGCCTCGAAACAAAGTCGATCCGGGGCCTGTTCTTCGCCGGGCAGATCAACGGCACCACCGGCTACGAAGAAGCTGCCGCGCAAGGTTTGCTGGCCGGCATCAATGCCGCGTTGCTCGTGCAAGGCAAAGACGCCTGGTGCCCACGCCGCGAAGAGGCGTACCTCGGCGTGCTGGTGGACGATCTCATCACACGCGGTGTCTCTGAACCGTATCGCATGTTCACCTCGCGCGCCGAATATCGCCTGAGCCTGCGCGAAGACAACGCCGACCTGCGCTTGACCGAAATCGGCCGCCAGCTTGGCCTGGTCAACGATGCGCGCTGGGATGCGTTCAGCCGCAAGCGCGAGGCCATCGAACGCGAGGCCGAACGCCTGAAGCAACTGTGGGCGCGCCCCGCGGCCCTCGGCGTGGAGGAGCAGGAGGCCATCTTCGGCAAGACGCTCGAACGCGAGTACAACTACTTCAATCTGCTGCGCCGCCCTGGTGTGAGCTATGAACAACTCATGAGCCTGACTGGCGCGCCGACCGATCCGCTGACGGACCCGCAGTCCATCGAGCAGGTTGAAATCCAGGCCAAGTACCAGGGTTACATCGATCGCCAGCAGGACGAAGTCGCACGCACCGCGCAGCAGGAAAATACGCGCCTGCCTGCCGATCTCGACTACGGCACTGTGCGTGGCCTGTCGCGCGAGGTGCAGCAGAAACTCACCCAACACCGGCCCGAAACCATCGGCCAGGCCTCGCGCATCCAGGGGATCACGCCGGCGGCGGTTTCGCTGCTGCTCATCTATCTGAAGAAGAACGAGCTGGCTGCACGTTCGACCTCGACCACGGGTGAGCACGCCGCATGAGCGCTGCGCACCGACTCGATGAGCGCATCGCCGCGCTCGGCCTCGACCTGTCGCGCGAAACCTGCGACAAGCTGCTTGCCTACGTGGCACTGATCCTCAAATGGAACAAGGTCTACAACCTGACTGCCATCCGCGATGAGGCGCAGGCCATCGACCTGCACATCGCCGATTCGCTCACGCTGTTGCCGCACGTCGATGTGGCACGGCTGGCGGACATCGGTGCCGGCGCCGGACTGCCGGGCCTGGTGTTGGCGATCTGCCGGCCGCAATTGCAGGTCGAGCTGGTCGATACCGTCGACAAAAAATGCGTGTTCATGCGCCAGGCCGCGGGCCAGCTCGGGCTTGCCAACGTGAAGGTGCATCACACGCGCGTCGAGAAGTGGCAGCCCGAGGCGCCTTTCGATGCCATTACTTCGCGCGCTTTTGCCGAACTGGCCGACTTCATTGCGTGGACCGAACATCTGCTCGCACCGCAGGGCAAATGGCTGGCCATGAAAGGCGTGTATCCTTCCGACGAAATCTCGCGCTTGCCGGGGGGCGTGCGCGTGGCCGAGAGCATCCCGCTGACCGTACCGGGCGTGGATGTGGAGCGGCACCTCATCGTCATTCGCAGGGACTGACATGGCTCGCATTTTCGCAGTCGCCAACCAGAAGGGTGGCGTAGGCAAGACGACCACCACCGTTAACCTTTCCGCAGCGTTGGCCGCTCATGGGCAGCGCGTCCTGCTGGTCGACCTCGATCCGCAAGGCAACGCCACCATGGGCTCGGGCGTCGACAAGCGCGCAGCACCGGCAACGGTGTATCACATGCTGGTCGGCCTCAATACGCTGCAGGAAGTCCGCCAGCGTTCCGAGTCGGGCGGCTACGATGTGTTGCCCTCCAATCGCGATCTGGCCGGCGCCGAAGTCGAAATGGTCGAGCTGGAAAACCGCGAGCGACGGCTCAAGGATGCGCTCGCGGCGGTCGACGACGAATATGACTTTGTCCTTATCGACTGCCCTCCGAGTCTGTCGATGCTCACGCTCAACGGCCTGTGCGGCGCGCATGGCGTGATCATCCCCATGCAATGCGAGTACTACGCGCTTGAAGGTCTCTCCGATCTGGTCAACACCATCAAGCAGGTGCACGCCAAGCTCAACCGCGATCTGAAGATCATCGGGCTGTTGCGCGTCATGTTCGATCCGCGCAGCACGCTGTCGCAGCAGGTTTCGGCGCAGCTCGAATCGCATTTCGGCGACAAGGTGTTCCGTGCCATCATTCCGCGCAACGTGCGTCTGGCCGAAGCGCCCAGCCACGGCATGCCCGGCGTGGTGTTCGACAAGGCCGCCAAGGGCTCGCAGGCTTATCTCGCCTTTGCCGAAGAAATGATCGGCCGCGTGGCCACGCTATAGCGCCGCGCTGCACAACCGGATCCCGCTCATGAGCACACCCAAGAAAAAAGGCCTCGGTCGCGGCCTCGAAGCCCTGTTGGGCGGCGACACCTTGCCGGCTGACGGTGGCAACCTGTCGACCCTGCCGGTCGACGCGCTGCAGCCAGGCAAGTATCAGCCTCGCACACGCATGGATGCTGGCAGTCTCGAGGAGCTGGCCGCATCGATCCGGGCGCAAGGTCTGATGCAACCGATCATCGTGCGGCCGGTCGGTGGCGGGCGCCACGAGATCATTGCCGGCGAGCGCCGCTGGCGCGCGTCGCAACTGGCCGAACTGGCCGAGGTGCCGGTCATCATCCGCGAGATTCCGGATGAAGCCGCGCTGGCGATGTCGCTGATCGAGAACATCCAGCGCGAAGACCTCAACCCGCTTGAAGAGGCCACTGGCATCCAGCGCCTCATCGACGAATTCGGCATGACGCACCAGCAGGCTGCCGACGCCGTGGGGCGCTCGCGGCCGGCGACGTCGAACCTGCTGCGCTTGCTGCAATTGCCCGAGCCGGTGCGTGAACTGCTCATGGCCGGCGATATCGAAATGGGTCATGCGCGCGCGCTGCTGGCACTGGCGGGTGCGGATCAGATCCTGGTGGCCAACCAGATCGTCGCCAAACGGCTTTCCGTGCGCGAAGCTGAAAAACTGGTCAACAGCCTGCTCAAGCCGAAGGACGAAAAATCCTTCAAGCGCCATGAAGCCAGCCGCGACGTTCTGCGCCTGGAGGAAGAACTCGCCGATCGCCTTGGCGCGACGGTCAAGATCAAGGCCAACAAAAAGGGGGCGGGTTCGGTGACCATCGAGTTCGGCAATCTCGACCAACTCGACGGCCTGCTCGAACGCATCCGCTGACTGACGCCATGGCGATGCCGCCGCTCCAGCGCCTGACGCACGGATTGCCTGCGCCGGGCACGGACGAAGACATCCTGCCGCTGTACGCTTCACAGGGCGTGCTCATCGAACGCATCGTCTCTCACCGCCACGCCAGCCCGCCCGGTTTCTGGTACGACCAGCCCCACGATGAATGGGTGACGCTCGTCCAGGGCCGTGCCGAACTGCAATTCGAAGAAGGATCCCAGCAGCTTGTGGCGGGCGATTCAGTGTTGATTCCTGCACATTGCAGGCATCGCGTGGCATCCACCGGGACTGACACGGTGTGGCTCGCCGTTCATCTGCCGGTCGTTGCGGACTGACGCCGCGCCAATCGCCATCGCCGCCACGCAGTAATATGGCCACTCCGTTTTGCCGGAGAAGCTGCCATGAAACGCCTGAATATCCTCCCATTGTTGTTCGTGCCAACCGTCGCATTGGCGGGCCTGCTGGATGCGATATCCAGCACCGACGCCACGGCCGGCTTGCGCGATACCTTGCTGCAAGGCGCATCCACCGCCGTCAGTACGCTCGGCGCGAAGGACGGCTTCCTTGCCAATCCGTCGGTGAAGATCCCGCTGCCCAGTGCTCTGAAGCGTGCCGAGCCCATGCTGCGCGCAATGGGCAAGGGGCCTGAGCTCGACGAACTTTCCGTGGCGATCAATCGCGCTGCCGAAAGTGCGGTGGCAGAAGCCAAGCCGTTGCTCACGGACGCCGTCAAGCAGATGACGGTGCAGGATGCCAAAGGCATTCTCACAGGCGGTGACGATTCAGTCACCCAGTACTTTCGCGGCAAGACTATGCAGCCATTGACGCAGAAATTTCTGCCCGTCGTCTCCAAGGCGACCGCGCGTGTAGGGCTGGCTGCCAAATACAACCAGCTCGCAGGGCAGGGCGCAGCGCTCGGACTGATCAAGCAGGAGGATGCGAGCGTCGAACAGTACGTGACCCGCAGCGCGCTGGACGCGCTCTACAAGAGCATCGCCGAGCAGGAACGCGCCATTCGTGCCAATCCTGCCCAGGCCGCCACGAATGCCGCGCGCAAGGTATTCGACGCTATGCGCTGAGCGCGATTGCTTTTGTAGGGAACGGTCCTGACTTTGGTCTGTCACAACACCGTCGAGTGAAGATGGCCGTTTGCATGCATCGCGCTCGACGTTTCATGTGGTCTAGGACAAAGGAGGACAACACATGCTAAGAAAAACCACCCGATTCATGGCACTCGTTGCTGCGGGACTGGCTTTTTCCGCTACTGCACTGGCTGCCGATGTACTGATCGAGGCGGAGAACTTCAATGCCCAGGGAGGCGGCAATGTCGCCAAGGTGACGGACCGTCCGGCTACGTCCGGTGGCGCGGCACTCATGAACTTCGACAACGAAGGGCACTGGCTGGAATGGAAGATCGACGTACCGGAAGATGGCAATTACGCCGTCACGCTGCGCTACGCCGGTGGTCGCAAGTGGAACGTATTCCGCGAAGTGCAGATCGACGGCAAAGTGCCGAACAGCGCGTTCGCCAAGGTGACGCTGCCGACTACGGGCGGCTTCGGGCGTGCGGAAGGTGAGTGGAAGGACATGGTCGTCGTCGGTTCCGACGGCAAGGCCGCGATGGTGGCGCTCACCAAGGGCACGCACGTGCTGCGCATCACCAATCTCGGCGGCGAAGGTGGCGCCAGCGGCTCGGCCAACCTCGACCTGATCAAGCTCAGTACGTTGTAGTGACGTACCCCTGCATTGGATCAGGTGACAGAAACGGGTGGTTCTCTTTTGAGACCACCCGTTTTTTCGATCCCTCGCCGTGTGACGAAGCGCGTCGTTGGCGGGCTGTATGACGTGGCTGCGGGCATCAGCGCCAGTCGCCGCGCAGTTCGCTCACCGCCGTCTGCAGCGCGGGCGGTGTGGCATCCTCCGGCGCGATGGGCGAGCCGACCACCAACTCGATGCGATTGAACAGGCCGCGACGGAAAGGCTTGCTCATCGCCGGGCCTCCTTTGCGTGAGAAGAAACTGTCCCACAGGCCGCGCAATGCCATCGGCACGACCGGGACCGGGCTGCGCGCGAGGATGCGCGACACGCCGCCCTTGAATGCCGTGATCTCACCGGAATCTGTGATGCGGCCTTCCGGAAATATCCCCACAACGTCACCGTCGGCCAGCGCGGCCGCGATTTCGTCATAGGCTTCCTTCAGCACCTCGCGGCTTTCCCGCGCAGGAGCAATCGGAATCGCACGGTTCTGCCGGAACACGAAGTTGAGAATCGGCAGGCGGAAGATGGCATGGTCCATGACAAAGCGCACGGGCCGGCGGCTTGCCGCGATGATGACGAGCGCATCGACGAAACTCACGTGGTTGCACACGATGAGCGCGGGCCCTTCGTGTGGAATCTGGTCGATTCCCTTCACGCGTACCCGATACATCACCCGGATCAGGAACCACACCACCAGCCGCATGAGGAATTCCGGCATCAGCATGTAGATGTAGAGCGCCACCGCGGCGTTGAGGACCGCCGCCAGCAGGAACAACTCTGTGATCGACAGGCCCAATTGCAGGCCGACGCCGGCCAGGAGGGCGGAGACCACCATGAAGCCTGCATTGATAACGTTGTTGGCGGCGACGATACGACTGCGCTCAGCGGGAGCCGAACGCTCCTGGATCATGGCGTAGAGCGGCACGGTGAAAAAGCCTCCGGATACGCCGAGCATCACCAGCGCGAAGATGATGTGCCAGCTTTCGGGCCGCGCCAGGAACGCGCTGAGCGTGATCGCCTGGGAGGCGGCAGCCGGGCTTGCCCACCATAGATCGATACCGAACAGCGTCAGGCCAATCGACCCCAGCGGGACGAGGCCGAGTTCGACGCGACGCCCCGAGAGGCGTTCGCACAGGAACGAACCTGCCGCAATGCCCACGATGAACGTACCCAGCAGCGCAGTGGCCATCAATTCATCGCCACCCAGCACGTCCTTCACGTACGGGGGGAATTGAGAGAGGAACAACGCGCCGAAGAACCAGAACCACGAAATGCCGAGCAGGGACAGGAACACCGTACGATTGCCACGCGCCAGGGCGATATTGCGAATGCTCTCGGACAGCGGATTCAGATTGACGCGCAGCTCGGGCGCCGCCGCGGGAGCGGCCGGAATTCTGCGGCTGGCGAGATAACCCACCACCGCTACGGCGATGCACGTGAGGCCGGCCAACAATGGGCCGCGATGTTCGATCGACATCAGCACGCCCGCGGCCACGGACCCCGCCAGGATTGCCACGAATGTGCCTGCCTCGATCCACGCGTTGCCGGCCACCAGTTCCTCGGGACGCAGGTGTTGCGGCAGTATCGAATATTTCAGCGGGCCGAACATCGTCGAGTGCACGCCCATCAGGAACAAGGCGCCAAGCAGCAACTCGACGTGCTGCGCGACGAATCCCGCGGTCACCAATACGGCGATGCCGATCTCGACCGCTTTGATGATTCTGATGAGAAAAGTCTTCTCATATTTGTCCGCCAACTGCCCCGCCGTGCCCGAGAACAGAAAGAAGGGCAACACGAACAAACCTGCCGCGAGCTGTACCATGACCGCCGGTGCCAGCCCCAATACGACGCTGCCATGGAATGTGATCAACAATACCAACGCATTCTTGAAAACGTTGTCGTTGAACGCTCCCATGAATTGTGTGACGAATAGCGGGCCGAAGCGGCGCTGGCTCAATAGACTCTTGGAGTCGTGCTTGTATACATTCATGCGTGATTATTTGTCTTAAACCAATATTGCGCCGCGGAATAGTTCTAAGCTGGACCGTTCGCAATGGTACAGGACACAAATGACGTCAGATTTTTCTAACGTATGATGTACGCACAGCCGATTTTCTGGCGACCTCCCAAATCACTCTGATACGCGATTCGGATACATGCTCCAAAGCAGGGCATTGTTCCCTGGGAGACCTGTCTGAACGTCGTTGTAGGTCGTGCGTAAGAAGTTTCGCGTCAATGTAACAATCATTGACGGGGCTCAGCTAAACCCCTAATATTCTGCGGTTTTTCGGACGGCATTCCGCCGCTTATCGTCGCTGCGCATGTACAAGGTTGTCCTGCTTCAGTTTGGGGCGGCTCTGGTGAGCGTCGCACTAGGCGCAATGTTCTTCGGCACGCGCGGCGCGATTTCAGCCCTTGTTGGCGGCTGTGCTTGCCTGATTCCGAGTCTGCTGTTTGCCTGGAGGCTATCGCGCACGGCGCGTACCCCGGGCGCCTCGCATGTCACCGCGTTTTTCGTGGGTGAGGCAATAAAGATCGCTTCGGCGATAGGAATACTTGCTGCAGCGCACGTCCTGTATCCCGGAGTGCACTGGGGTGCGGTGGTGATTGGTCTCGTGGTCACCCTGCAAGCGAATTTTTTTGGCTTATTGGTGAAATCCTGATATGGCAACCGGAACCGAGGCAGCGGCGGGTCACGCACCCACCGCCAGCGAATACATCGTTCACCACCTGACTTTCTGGAACACTTCCGGGCATCCCCAGAAGGCGATCGTCGACTTTGGCCTGCTCAATATCGACACGCTGTTCTACTCCATCCTCCTCGGCATCATCACCGTGTTCTGCTTGTGGCTGGCCGCGCGCCGCGCCACTTCGGGCGTTCCGGGTCGCTTCCAGGCCGCCGTCGAAATCCTCGTCGAAATGGTCGCCGATCAGGCCAAGGGCCTCATCCACAGCGCCGAGTCGCGCAAGTTCGTCGCACCGCTGGCACTGACCGTGTTCGTATGGATTTTCCTGATGAACGCCATGGACTTCCTGCCGCTCGACCTGCTGCCGCGTGCATGGCAGACGATCGTGGCCAGCGGCGGCGGTGACCCCGAGCACGCCTTCATGCGTGTCGTGCCGACCGCGGACCTGAACGCCACCTTTGGCCTGTCCGTCGGCGTGCTGCTGGTATGCCTGTTCTATAACGTCAAGATCAAGGGCGCCGGGGGCTGGGTGCACGAGCTGCTGTCCGCACCGTTCGGCGCCAAGTGGTACCTGGCTCCGTTCAACCTGCTCCTGAACATCATCGAATTCCTCGCCAAGACCGTCTCGCACGGCATGCGGCTGTGGGGCAACATGTTCGCCGGTGAACTGCTGTTCATGCTGATCGCGCTGATGGGCGCCGCCTTCACAGGCTGGCAGTTCGGCAGCATCGCGTTGTGGATCGGCCAGGTGCTGGCCGGCTCCGCATGGGCGATCTTCCACATCCTGATCGTCGCGCTGCAGGCATTCATCTTCATGATGCTGACCCTCGTGTACGTCGGACAAGCACACGAAGGCCATTGATCGGCCGTCAAAACAGATAAGCGTCCTCAACAGATTTTTTGCGTTTCACTCATTTAACTTTTACCAACTAGGAGTTGTCATGGAAAACGTTCTCGGCCTCGTCGCTCTGGCTTGCGGTCTGATCATCGGTCTGGGTGCAATCGGCGCTTGTATCGGTATTGCCCTGATGGGTGGCAAGTACCTGGAAGCTTCGGCACGTCAGCCCGAACTGATGAACGCCCTGCAGACCAAGATGTTCCTGCTGGCCGGTCTGATCGACGCCGCGTTCCTGATCGGTGTCGGTATCGCCATGCTCTTCGCCTTCGCCAACCCGTTCGTGATCGCAGGTTGATTCGGCCTCCCTCCAACTTGAAACGGGAGTAAAGCCGTGAATCTGAACGCAACGCTGTTTGCACAGCTGGTCGTTTTCCTCGTGCTCGTGTGGTTCACGATGAAGTTCGTGTGGCCGCCGATCACCAAGGCACTCGACGAGCGTGCCAAGAAAATCGCAGACGGGCTTGCGGCGGCAGATAAGGCAAAGACTGATCTGGCGAACGCCGAGAAGAAGGTCGTTGAAGAAATGCGTGTTGCACGCGAATCGCTCGGCGTCATGCGCGCCGGTGCCGAAAAGCAGGCCGCGCAGGTTCTCGAGGAAGCGCGTGCCGAAGCGGCCCGCATCGTTACCGCAGCTCGCCAGGCCGCCGAGGCCGAAGCAGGTGCTGCTGCGCAACGTGCCCGCGAAGAGCTGCGTGACCAGGTCGCTCAGCTGGCCGTGTCCGGCGCCGAGCGCATCCTGCGCCGCGAGATCAACGCCCAGGTCCATGCCGAACTGTTGGCCAACCTGAAACAGGAACTGAAATAAGCCATGGCTGAAAACGTCACCCTTGCACGTCCGTACGCCGAAGCCGCTTTCGCGCTCGCGCGCGACACCGGTTCGCTGGACGCGTGGGCTGCGGCGCTCGATCGCCTGGCCCTGGTGGCGCAAGATGCCAATGCACGTGACTGCATCGCCAACCCAGAGCTGACGTTCCAGCAAGTGACCCAGCTCATCGTTGGCTCTGCCGGTATCAATCTGTCGCCCGAGCAGCAGAATTTCGTGACGGTGCTGGTCGAAAATGACCGCGCCCAACTGCTGCCCGAGATCTGCGACCTGTTCCGTTCGCTCAAGAATCGCCAGGAAGGCGTCAAGGATGCCACCGTGTATTCCGCCTTTCCCATCGACGACGGCGCACTCTCGCGCTTGGTCGGCGACCTGGAAGGCCGTTTCGGCAAGCTGAGTGTCAAGGTCCAGATCGACCCCGACCTGATTGGCGGCGTCCGCGTTGCCATCGGCGATGAAGTCATTGATGCCTCCGTGCGCGGCAAGCTCGCTGCCATGGCCGCTGCCCTACAGAATTAGGAGCAATCCTCATGCAATTGAACCCCTCTGAAATCAGCGATCTCATCAAGAGTCGCATTCAGAACCTGCAACTGGCGGCCACGGCGCGCAATGAAGGTACGGTGGTGTCGGTGACCGACGGCATCGTGCGCATTCACGGCCTGACCGACGTCATGCAGGGCGAAATGCTGGAATTCGCCGGCAACACGTTCGGCCTGGCGCTGAACCTCGAGCGCGACTCCGTCGGCGCCGTGGTGCTGGGTGAATACGAACACATTTCCGAAGGCGACGTCGTCAAGTGCACGGGCCGCATTCTGGAAGTGCCGGTCGGCCCCGAACTGATTGGCCGCGTGGTCAACGCGCTGGGCCAGCCGATCGACGGCAAGGGCCCGATCAACGCCAAGGCGACCGACAAGATCGAAAAGGTCGCTCCGGGCGTGATCTGGCGTAAGTCGGTTTCGCAGCCGGTGCAGACCGGTCTGAAGTCGATCGACTCCATGGTCCCGGTTGGCCGTGGTCAGCGCGAGCTGATCATCGGTGACCGCCAGACTGGTAAGACGGCTGTTGCGGTTGATGCCATCATCAACCAAAAGGGCCAGAACATGATCTGTATCTACGTGGCGATCGGCCAGAAGGCTTCGACCATCGCCAACGTAGTGCGCAAGCTCGAAGAGCATGGCGCAATGGCTTACACCATCGTCGTGGCGGCTTCCGCATCCGAAGCGGCCGCGATGCAGTTCATCGCACCGTATGCCGGTTGCACGATGGGCGAGTATTTCCGCGATCGCGGCCAAGACGCACTGGCCATTTATGACGACTTGACCAAGCAAGCCTGGGCCTATCGTCAGATCTCGCTGCTGCTGCGTCGTCCGCCGGGTCGCGAAGCCTATCCGGGCGACGTGTTCTACCTGCACTCCCGTCTGCTCGAGCGCGCTGCGCGTGTGAATGAAGAGTACGTCGAGCGCTTCACCAACGGTGAAGTGAAGGGCAAGACCGGTTCGCTGACGGCGCTGCCCGTCATCGAAACGCAAGCTGGTGACGTGTCCGCTTTCGTGCCGACCAACGTGATCTCGATCACCGACGGCCAGATCTTCCTGGAATCCGACCTGTTCAACGCTGGTATCCGTCCTGCCATCAACGCCGGTATCTCGGTGTCGCGCGTGGGCGGTGCTGCCCAGACCAAGGTCATCAAGAAGCTCGGCGGCGGTGTGCGTCTGGCACTGGCCCAGTATCGCGAACTGGCTGCGTTCTCGCAGTTCGCCTCCGACCTCGACGAAGCGACCCGCAAGCAACTCGAACGCGGCCGCATGGTGACCGAGCTGATGAAGCAGGCGCAGTACTCGCCGCTGTCGGTGGCCAACATGGCGATCACGCTGTATGCCGCAGGCAAGGGCTACTTCGACGATATCGAAGTCAAGCGCGCACTGGCTTTCGAAGCCGGCCTGCAGCAGTTCGTCCAGGCCAAGTACGCCGCCCTGATCGAGAAGATCGAGTCTTCCAAGGACCTCGACGCGGACAGCGAAAAGCAGCTCGTCGCCGCTATCGAAGAGTTCAAGAAGACCTGGCACTGAGCGGGGGGCTGACACATGGCTAGCGGAAAAGAAATCCGTACCAAGATCAAGAGTGTCCAGAACACCCGCAAGATCACCAAGGCCATGGAAATGGTGGCCGCGTCCAAAATGCGCAAGGCGCAGGACCGGATGCGTGCCGCCCGTCCCTATGCTGAAAAGATCCGCCGCCTGGCAGCGAACCTGTCGCAAGCGAGCATCAGCGATTACAAGCATCCGTTCCTGGTTCACCGCGACAAGTTCGAGAACATCGGGCTGATCCTGGTGACCACCGACAAGGGCTTGTGTGGTGGCCTGAACACCAACGTGCTGCGTATGGCGACCAATGCCATGCGCGACTGGCAGGCGGGTGGCGTGCAACGCATCCCGGTGACCGCCATCGGCAACAAGGGCCTGGGCTTCATGCAACGCATGGGCGCGCGCATCGTGTCGCAGGTGACGCAGCTCGGCGACACACCGCACCTCGAAAAGCTGATTGGGCCGGTCAAGACCATGATCGACGCCTACCGCGAAGGCAAGGTGGACGCGGTCTACATCGCCTACACGCGCTTCATCAACACGATGAAGCAGGAGCCGGTGGTCGAGCAGTTGCTGCCGTTGTCAGGTGATCGCATCGGCGCGCCCGAAGGCGACTGGGATTACCTCTATGAGCCGGAGCCGCAACAGGTCATCGACGATCTGCTGCTGCGCTACCTCGAGGCGATCGTGTACCAGGCGCTGGTCGAGAACATGGCGTCCGAGCAGAGCGCGCGCATGGTCGCGATGAAGTCGGCGTCCGATAACGCCGGCAACGTCATCAAGGAATTGCAGCTGGTCTACAACAAGACCCGCCAGGCCGCGATTACCAAGGAAATTTCGGAAATCGTCGGCGGCGCCGCCGCGGTGTGAGTATTTGCGCGCAGCCGGCTGGTCCGGCTGTCGCCACTAGGCTTTCTATATTTGGGGATATGACTATGAGTCAAGGATCCGTTGTTCAATGCATCGGCGCCGTGGTGGACATCCAGTTTCCGCGCGACGCCATGCCCAAGGTTTACGAAGCGCTGCACCTGGACGCTTCGGAAGAAAACGCGCTGGTCGAGAAGGGTCTGACCTTCGAAGTTCAGCAGCAGCTTGGTGACGGCATCGTCCGTACCATCGCCATGGGCTCCTCCGACGGCGTGCGTCGCGGCATGAAGGTCAATGCCTCGGGTGCTGCCATCTCCGTGCCGGTCGGCCATGGCACGCTGGGCCGCATCATGGACGTTCTCGGTCGCCCGATCGACGAAGTCGGTCCGATCGAATGCGAAGAAAAACGTGGCATTCACCAGGAAGCCCCGAAGTTCGACGAACTGTCGCCTTCTGTGGAACTGCTCGAAACCGGCATCAAGGTTATCGACCTGATCTGCCCGTTCGCAAAGGGTGGCAAGGTGGGTCTGTTCGGCGGCGCTGGCGTGGGCAAGACCGTGAACATGCTTGAGCTGATCAATAACATCGCCAAGCAGCACTCGGGTCTGTCAGTGTTCGCCGGCGTGGGTGAGCGTACTCGCGAAGGCAACGACTTCTACCACGAAATGGCAGAAGCCGGCGTCATCAAGCTGGACAACCTGGGCGAGTCGAAGGTGGCCATGGTGTTCGGTCAGATGAACGAGCCCCCGGGCAACCGTCTGCGCGTGGCACTGACCGGCCTGACAATGGCCGAGAAGTTCCGCGATGAAGGCCGCGACATCCTGTTCTTCGTGGATAACATCTACCGCTACACCCTGGCCGGTACCGAAGTGTCCGCACTGCTGGGCCGTATGCCTTCGGCCGTGGGCTATCAGCCGACGCTGGCTGAAGAAATGGGCAAGCTGCAGGAGCGCATCACCTCGACCAAGGTCGGTTCGATCACCTCGATCCAGGCCGTGTATGTTCCCGCGGATGACTTGACCGACCCGTCTCCGGCCACGACCTTCCTGCACCTGGACTCCACCGTCGTGCTGTCGCGTGACATCGCCGCGCTGGGTATCTACCCGGCCGTGGATCCGCTCGACTCCACCAGCCGCCAGCTCGATCCGCTGGTCGTGGGTGAAGAGCACTACAACGTCGCCCGCTCGGTGCAGGCCACGCTGCAGCGCTACAAGGAACTGCGTGACATCATCGCGATTCTGGGCATGGACGAACTGTCGCCGGAAGACAAGCTGGCCGTGGCGCGGGCTCGCAAGATCCAGCGCTTCCTGTCGCAGCCCTTCCACGTGGCCGAAGTGTTCACCGGTTCGCCGGGCAAGTACGTGACGCTCAAGGACACCATCGCCGGCTTCAAGGCGATCGTCGCGGGCGATTACGACCATCTGCCGGAACAGGCGTTCTACATGGTTGGCGGCATCGAAGAAGCCGTCGAAAAGGCCAAGACGCTGCAGTGATGACGGTACGCGCCTCGCACGGTTAGCCGGGGCGGGGCGCGGACACGGAGGGAACACACATGGCAATGACCGTACATGTAGACGTCGTCAGCGCGGAAGAGCAGGTCTTCTCCGGGCTGGCCGAAATCGTCTCCTTGCCGGGCGAAGCGGGCGACCTGGGCATCCTGCCCGGCCACACGCCGCTGCTCACGCGCATCAAACCGGGCGCGGTCCGCATCAAGCTGCCGCATCAGGAAGCCGAGGAAGTGATCTTCGTCGCCGGGGGCCTGCTCGAAGTGCAGCCGAACCTGGTGACCGTGCTGGCCGACACCGCGATCCGCGGTACCGACCTGGACGAAGCCAAGGCGCTGGAACACAAGCGTCGCGCCGAAGAAGCATTGGCGGCCAAGAGCGAGCAGATCGACTACGCCAAGGCGCAAGCCGAACTGAGCGAAGCGGTGGGCCAACTGGCAACCATCGAACGCCTCAAGAAGCGCGGGCACTGAGTACGCGCCGGCCATCCCTGCAAGAAAAATGGCCAGGCACAAAAGAGAAGGGCGCTCCGATGGGCGCCCTTTTTGTTTGTTCGCGCGCGCGCTCCGGGCACGCTGGAGTAGCCACTAAAACTTGTCTGCCCGGCCGCCAGCCAGCCGCTCGATGCGCTTCTCCAGCCGGGCCAGATCGTCGCGCGCCCGAGCCATATCGTCCTGCAGCGATTCCAGTTCGCCGCGTTTGACGACCAGTCCGGCCTCTTCCGACACGTACTCATAGAGATTCGCCCCCAGATTGCGAGCCGTGTCCTGCGCTGTACTGGCGGCGCCTGCCAGGGCGCGCTCGACGCGGTTGGCGACGATATCGCCCGTGATTGGACTGAGCAGGGCACCGACGTCCGGTCGCAGGTGCTTGAGCAATAGAGCGATCGTCTCGGCGAGACGTGCATCGCCGCTGACGCGCGCATGCCGAGCGAGCGCATCGGGCCCATCGAAGGCATGTGCAAGGGCCGACGCTGGTACTTCAATAGAGACTGTCGGATCGCCCGCATTGTGATCGACCTCCAGCAATGCCGTGTCGGTCACCCGGAAACGAAGCCTGATCGGCCCGAGTCCGAGCAGTCCGGTTTCATCCGCATGTTCGCGGAGCGCGTCGCGCGCCCACGTCTCTCGTTCGATCATGCGATTGAGTCCGCCGATGATGAACGCGCTGCCGAACATATGTGTGCCTCGTGAAGTAACCGTATCAGGCCGCTAGTCTGATCGACGCGACAAGCTACGTCGAGCGTTGTGCCGCCCCCAAAAGAAAACGCCCCGCATCAGCGGGGCGTTGCTCATCAGAAGCGGGGGTCTGCTTCAGGCCGCTTGCTGGATACCCGAGAGTACCCAACCGCCATTGCCTTCGACCGGCTTGGTCAGGTGCCAGATTTCATCGAAAGCCTCGGGCGAGGCGCCGGACTCCTCCCGCACCATTCCGTGGTAGCGCACGCTGGCAATATAGCGACGGTTCTCTTCGGCGACTTCCAGCACCTCGGCGTTGAGCACCACCACGTCGGTTTTCTGCACCGTGCAGCCACGTTCATCGATGGCCAGCTTGATCTCGGCGAACATCTCGGGCGAGGTGAATTCGCGGATATCCTCAAGGTTGCAGTTGTCATTGGCAGCCTGCAGCCGAATAAAGTTCACTTTGGCTTGACGAGCGAAGCCTTCAGCGTCGAAACCCGCCGGGAAGCGATCATCCACAGACGCGCCACCCTGCTGCTGGAAAGTCTCGAACCGTGCCGGCTGAGCTTCGGCGCCATACTGGCTGCGCTCGAACGCGTTGGCGCTGTTGCGGCTGCCCGCACCGGCATAGGCCGGCTGAGCCTGACGCGAACCGCCCATGAGGCGCCGGATCAGTGCGAACACCACGACGGCAGCCAGCACGGCCAGGATGATGCCGGCGAACTCAGCACCGATGCCGAAATGCGACAGCAATGCCGCCAGCCCAATACCCGCCGCGAGACCGGCGAGCGGGCCGGCAAAACGGCGCCAGCCACTTTGCGCCGGTGGTTGCGCTTGTGCGGTGGCGGGACGCGCTGCCGGCGTGGCCTGTTGCGGTGCTGCGCTCGGCGGGGTGGCCTGGCGTGCAGGCGGGGTGGTCGACCTCTGCATGCCGAACGAGCGACCGCCGCCAATGCGCCTGGCCTCGGCGAAATCAACCATGACGGTGGCGGAGCCTGCCACCAGCATCAACGACAACATCAGGCGCTTCCACATTGCATTTCTCTCCACGTTCTTTTTTGCGAGGCCGATCGGGCCTCTGGCGCGGACCACCAAATTGGGTCGCGACCAAATTAGATGATGTTTGTACGAATGGGTTCAAGGTCCCACGCAAAAAAATCCATCAACTACACTCCGTATCCGTTTGATTATTCGGCAACAAACGAATCGGCCATCTTATGGCCGTTCAGGCCGTCGCCGGGCGCGGGGCCATGCGTGCTTCGCGAATCGGCAGATTGCACAGCGCCGCAATCGCGGCCAGACCGATGTCGATCCACCACATCACCTGATAATTGCCCAGTCGTGTGAAGGCGAGACCACCCAGCCAGGCGCCCAGAAAGCCCCCGGTCTGGTGGCTCAGCAGAGTGAGACCGAACAAGGTGCCCAAGTAACGGTGGCCGAACAGTTTGCCCACTACCGACGCCGTCGGCGGCACTGTGGCAAGCCATGTAAAGCCGAGCCCCGCAGCAAACAGATAGAACGTCATCGCGGTCCGCGGCGCCGCCAGGTACGCGAGGATCAACAACGAACGCGATCCATACATCCAGAACAGCACGTACTTGCTGCGAAAGCGCTGTACCCACCATCCGGCGGCGAGGCTCCCCACAACGTTGGCCAAACCAATGATCGCCAGCGACCAACTGGCCACGCCTGCAGGAAGTCCACACAGTTGGACTTCGCCCGGCAGGTGAGTCACCAGGAACGCGATATGAAACCCGCAGGTAAAGAAGCCGGCGTGCAACAGCAAATAGCTGCGGTCGCCCAATGCACTGCGCACCGTCGCCCCCAGCCCGGGGCCTTCGTGTGCGACCTGTGTCGCATGGAAGTCCGCCGGCCGGCGCAGCGAGCGCGCCATTGGCAGCGCCACCAGCGACACCACCGCCAGCGACCACAAGGCGCCCATCCAGCCGATGCCCTGGATCAGTTTTTGCAGCACTGGAGCGAAGACGAATTGACCGAAAGAGCCGCCAGCGTTGATCACGCCCGAGGCCATGCCGCGACGCTCCGGCGGAATGCGCTGCGCCACCGCGCCGATGAGCACCGAAAAACTGCCGGCGCCAGCGCCAGCGGCCGATAGCACACCGAGTGTCATCGTCAGCCCGAAAGTGCTGCTCATGAACGGCGTCAGCGCGCTGCCCAGTGCCAACAGCACAATGCCCGCTGCGATCACCCGTCCCGGCCCGTAGCGGTCGGCCACCGCGCCGGCAATGGGCTGGATCGCGCCCCATACGAACTGGCCGATGGCGAGCGCGAAGCTGATGCTGGCAATGCCAAGGCCGGTTGCCGTGTTGAGAGGAGAGACGAACAACCCGGTCGATTGGCGGGCGCCCATGGTCACCATCAGCGTGGCCGCGGCCAGCAGTGTGATGACCCAATACGTGGGCAGGCGATTGTTATTCATGTTGGGGGGCCTTGAGGAGCGTTGGGGAAGGCGCAGGACCGCCATTGTAGGATGGCCCGCGCCCTGCGGCAGCATACGAGAATGGATCACTCCATGCGACTTACCCTCACGCGCTTCATCCTTCTGGTCATGGTCATCGCGCTCGGCTGGTCGGTGTGGCCCTACCTTCGCCATACCATCGACGTCGTCCACTTGCTGCGCGCCGATATGCCGGTGCCTTTGCCCGTGCCGGTCCAGGGCGTGCGTGCAAGGCAGATTGCCGATACCTGGGGCGGCCCGCGTTCGGGCGGGCGCAGACATGAAGGCAGCGACATATTCGCCAAGTGCGGCACCCCGGTGTTGGCAGCCACGCGTGGTCTGGTCCTGCGCGTGGGCGAGAACCGACTTGGGGGCAACATCATTGTCGTCCTCGGCCCCGGTGGCTACTGGCACTACTACGCGCACCTTGCGGCCTATGCGGATGTCAAGCGGGGAGACTGGATAGAAGCGGGGCGCGTGATCGGTTACGTCGGCGACACCGGCAACGCCAAAGGTACCCCGTGCCATCTTCATTACGGGATTTACACCAAAAGCGGCGCGGTGAACCCGTGGCCGTTCTTCGTCGGGCGATAGCGCGGCGCCGGATCCGTACTGGATGTGCGCAGCGGGCGTTGGCGCGTTCCGCGCCGGTGGCGGCGCGGAACCGCCGATGAGGCAGGATTACAGCTTGTAGCCGCGATGCAGCGCCACCGCGCCCGCTGCGAGATTGAAGTACTCGGTGCGTTCGAAACCGACGGTATCCATCATCTGCCGCAGTGTTTCCTGGTCGGGATGCATGCGGATCGATTCGGCGAGGTACTGGTAGCTTGCCGAATCGTTGGCGACCTTCTGGCCCAGCCAGGGCAGCACCTTGAACGAATACAGATCGTAGGCGGATGCGAGCGGCTTCCAGATGCGTGAGAACTCCAGCACAAGCAGACGGCCGCCCGGTCTGAGTACGCGGCGCATCTCGGCCAGTGCTGCGTCCTTGTGCGTCATGTTGCGCAGGCCGAACGCCACCGTGACGAGATCGAAATAGTCGTCCGGGAACGGCAGCTTTTCGGCATCGCATTGCGCTACCGGCAGCAGATGGCCTTTGTCGACGACGCGATCGCGCCCGACCGACAACATGGCGTGGTTGATGTCAGTGAGCCAAACCTGGCCGGTGTCGCCGACGCGTTTTGCGAACGCGAGCGAAAGGTCCGCCGTGCCGCCCGCCACATCCAGCACCTTCTCGCCGCGCTTTACGTTGGCGATCTGGATCGTGAATGCCTTCCACAACCGGTGCATGCCGCCGGACATGAGGTCATTCATGATGTCGTACTTGGTTGCCACCGACGAAAACACGCCAGCCACGCGGCGGGCCTTGTCCTTCTCATCGACGGTTTCGAAGCCGAAGTGGGTCTTGTCGTTCATGGTATGTTCCAGGCTCTCAGTGTTTGCAGCCGCGGTGATGTGTGTGTCCGGCGATGGGCGCGGCGCCAGGCTCGCGGCTGCCACCGGCCTCTTCGAGCCGGCGCAGGTATTCGGCCCATAGCGCCTCATGCTGGCGTGCGAGCAGATGCAGGTAGTCCCACGAATAAATGCCCGATTCGTGGCCGTCCGAGAAGGTCAGCCTGACGGCATAGTTGCCCACCGGCTCGATACCGATGACCGCTACCTCGCGCTTGCCTGTCTGCAGCACCTCCTGACCGACGCCGTGGCCACGTACTTCAGCGGACGGCGAGTACACGCGCAGGAATTCAAACGGCAGGCGCGCCTGCACGCCATCCTCGAAGCGCAGTTCGAGCACGCGCGAACGCTGATGCAGTGTGATGTCGGTCGGCAGGGGCGTATCGGGCGTCAGGCCGGGCATGGTGGGGTATGAATCAGAACAAGGCGTGATGATACCGCGCCCCGGATGGGCCCGCGCAGATGCCGGAGTGGCGGCGCGGGTTGCGAGTATCCTTGCGGGTGCGCCACGCCCCCGGCCGCCACACGACAAGGAGACTACCCATGAGCTCGCAAGACATCACCGTTCCCGCTTCCGCCGTCATCCTGCCGCAATTGCGCTGCAAGACAGGCGAAAGTCCCGTCTGGTCGGTGCGCGAGCAGTGCTTCTATTGGGTGGATATTCCGGGCCGCATGCTTCATCGCTATGCGCCGTCGGACGGCGCGCTGCAAAGCTGGGCCACGCCCGAGAGCTTCGGCTGCATCGCCCTGCGAGCCGCGCCGAAGGCCCTCATCGCCGCGTGCGAGACCGCCATTTTCAAGGTTGATCTGGGCGATGACGGCCACCTGACCACCACGCCCTTCGCGCGGTACTCTCTGCCCGTTTCGCCGATGCGCTACAACGATGGTCGTTGCGATCGCCAGGGCCGCTTCTGGACCAGCACCTTGCACACGGCTGCACAGCGCCAGCCTGCGGGGGAACTGCTGCGCGTCGACCCCGACGGCCAGGTGCACCGTTCCGGCATCGACGGCCTGTACGTGGCCAACGGGATCGCCTTCAGCCCAGACGGTCGCACCATGTATTGTTCCGACACCGGCGCAAACGTGCGTCTGATCTGGGCCTTCGATTACGACATCGACAGCGGCACGCCGAGCAAGCGCCGTCTGTTCGTGGACATGAATCAGCACATCGGACGCCCGGACGGCGCGTCGGTGGACGCCGATGGCTGCTACTGGATCAGCGCCATGGATGGTGGCGCGCTGTTGCGCTTCACGCCAGCCGGCAAGCTCGACCGCACCGTGCACCTGCCGATCAATACGCCGACCATGCCATGTTTCGGTGGTGCCGATCTGGGCTCGCTGCTGGTGACCACGGCGTTCCGCGACAACCCGGACGATGCAGAGGCTGGCCGTACATTGCTGCTCACGCCGGGCGTGCGCGGATTGGCCGACGCCGAGTTCGCCGGCTGAGGGTTCACTCCACCAGCGTCTTGAACATCACCAGCGCGTCGACGTAGCCGAGGCGCTGGTGCCGGTAGGCGCCGGGCAGGCGCCCGACAATCTCGAAGCCCATCTTTTTCCACAGCTTCACGGCCACCTCGTTGGTTGCCACGACGAAGTTGAACTGCATCGCGCGAAAGCCCATCAATACCGCCTGCGTCTGCGAGTGCTCGCACATCTGCGGCGCAATGCCACGCCCTCGCGCTGCGCTCGATACAACGTATCCACAATTGCAGACGTGGTCGCCCAGGGCCGCCTGGTTCGGCTTGATGTAGTAGGTGCCGAGCAACGTGCCGTCGCCATCGCATGCGACGAATGTCGAGCGGGGCAGTTCGATCCACGCCTTGTGGATTTCGTCTGCCGTGCTGTCTGGGGCGAAAGTGTAAGTGTCGCCAGCGGCGAAAGTCGCCTGCAGCATCGGCCACAGTGCGGGCCAATCGGATTCCTGGTAGGGGCGGATGCTGATCATGGTGTTTCGTTCTTCTCGGATACGGCTGCAGGCGTGTCTGGGATGGCGGTCCGTCGGCTGATCTAGGGTGCCGCACAGGCTGCCAACACTGCGCAGCACACCAGCACGATCGGGCGCATGAGGCGCTACTCCGTCGCCAGCGTGTCGCGCGCGAACGACCACGTGCGGCTGATGACGAGGATGTCGGTGTCCTTGCGGATATCGGGCGGGAAGGCGGCGAAGGGCGAGGCGAGCTGGATGATGCGCAGCGCGCTCTCATCGAGTTCTTTCTTGCCCGAGCTGCGAGTGACCATCGCGTTCTGCACGGTGCCGTCGGATTTGATTTCGACCGTCACCAGCAGATTGCCGTACAGGCGGTTGCCGTTCTTGCCGACCGGATAGTTCAGCGTACCGATGCGCTGAATACGCGTGCGCCATTCTTCGATGTACTGCGCGAATCGGTATTCCTGCGTGCGCGCGCCGATGAACGTCTTGCGCGGCCGTTGCGCGTAGGCCTGTTGCAGGCGATCGACGATCGCTTCCTGCCGGGCAATGGCGCGAGCCTGCTCCTTGAAATCGATACCATTGACGTCCGGCGTGGGGGGCTGCGCGGTGTCTGGTTGCGGTGCGGCGGGCGTTTCGGGAGCCGCCGGCACCGCGGCCTTACCCTTGGCCTGCGTCATCAATTGCTTCTGCAGGGTTTCGAGCTGCTGCTGGCGCCGACGTGCCTCGACCAGCGCGTCGCCCGCGCGATCGGTGTTCTCGGGCGGCAGTGGCGAGGTCGTCCGTACTTTCTGGTCGACCGTTCCGCCACCGCTCAGATTGGCCTGCGCCAGCGCCTGAGCCTCTTTGGGCGCCTCGGCGTGCTTGGCGTTGACCAGCACGATTTCCAGCCCCCGGTCCTGCTGGCGGTTCAGGGTGATCTCGGGGACCTTGAAGTGCAGTGCGCCCAGCGCGATATGGATGACCGCCGAAGCCACTGCGCCGATGCCCAGCGCGTGCAGCACCCACCAATGGCGGACTGGCTTGATCGTGCCGGTGGCGGAGGGGGGCAGGGCGGCGGACATGGCGGGCATTTTACGATGCGGCGGCCGACGCTTCTTCGCCGCTCGTCCCGGCGGGCTCCGGCTGGTCGGTCTGCGTTGCAGCCTCGGTCGGCTCCGGCGGCAGTACCAGATCCGCCTCGTCGATTTCTTCGCCGGGCTCGGCACTGTCCAAGGGCGGCAGGATGGCGACGAACTTGCATCGCAGCTCCGCAGCCATCATGTCGTACGACTCGATCGACAATTGCACGCGCGTGCCCGGATGCACGTTCGACAATGAGTGCACCTTGAAGATGTACGGTACGTCCTCCAGGCGCACGATGTTCTCGCGCACCACGCGGGCCGAGACCTCCTTCACACCCTGCTGACGCAGCCAGCGCAGGCACCAGTAGCGCTCCATTCCGCGCTGGAAGTCGGCGTAGGCGGTATAGGTCAGGTCGAAGTCGTTCATGGCGGCAGCCAGATCGACCGAGCCCTTGGGGAATGGCGCCGGCTCGCCCCGCGCCCAGGCGATGAGCTGCCACTGGTTGGCCAGGTCGACGTAGCGGCGCAATGGGCTGGTGGACCACGCGTAGCAATCCACGCCGAGCCCTTCATGCGGCGCCGCAGACGTGGTCATGCGCACCCGGCCCTGCGCCTGCGCGCGGTAGATGGCCGGGTAGCCCGCCTCGCTGAGCTGCTTGCCCCAGGTGCTGTTGGCCAGGATCATCAGTTCGCTCACCAGCTTGTCCAGTGGCGAACCGCGCTTGCGGCGCTCGATGCGAACGCTGCCGGGACCGTCCTGCGTCTGCACGTCCCAATCGACGTAGAAGTTGTAATCGTGCGTGTTCTGATTGGCCGACGGTTTGCCACGGCCGGCTTCGAGCACGCAGGCGAACTCCCACAACAGGGTCAGCTCGCGCTTCCAGGGATAGTCGGGGCCTTCTTCGCCGATGGTGTTCTCGTTGAACATCGGCTCGATGTCGTGGTGGCGCAGGTTGGCGACCACCGGCACGCGCTCCACGCGCGATTCGATCGAGCCCGTGGTGTAGTCGCGATTGACGTCGACGTACATCGACAGCGCCGGGCGCGCCTGGCCTTCGCCCAGTGTGAAGGTGTCGACCACGGCGTCCGGCAGCATCGTCAGCTTGTTGCCGGGCATGTAGACCGTCGACAGACGTTGGCGTGCAATGGCGTCGAGCGGTGTGCCGCGCGCAATGCCCAGCGCCGGCGCCGCGATATGGATGCCGATCCGCCAGCCGCCTTCCGCACGCGGCGTGATCGACAACGCATCGTCGATTTCGGTCGTGGTGGCGTCGTCGATGGAAAATGCCTGTACGTCTGCGAGCGGCAGGTCTTCGGGCGGAGCGGGCAGATCGACGGGCGGGAAGTCGGTTCCGTCCGGGAACTGCTCGAACAGAAAGCGTCCGTACAGATAGTCGTAGCTCGATTTGATGGCGCCGGCCTCGAGCAGCAGCCTGGCGGGCGTCCGGCCGCTTTCGGCACATGCGGCCTCCAGCGCCTTGGCTTCGAGCCGGTTGCGGTCGGGTTTGTAGAGAAGCTGCGGCACGATGGCGACGAATTCGGCCGGCAACTGGCCCGCGACGAGTTCCGTCTTCATGCGATCGACGGCCTCTTGCTGAAGGCGTTTTTTCTCTTGCCCAGCCAGCGCGGCCTTCAGAATGTCCGCAGGCGCCTTGCGGAAGCGTCCGCGCCCCTTGCGGTGAAAATGGACCGGTGAGCCGAACAGGCCGACCAGGATGGCGGTGGCTTCGACCGCGCTTGGCGCGTGGCCGTAGTAATCGGCTGCAAAGTCAGCGAAGGCAAATTCGTCATCGCTGCACATTTCCCACAGGAATTCGGTTTCCAGGCCGGCGGCTTCTGCCTCGGCACGCGGCAACAGTTCCCCCGCGGCCGGTGCGGTAAAGCGCAGCAGCACGGCGGTGGACTTCAACTTGACGCGCTTGCCGGTCGCCGTTTCGACCTGCAGAGAGCTGTCATTGTCTGCGAGGACGGTGCCGGTCTTGAACGACCCGTCCTCTTCGAACAACACATTCATGTGGGAGAAACTTTCGTTATCAGTGCATGGCGCGCCGGCGGGCGAGCGTCGGCGCGGGGAGAGCCGGCCATTATACCGGCGGCCGGCTACGCCGAATGTCCCAGGTAAACAGCGCCAGTCCTGCCCAGATGAAGGCAAAGCTCATCAGTTGCGACGCGCCAAACGGCTCACGAAACACCAGCACGGCAATGAGGAATACCAGCGTCGGCGAGGCGTATTGCAGCAGCCCCAGCACCGACAGCGGCAACCGTCGCGCACCCTCTGAGAACAGGGCCAGCGGCACGGCCGTGATGAGCCCCGCCAGTGGCAGCATCGGCCACCATGCTGGCGATACCTGGGCGGCGACCAAGGCACCAGTACTCGCCAGCCAACCGAGAAATACCAGCGCCACCGGCAGCGCAATCAGCGTTTCGATGAACAGGCCATTGGTGGCGTCGATCGGTGCGCGCTTGCGCAACAGACCGTAGAACGCAAACGTAATCGCCAGCGTGAGCGCCACCCAAGGCAGCGAACCCAACGAGACGATCCGCCAGACGACGCCGATCGCCGCCAGTGCGACGGCGACTTTCTGTGCGGTGCGCAGGCGTTCATGCAGGAAGATCGCGCCGAGTGCCACGTTGAGCAGCGGGTTGATGAAGTAACCGAGGCTCGCATCGACTGCGTGGCCAGTCATCACTGCCCACACGTAAACCAGCCAGTTCGCGGTCGCCAGCAGCGCCGTCAGGCACAACAAGGCCAGCAGACGCGGTTCGCGCAGCACGCGTGCGGCTTCGCCCAGGCCCTGGCGGAACCAGATCCACGGCGCCAGCAGTAAAGCCGACCACAGCACACGGTGGGCGACGACCTCGAATGCGCCGAAATGCATCATCGCCTTGAAGAACAACGGCGACAGGCCCCAGATGGTGAAGGCGATCAGCGCGCTGATGACGCCGCGACGGTCGATGGTCTGGTTCATGGTCGCGCCTCTGGCAGCAGGCCGGCAAAGCGCAGGATGTCGTCCAGATATTCGTCCCAGCGGGTGAAACTGTGATCGCCGCCTTCCAGCACGGTCTGCCGCGCGCCGGTGTAGCGCTGCACGGCCAGTCGGTAGTCGAGCAGTTCATCGCCCTGTTCGACCATCAGCCAGTAACGCGCGGGGTCGGCAAGGCGTTCCACGTCGAGTTCGCGCATCTGGTCGAGGTGCTCGCGGCGCACGTCGAACTCCTCGCCGGTATAGATCATCGTCTGGCGGCCAAGGAAAGGCTCCAGCGTGACATGCGATATGACGCTCGGATTGACCAGCACGGCTTTCAGACCGTAGCGCTCGGCCAGTGCGGTGGCGTAGTGACCGCCCAGCGAACTGCCGACCAGCGTCGGTGCGACAGCGCAGGCTTCGATCACGCGCGAGACCTGAGCGATGGCATCCCGGGGAACCAGCGCGAGCTGCTCGCCCCAGAAAGCATCGGCCAGACCCTGCGCAGCCATGTGTGCCCGCAGCGATTGCGATTTGTGCGACTGCGGACCAGAGCGGAATCCATGAAGGTAGATCAGCATGTTGGAATCACGGCGTATTGACGAAAAGGGGCGCCACGCGCCCCGGGGACTGCGGTGTTTCTTGGGCGATCCGCTCAGTGATCGACCCACTGGACCAGATCGAATTGCCACGTTACCAGCACGATCAGGCCGAAGGCGATGCGATACCAGGCAAAGATCGTGAAGTCATGCGACGAGATGTAGCGCAGCAGCCAGCGCACGCAGATGAAGGCCGAGACGAATGCCGTCACCAGCCCGACGATCCACATGTCCAGATCGCTCATCGACAGCAATGCGCGATCCTTGTAGAGCGAATACAGCGAGGCGAGGATCAGTGTCGGGATTGCAAGGAAGAACGAAAACTCCGTCGCGGCCTTGCGCGACAGGCCGAACAGCAGGCCGCCGATGATGGTCGAGCCGGAGCGCGACGTGCCGGGAATCAGCGCGAAGACCTGGGCGCAACCAACCTTGAACGCATCCAGCGGGGTCATGTCGTCGACGGTCTGTACGCGGACTGTGTGCTGGCGCCGTTCAGCCCAGAAGATGATCAGGGCGCCGACGATGAACGCCGTGGCGACCACCGGGGCATTGAAGAGATGCTCCTTGATGGCATGGCTGAACAGAAAGCCCAGCGCTGCCGCCGGCACGAATGCGATGGCGACGTTCGTGATCAATCGTTGCGAAGCGCGGTCGGAAAAGGCACCGGCAAACACGCGGCCGAGCCGCGCGCGGTATTCCCAGATCACCGCGATGATCGCGCCAGCCTGGATGACGATCTCGAACAGCTTGCCGCGGTCATCGTTGAAGTTGAGCAGGGCACCGGCAAGAATGAGGTGGCCGGTTGAAGAAATGGGAAGGAACTCGGTGAAGCCTTCGACCAGACCGAGAATGGCCGCTTTCAACAGCAGGATGATGTCCATGGATGTCTTTTTTGGGCGGGTTGTTGTCGGGGGGAACGCCCGATTATGCCATCGCTCCGTGACGGCTCCGTCTGACGGCGTCAGTCTTTGCCCGCGCGCATGCGGGCCGACAGCACTTCACGCCGAGGCCCGCGCCCTGCACCATGTACGGCGTTGACGTTCATTGGTCCTGCGATGCATCTGCGTTTCAAGTTCGCCTTGTTTGCCATTCTGCCGCTGTTGCTGGCAATCACCGCCATCGCGGCCGTCGTGCGCATCCAGGCAGAATCACTGGCCGAAGCCGAGGCACGCGTGGTCGAACCCGTCCTGCTGTCGGCGCGCAAGGCCGAGCTCACCCACTACGTCAGCCTGGCGTTGCTGGCGATCGAACCGATGCGCAAGCGGGGCGACGAGGCGGCCGCCCGTGAGGCGCTGGCTACATTGGCCCGCATGGAATTTGGCGAGGACGGCTATTACTTCGTCTACGACAGCAAAGGGCGCAACCTCATGCATCCGCGCCAGCCGGAACTCGTGGGGCAGAATCTGTGGAACATGCACGACGCCAACGGTGTGCCGGTGATCCAGAACCTCATCACGGCGGCGTCACACGGAGGCGGTTTCGTCGAATACCTCTGGCCGCGCCCGACCATGAAGCGGCAGGAGCGCAAGCTGGGCTACGTCGTGACCGTGCCCGAATGGAATTGGGTGCTGGGTACCGGCATCTACATGAATGACCTGGAAGACGCACGCAAACGCATCGACGAGGAAGCGACCCGTGCCATTCGGCGCACCATGACCATCATCGTTGTGATTGCCGTCTTTGCAACGCTGATGGTTGCGACCGCTGGCTACGCGGTGAACCTCACGGAGCGCCGCGACGCCGAAGCCAAGATGCGCGCACTGGCGCATCAGGTGGTGGCCTCACAGGAAAAAGAGCGCGCCCGCGTGGCGCGCGAATTGCACGATGGCGTGAGTCAGTGGCTGGTGTCGGTGAAGTTCATGCTCGAATCCGCGCTGTCGCGGCTGCGTAGCGAGGCCGGTGGTGCGGATGCCCCGCTGGAGCGCGGCGTCAGCGGCGTCAATGACGTGCTGCGCGAGATCCGCCGTATTTCGCACGGGCTGCGGCCCGCGATGCTCGACGACCTCGGGCTGGTACCGGCGCTGTCGCAGGTGCTCAACGAGTTTTCCCGGCGAACGGGGGTGGCGACGCATCTTGAAGCGCCCGAAACACTGATCATTCCGGATGCCGTCGCCACCGCTCTGTTTCGCGTGACGCAGGAAGCCCTGACCAATGCCGAGCGCCACGCCGGAGCTACGCGCATCGACGTGAGTCTGCGCGCGCATCGCAATCTGGTGCTGTCGGTGAGCGACAATGGACAGGGTTTCGACGTCGACCGGGTATCGGCGACCACGCGTGAAGGACTGGGCTTGTCCAGCATGCGCGAGCGTGTCGAAACGCTCGGGGGTTTCTTCAGCTTGCAGTCTGGCCCGTCTGGGACCACCATCGTCGCCACGCTGCCTGCTGCTTCGTTGCGCGCCTGATCTACCACATTGACCTCATCATGAACGCCGGACGCATTCGCTTGTTGCTCATCGACGATCACCCGCTGGTTCGTGACGGGGTGCGCGCGCGGCTCGAAACCGTGACGCACTTCGAGATCGTCGGCGAGGCGGGCGACGCCACCGAGGCGCTGGCGCTCGTGGCGCGCGTCAGCCCCGATCTGGTGCTCATGGATATCAACATGCGCGGCGCCAACGGCATCGACCTGACGCGGCAATTGCTCGCGCAATCGCCACAGACGCGCGTGGTGATGCTCACCATGCACGATCAACCGCAATACGTGATCGAGGCTTTTCGCGCCGGCGCACGCGGCTACGTGCTCAAGGACAGCCCGGCGCAGGAAATCATCACCGCCATCGAAAGTGTCATGGTCGGGCGGCGCTACTACTCTCCTGGCGTGGCCGATGCCCTGGCGCAGGCGGCGGCGCCGGCGCCCGATCTGACGCAGCGCGAGCGCGACATTCTTGCGCTGCTGGCCGACGGCCTGTCGAACAAGGAAATCGCCGCGCGCCTGTCGCTGTCGGTGCGCACCGTCGAGACGCATCGCCTGAACATCAAGCGCAAACTTGATCTCGAAGGGCCGGCATCACTGGTAAAGTTCGCAGTCGAACGCAAATGGAGCGGGTTCTGACCCACCGCTTGTCGCCACTTTGATGGCGCCGTCCCGCTGGCGGCGTCGCGAGCCTTTCCTGCGCCGGCCATGATCACGCTGCAATCGATTCACCGCTATCCCGTCAAATCCACGCGCGGCGAAACGCTCGCATCAGCCGAGGTGACGCGCTCGGGCATCCTGCTCGATCGCCGCTGGATGATCGCCGAGACCACCGATCAATTCGCCAACCGCATGGTCACTGGCCGCAATGATCCGAAGGTGGTGCGCATCGAGGCGCGGGTGGCCGACGGTCATCTGAATCTTTCCGCGCCCGGCATGAGTTCGCTCGCCGTCGAACGGGCAAGCTTGGCGCAGTCTGCGTCCGCCTCGGTGTGGCGCGACGAATTCACCGCATGGACAGGTTCGCTTGCCGCCGATGCGTGGTTGTCGGAGTACGTGGGGCGCGCGGTGCGCCTGATGGATGTCGGCGAGCAGAGCGCGCGCCACGTGCGGAATCGTCCTGATGTGCCCTTGTCGTTCGCCGACGGATTCCCGCTGCTGCTCATCAACACCAGCTCAGTCGACGCCCTGTCCGAATGGGTTGGGCGGGCGATGCCATTCACGCGCTTCCGCCCCAACCTGCTCGTGACCGGGGCCGAGGCGTTTGCCGAAGATGGCTGGAAGCGGCTGCGCATCGGCGAAGTCGAATTCACCATGGCAAAGCGCTGCTCACGCTGCGTATTCACGACCGTCGACCCGGAGACGGGTGAGAAATCCGCCGATCAACAGCCGCTGCGGGCGCTGACCGAACATCGCAGAAGCGACGATGGCGTCATGTTCGGCGTCAATCTCATCGCCGAGAACACGGGCTCCATTGCTGCGGGCGCGACAGTCGAGATCATCGAATGACGCCGGCCGCTGGCACCGGCGATCTTGTCGCGCGCCTGATGGCGGCGCAGCCGCCGCGCGTGGTGCTCGATACCAACGTCATCATGGCCTTGTGGCACTTCGAAGATCCGCGCCTCGTCGGATTGCGTGCGTGGCTCGAAGCGCGGCAGGCGGCATTGCTGACGCGCGCCGAATGCCTCGACGAACTGCGCCGTGTGCTGGCCTACCCGCAATTCGGCATCGCGCCCGAGCAGCAGGTGCAGATCGCGGATACGTATACCTCGCGTGCCGAATGCGTGCCCGCCCAGACCGACGAGCAAATCGCGGTGGCGGCGAGTCTGCCGCAATGCAAAGACCGCGATGACCAGAAATTCCTCACGCTGGCGCTCGACGGCGGGGCCCACGCACTGCTGACGCGCGACAAGCTCCTGTTGGGACTGGCGCGCCGCGCGCCGTACCGCGACCATTTCTTCATTGCCACGCCTGAGCGCGTGCAGGCGGCAGTCGCGCCCACGACCTAAGCCGGGCCCCGTCCGTACGCCCGGCAATGACCCCCATGCGGCAAGAAGCGCCTGGCTGATCTATCTTGATAGGGCATTGGAATATCCCATTCCAATCTCTAGGAGCCGTTCATGGATACGACCACCTGGGCAACCGACTTTCATCACCTGATCCTCGCCAATCTCGTCCCCTTCGGCTCGCGCCTGATCGGCGCCATCGTCCTGTGGATCATAGGTGGTTGGGTCATCAATTTCGTCCGGCACCTGTTCGGACGGACCATGCGCATGCGCGGGCTCGACGCCACGCTGACCGAGTATCTCGAATCGGCCATGGCGATCCTGCTGCGCATTCTGTTGGTCATCGCCATTCTCAGCCTGTTCGGCATCGAGACGGCTTCGTTCGCTGCCATACTGGCCGCCGCCGGCGTGGCCATCGGCATGGCGTGGTCGGGGCTGCTGGCCAATTTTGCGGCGGGGATATTCCTGATCCTGTTGCGGCCGTTGAAGGTGGGAGACTTCATCACCGCCGCCGGCGTGACGGGTACGGTGCGCGAGATCGGTATGTTCGCCACCGTCGTCGACCAACCGGACAACGTCCGCACCGTGATCGGCAACAACAAGCTGTTTGCCGACAACATCGTCAACTACAGCACCAACGCCTACCGACGTGTGGATCTCAATGCGCAACTGGCGCACGACGTCGATGTGGCAGCGGCAATCGCCCTGTTGCGGACGCGTGTCGCCCAGATCCCGAATGTGCTGGCCGAACCGGCGCCGGACATCGACGTACTGGAATTCAACCCGGCCGGTACCAAGCTGGTCGTGCGCCCCTACACCAGCAACGACAACTACTGGCAGGTCTTCTTCGATACCAACCGCGCCATCATGGAAGTCAGCGGCCAGGCGGGCTGGCCGATTCCGGCACCGCGGCAGGTGTTGTTGCAGAAGTCCTGATCGGCGGTGACGGCTGCACGGATGGGCGTCAGGCCGCCCGGACGAGGGGGCGCTCGTCCGTGGAGCCGGCAGTAAAGCCGGCCTTTTCCACGGCCAGGACACTCAAGCGTTCGACGGCATGCGCCAGCGTACCGTCGACCTGACCGAGTTCGAGCTCGAAATCCTCCGGCTTGAGGTTCAGGCTCAGCAACGGGGCGAGCGCTTGCGGCCGGAACCAGAACATCGAGCCGGCGACAAAATCAAAGTCGAACGCCCCGATTCGATTGCTCTCGCCCAGGCGCGGCAGCAATGACGACAGCCACCAGTGGTTGAGGACATGTCGGTCGGGGTCGGCGAGCGAAATGCGCGACCAGGCCGGGCACATCAGACCAAGACTGTCGTCACAGCGGAAGCGGGCCGTGACGCGAGCGGCGACGGACGGGTCGAGCAGCGCCGAGTAAAGATCGTTGCGCCATTGCGCGCCATTGGCCAGTTGCAGCGATTTCTTGCCGTGGAGCTTGCAGACTGCCACGTACCGACGCGAGAGCAACTCGGGCAACAGGTGCAACATCGGCAAGATGTCGCGCCCGCGATTGGGCAAGGTCACGATATAGGCGTGCGGGAGCCGTTCGCGGATGCGGGTGAGTTCTTCGATGCTCACGTCTGGCCGCACACTGAGGAAGACATCCGCCCGCACACCGCTCGCCTCGATCGCATCGACAACGTCATCGAGCAGATCGACGTAGTACAGGTGCACCAGCATGGCGATATCGGATCGCTGCACGAACGCGTCGCGACTGGCGGCCAGCATGCGATCCACGTCGGGACTTGCGACGAGGTGCCCGCGCATGACGTTGGCCGTCGCATGCAGATAGGCGTAACCAAAACGGCGGTCGGGTTCGAGGTGTGCGCCTTCGGCCCATTCGTTCCAGGCATTGACGAAGACGAGTCGTTCGTCGCCCTGTGCGCGTTCGACCGTGCGCCGACACACGAAGGACAGCCACTTGGCATAGGACTCGGGCGTGGCATGGTGGAAGCAGTGGCCGCGGCCCGGCCGGCGAGCCTCGTTGTCCCAGCTCGGTACAACCGTCTTGTGCAGGACGAAGTCGGGTTCGGGCTTTTCGCAATAGCCCTTGGCGAGATCGCGGTAGTCGTAGACCTTGCCGTCGAACCCGGCGTTGAGCAGCGATACGCGATCGTTGATGGTGCCGACGGCAACCTGATGGGGAGGGAATTCGACGGCGGCGTCGCATCCGTACGGGCGGGGATCGCTGACTTCGAACGATTGCGCGGCCACGAGATAGATTTCGCCCAATCCCTTCTGTCGGCAGTGCTCGCGCCAGCGGGTAGTCGTTGCCATCGGGTCTGGCAGCAGCGAGATGCGGTAGACGATCAGTACGGCTCGTCCGTTGACACGCAGGTATCGTGCGTCGGAGAACATGGACGAGACGTCCGCGATGAAGCGCTCGTCCGATTCCGGGGTGTGCTCCTGAGAGATGAGCAGTTCGTTCTCGGAGCCGTCCCAGCGACGTGACCAGTTCTCGTTGGCCCAGCATACGCAGAAGGGCAGGTCGAGTTCCGGATGGGCGAGGTACTGGTCTAGCGGCCGTTCGAGCAGCCGGCGTCCGCCGAACCAGTAGTAGTGGAAACAGAACGCGCCGACGCCGTATTGCCTTGCGAGTTCAACCTGCCGTCGCATCACATCGATCACGCGCAAGTCGTAAAAGCCCAGTTCCGCAGGCAGGTGCGGCTGATAGTGTCCTTCGAACTGCGGCACTGCCTTGGAGACGTTCGTCCATTCGGTGAACCCGCGGCCCCACCATTGGTCGTTCTCGGGAATCGGATGAAACTGCGGAAGGTAGAAAGCGACCAGCCGGAGATCGAATTCGGCGTTGGCCAGCGAGTCCGTGGCGAGCGGCACGTATTCGAGGTCGACGCCCTTGACGCCCGCCGCTCGTGTAAACAGGCTGGCGTACATGCGCCCGTACCGGTCCGTGGAGGACGACACCACGCGTGCGTCGCACGGAGGAATCAGCCTCGTGGCCGGCCCGACCTCGCGAGCCCGCCATGCCTGATAAGCCGGAAGACGCCCGAAGATAACGTTCGCGCGACGCAGGATGGCGTTGCGCAGGCGACGCCGGAAATCCGGTGTCAGCGGCAGCAGATTGAACGTGCCGCGCAGCACGCGTACAACGGCTCGCGGGATGGCGCGCCATGCCCGGCGCGCGGCGCGCAAGGGACGCGTAATGCGCCAGCTCGTCGAGGCGACCAACTCGGAAATCTGCGCATCGCGTGCGGCTATGTGCCTTTCCAGCTCGGTATGCTGCCCAAGGAGAGTGGCGATCTGGCTTTGCTGATCGATCTGTATGCCGTCGCGCACCGCGATTTCCGCTTCGAGCGACGCGGCTTGCTCCTGGCGCAGTTCGCACAAGGCGCTTCTTGCCGCGATTTCGCGCTCGAGTTCGGCGCGGTGATCGGCCATCGCTGCCACGGTGCGCGTGATGGCCGCGACGGCGCTCGGCAACTCTCCGATATGGACGGGCGCTCCGGTGGATACCGCGACACAGGCATCCAGGGCCTGCCCAAGATGCTCGAAGGTTCGCAGAACGTTGTTGTCCTCGTTGACGAAGAGCGAAGCCAGCTCCGCACTCATCGGGACCGTACCGACATAGACAACGCCGAGTCCGCAGGAGTGGGCAAAGCGCAGCGTGGGGTATCGCGTCGACAATTCGTCCACGAGCCTGCCTACGCCAAATGCCGGATCTTCGATTGCCGTGTCATGCAGCAATACCAGCCCGCGCTCGCTCATCTTGGGCAGCCACGTCACAAAGTCGTGACGTACCGCCTCGTAACTATGCAGGCCATCGATATGCAGAAGATCGATGCTGCTGTCCTCGGCAAGGTGCACCGCGTCATCGAACAGCATCCGTCGCAAGGTCGAAAAGTGCCCATAGTGGACGTCGTGGTAGCTCTTGAGGCGCGTGAAAACGTCTTCGCTGTATTTGCCTGCATGGTCGTCGCCTTGCCAGGTATCGACGGCGACGCAGTGGGTGTCCAGCCGTAGGCGTGCCACCGCCTGGCAGAAGGCGAGGTACGAATTGCCCGAATGCGTGCCCAGTTCAACGATGAGCCGGGGCTGCGTGAGAGACGTCAGCGCGAAGGCAAACGGGACGTGGCCGATCCAGTTGTAGGGCTCGCTGACACGGGCGGGCGTGTCGAATATGACGGGATGGTCCAGTGGGTTGAAGCGGCAGGTCATTGCAGGATATCTATTCGGGTGAAGCGGTTTCGAGGCTGATCCGTTGCATCGGCAGCCCGACGAGGCCGGTCGACACCGACGTCGAGTGGGATCTGAAGAAGAGGGCGTCGTGTACCCAGTCGTGTTGGACATGGTCGTCCTGCGTGCCATCGCCGATGGCGGCGGCGAGCGAGTAGTCGCCCGCTGGCAGGTAGGGCAGATGGAACGAGAATCGCGCAACGAGTCGCTGGCCGTGTCGGGCAGGGCCCGGACGGCACGTGAGAAAGGTGTTGTCGCCGAACAGCGTCTGGCCAAGCCGGTCCTTGACGTAGAAGCCGACGATGGGGGCCTGCAAAGTGGCGTGGCAGGTCGCGTGTATCTCGACCGAAACCGGCTCTCCGCCCACCATCCAGCTCAATTCGCGACCGTCCTCGTCGAGCAGAACCACCTTGTCGATACTCGCCGAGCCATGCCCAAAGCGGGTGGCCTCGGCCTGGAACGCAAACAGTTCGATGTCGTTGCGCAACGGCGACCGATTCAGCCACGGCTGGCGCTGGTCGTGAAGAATGCGTGCTTTGGCGGGGGCCGCGGACGGACTTGCCGCGGCGCGTTGCTCTGTACCGAACAGCGTAGCGAGGTAGCTTTCGCACACGCTTTTGGCGGAACCCTCCTCACGCACGACGCCGTCTTCGAGCCAGATCGCCCTGTCGCAAAGGCCGGTCACGGCTTGTGTGTCGTGACTGACGAACAGCAGCGTGCCACGCTGGCGGAAACTGTGCAGGAAGCGCATGCACTTCTGCGTGAAGTGCGCGTCGCCGACAGCAAGCGCCTCATCGATGACGAGAATGTCTGCGTCGACATGAGCCATCACGGCGAATGCGAGGCGCACGAACATGCCGCTCGAGTACGTGCGCACCGGCTGGTCGAAGAACTCGCCGATCTCGGCAAAGGCTTGGATGTCGGGCAGGCGGGCGGCGATCTGGCGTCGTGGCAGGCCAAGCAGGCTGGCGTTGAGAAATACGTTCTCCCGGCCGGTAAAGTCCGGATTGAAGCCTGCGCCCAACTCGAGCAAGGCGGCCACTTTGCCATTGACGTGGATCGTGCCGCTGCTGGGGCGCAGCGTTCCGCACAGAATCTGCAACAGGGTCGACTTGCCGGCCCCATTGCGACCGATGAACCCGACCGTCTCGCCACGTGCGACGGAAAACGTCACGTCGCGCAGTGCCTGGTAGCCGCCGTCGCTTGCGCCATGCGTTCCGCGAAGTGCGTGCCAGAACGAACGCCACGGGCCACGGTTTGCAATGAAGCGTTTGCCAATGTGTCGTGCTTCGATCGCGAGCACCTCAGAGCACATCGGCAAAACTCCCTTGCACGCGTCTGTAGACCCCCAGCGAAACCCAGGCGAACAGCAGGCAGACGGCCAACTGCGCGAACCAATTGAGCGAGTTGGGTAGCACGCCGCGCGTTACCACGCAGCGCACCGATTCAATGCCCCAGGCGAGCGGGTTGAAGCGTAGTACGGATTGAAGCGGAGCGGGGACGGCCTCGGCCGGATACAGGATCGGGCTGGCAAAGAACAACGCGGTCACGGCGAAGCCGGTGATGTGGGAAATGTCGCGAACGAATGTGCCCACCGCGGACAACAGCCATGCGAGCCCGAGCCCCAGCAGCAGCGTCGGCAGCAGCGCGAGGGGCAGAGCCAGCATCGTCGCATGCAGTCCGTTGCCGGCGCCGGCGCTCATGATGACCAGCAGTATCAGCCCGACTATCAGCCCGAGGCTCGCGGACCCGACCGTCACGACGGGCAAGAGCGTCAGGGGAAAGACGACGCGTTTGACGTAGTTGCCTTGCCGAATGATCGCCATGGGCGCGGACGACACGATTTCGGCGATGAAGGCATGAATGATCATGCCGGAATAGGCCATGAGCGGATAACCCAGCGCATCGTCGCCCGCCGGCCCCGCCCAACGCGCGCGCATGATGCGTGTGAAGACGAGTGTGTAGATGGCGAGCATGGTCAGCGGCGCGAAGACGGACCAACCGAGCCCAAGCCACGATCCTCGATAGCGGGCTTCGACATCGCGCCGTATGAGCGCCCACAGCAGCGGAACTCGTTGGAGGCGTTGGCGAACGCGCTCTCGACCGGCGGACAACATCGTGGCCGCCCTCACGTCACTTGACCCATGCCCAGCCACGTTGCCAGCCGTCGCCAGCCGCGTTGAGCGTGGCGGTATCTCATGATGCGTGCCGGATTACCGACCGCCACCGCCATTGGCGGGACGTCACGCGTGACGACGCTGCCCGCACCGATGACGGCACCTTCTCCGATCGTCACGCCCTGCAGGACGATGCTGCGCGCGCCGATCCAGGCTCCCGCGCCGATGCGCACCGGGGCGCGGGTAAGCGGGTTGCGAGCCACGCATGGTTCGGCGGCGTCGAGTGAATGGCCCGCGCTGAGCAAGGCGGCGTGCGGGCCGACGAGAACGCCCTCTCCGATGTCGAGTCCGCCTTCGCCAGACAGATACGAACCCACGTTGATCACACTGCCGCCGCCGATGCGGATGAACGCGCTCGTATGAAGGTCTGCACCCAGGACGAGGCGTACGCCGTCAAAGAGCATGACCCCTTCGCCCAGCGAAATGCGCGCGGTGCAAACGTCCGGCCGCTGACGCACGAATGACACGGAGTCCGCGATGCGGCAGCCCGCCCCCATCTGATCAATGTGCGGATGTGCGTAGGCCACCGGTGGAATGCCGGTCGCGTCGGTCCAGATAGTCACCGCGCGTCCTGCATAGCCAAATTGGGTTGCGTTGGGAAAATTCTTTCTGCTGCAGACACGATGCCTATGTCATTCGGTAATAAAGCTGTGGAGCTTCCGAGTGTTCGGAAAAATCTTGGTTAAAAAACAAAGTCTTGTATGGGTTATGCCTTTGCCATGGAACCTGAATGCGGCTGCTCTTTGGCAAAGATGAGTGCGAAAAGCGAATCTAAAATTATCGCCCTTCCATGCGATTCCAATTCACGAAAATCAAACCGAAAACGGATCGAATGCCAAAGGTAATCATGCTGCGCGGCGCATTCCATTTGACTGTGATATCGGAAAGAAAAGTCCGATGGATGTAACGCCGACTGACTGGAAATGAACCTGATACAGAAGATACAAGCAGCACTCTTGAATGGCCTGAAGACGGTCGGATTTGCCGCGCCGGACGCGCTGCTCGACCGACAGAAGTGCTCACTCATTTCGATTCCCGTGGCCGGCGTGCCACGCAAGAACATCGAGGCCGCGATCAAGCTACGCCTGCAACAACTGGGCGTGGTGGCGCAACCGGGTTTTGCGTGGCGCGCCGGCGATGACGTCGCGACCGTCTGGTATTGGGACGACGCAGATCTGCCTGCCCCGATCACGGCATCACGGGCGCTTCCGTGGCCGGAGCCACTCTGGCGCGAACCATTGGCCGCTGGCGCCCGATTCGTCGCATGTCGTCGTGGCGTCGAGCTCGAAGGCAGGGGACACGGAGGCCTCTATCGCTCGCGGTGGTTCGCTGCATCTCCGGACGAACAGGACAGGTTGGCATTTCTGCGCGATCTGGGGGTCGACGCCGAGGCCGGCCTCGGCATCGATCGACCTGTGACGCTGCCTGAGAGTCGTCGCCCGCAGTCGGGTTGGTGCATGTGTAGCGGTGCCGCACCGCGCGTCGCCATGACAACGTGGCTCACGTGCCTGCTCGTGCTGGTTGCGGGGTGTGTTGCCATTGGACAGGGGGTGGAGATCCTGCGTGCGAATCAACGGATTGCCCGGCTCGCCGCGGAAAAGAAGGACCTGCTTGAACAGGGCCGCGCCACACGCCAGATCGACTCGAGTCTGCGTGCGCTGCAGCCGACCGTATCCGCTGCACGTACGCTGGCGAATTACACGAGACAGCTCGAATGGCTCTCCGCGTTGGCGGAGCAACGTATTCTTGGCCAGGATGTCGGCGCCGTCCTGACGGACTGGGCTTGCCGTGATGGGCGCGCGATCCTGACCGTCAGAGTGAGTGGCAACGCCAAGAGTGGCGACGTGCTGACGCGCCTGGAAGAGTCCGGTTTGTTCTCGGATGTCATGTTGTTGCCCGACCCGCCTGCCGGCACTTTGCGGATTCAGGCGACGCTAGCCGAACTGTCCCCGAGTGCGGAGCCTGCCGCGAGCACAAAAGACGCCAAGCCACGTTCTGGGGAGGTCTCCAATGCAAAGGGCTGAATCCCGAGTTGCTCACACGTCGGCGCGGCCAAGCCGGATCGACGCATTGCGCGCCGAACTGCGCGCTAACCATCGACTACGAATCTGGATGAGGGTCGGCGCGGGCGCGTTGATGCTGTGGGGCGTGCTTCACTTGCAAGATGTACGGAACGCTACGCAAAACCGTCTCGCCGATGCGGAAAAGCGGCAGCGGCTGCTAAAGCAGCAAGCGGGCGATTCAGCCACGCAGGCTGCACAACGCATGCGTCTGGCTGCTCTGACGCGCCAGATCGAAGACACCATCTGGCAATTCTCGTCACCCACGATCGGCCAGGCCGAGTTTGCGGAATGGATCACCACGCAGATGCGGGCGGCGGGCGTGAATGACGCCCGCGTTTCTCAACCGACCTTCCGCTCGTTGAGCGGCGATGTCCCGCAGGGCGCCGCCGCCACTGCGCCGTCGAGCACGAGCGGGACGTGTGCCGATGGCGCCTGCGGGCTGGTCGAACTGCGCGCCGGCGTGCGCTTCGCGTTCAATGCGGGGGGGCTCACCAAGGCGCTTGCGGCCATCGAAGGGGCGAGCCGCTTGTCCGCCGTCGAACAGCTCAATGCCAGCGCCCGCGAAGGCCGCGTCGACATGACTGTGGTGACCGTGGCCAGAGTGATTCCGATTGCGGGAACCGACCGCGCAGGGGCGATCGTCGCCGATGCGGGCGCGCCGTCGAATGGCGCTCCGGCCCCGGCGCCGGCCGCGCCCGCTCCGAAAAAGATCGTGCAGGTGAGGTGGTAGCCATGATCGTCCGACTCGCATTCATTATCGTCGTCGCCTGGATGATGGCTGCCGCTGTCGCGTGGTTCAGCGACTCCAGTGCCATCACCCCCGCGCCGCAGCCCTCGCCGTCCCGTGGCGCCGACCTCGAATTGCCGACGCGCGGCAGCGTTCGCCGCGCAACTGACCAGCTCAATCGCCACGGTATCTGGGCTGTCGCCGTCGCTGCTCCGGTTGAACAATCCGCGCCAGTCGCTGAAACCTGGACGCGGGTCGCATTCGTGAAGGAGCGCAATGCCATGGCGGTCCTGTTGGCGTCCCCATCGGGCCAGACTCAGCGCTTCGGTGTCGGAGACACCCTGCCGGATGGCAGCCGCCTGCTCGCCGTCACTCCGCATGGCGTGACCGTGCGCGGTGCCGATGGCAAATCGCAGAACCATCCATTCCTCAACTGACGACATGTCGGGGCCGATCGAGCGTCTCTGGGGCGCTCGACTTGCCCGCCTTGTCGTCGCCCGCCCTTCGGAAGACCATGCCGCACCCGTTCACTCAGCGCGCCTCTTATAGATTCCTGCGCCGCTTCAAACCGTTCGTCCCTGTACTTGGTTTATTGGCAGCGTCGGGCTGCGCGACCAGCGATTGGCTCACCGGTTCGCGCATCGACGTTCCCGCGCGGGCGCGAGACACCGAAGTGGAAACGCGGGAGCTCGACGGCAGTGGCGTTGCTGCGCGCCCGCGGACCGCGACGACGCCGTCTCTGCCGCCGTCGCGAAAGGCGAACCAGCAATCCGCTCTGCCGCCCTACAAAGAACCTGACACGCCGGGGTCGGAGGCCAGCGTCGTGTTCAATGCCATGCCGCTGCCGCAGTTCATCGACTCGGTGTTCGGCGTCGTCCTCAAAAAGACCATCAACATCGATCCGCAGGTCCAACAGCGGCGCGATTTGGTAACCATGCGGAGCGGCAAACCGCAAAAGCCGAGTGAACTTTACGAGGCGGCAAAGACCGTTCTTCGTGCATACGGGGTGACCATCCAGGAGCTCCCCGGCGTCACGCGGTTCGTGCTGGACAACGCAGACGTGGGCTCATTACCGGAGATCCGGCGCGGGCGTGCCTTGCCGGAAGTCCCCGATGCTGTGCGCCCAATCTTCTATCTGGCCGAGCTCGAGAACACAAGCGCACAGCAGGCGGTGAGCTGGTTGCGCACGACATTCCAGAACAAGGTCACCCTGCAGGAAGACAACGCCCGCAACGCGATCATGATCAGCGGAGCGCAGCAGAACGTGAATGCGGCGCTACAGGCATTGGGTGTGCTGGACCAACCGCTCATGCGGGGGCGCACCGGTGTTCGCCTGTCTCCGGTCTACTGGTCGGCTGAAGAGCTTTCCCGACGGCTCAATGACATCCTGGTAGCGGAGGGCTACTACTCGTCGATGCAGACGGGCTCAAACGCGCCGGTACTGATGATTCCAGTGCCCGCAGTGAACTCAGTGATCGTCTTCGCCAACAATCAGCAAGTGATCGATCACATCGTCAAATGGGTTGAGCAACTCGATCAACCGACTCAGGCGCGCAACGGCAATTACTTCATCTACCCCGTCCGGCATGCGGACGCCTCCGACATTGCTCAAACGCTCTCCGCCGTCATGGGCGGCGGACAGTCTTCAAGCATTGCAGCCGCGGCTGCTGGCTCGGCGGGCGCAGCAAGCGCGCCCGCATCGACGCGCTCCGGTCGCGCGGTGGTCGACAAGGCATCCAATTCGATCATCGTTCAGGCGTCGGCGGCCGAGTACCAGCAGTGGTTCGGTCTTTTGAAGGAACTCGATCGTCCTGCGAAGAGTGCGCTGGTGTCGGTCTCGGTGGCCGAAATCAGCCTGAACGAATCCGAGCAGCTTGGTTTTCAGTGGTTTCTCAACGCTATCAAGATCGGCGGCCTGAGCGGTTCCATGGCCCTGTCCAAACTCGCGGTTCCCAATGCGGGGCTCGCACTGCGGCTCTATGGCTCCGAGGCATCGCCGATCGTGTTGTTCAACGCCCTGGCCAGCACGGCACGCGTTCACATGCTGTCCAATCCAACCATTCTGACGCGTAGTGGCGAGACGGCAACCATCCAGGTCGGGCAGGAGGTCCCTGTCATCACCAGCCAGCAAAGCGATGCCAATACGAACTCATCGAATGGCGGTGTGCTACAGACAATCCAGTACAGGAATACCGGCATCATATTGACCGTGCGCCCAGTCGTTCATGCCGGTGGCCGCATTGATCTCGACATCAGCCAGGAGGTCAGCGCAGCCATCCAAGGTGCCGCAGGCGGCGCGCTATCGCCCAGCATCTCGCAACGAAAGATCCAGACAAAGCTCACCGCGATGGATGGCAACACTATCGTCCTCGGTGGCCTGATGAGCGATCAACGCAACAACACCGATTCGGGCATCCCGTGGTTGAAGGACATCCCCGCCATCGGCTACGCCTTCAAGAGCGGTACAAACGCCACCGACCGCACCGAGTTGATCGTTCTGATCACCGCATACGCATTGGCGGACGACTTCGACGCACAAGCCGTCGGCGAGGCACTTGTTAACCGGATGCCATGGGCGAAGCCCTTGCTCAAGGGCGCCGATGTCAAACAAGGCGAGAAGGGCGAGACTACGGCGCAGGAAGCCGACGCGACTGAGGCACCTGGTTCGGAAATGGACTAGGGGGCGGATAACAAGTAGCTACGTCCCATATGTGCAGTCAAAGTAGGGGCCTAAGAAAAGGCCCGTGCAACAAGATCTAAACATGCAAACGGGTTGCAAAAATAGTCGATGAAATTCATCGGCATATGCCAAAGAAGTTGCAGATTCATCTAGGAAAAATACCCCGTCATATCGGCGGGCTCGTGTTGATAGCAGGCAAGATGACGAGCGAATGTCCACCCAATAATAACGACGCCGAAGTTATAGGCCGCATGCGCATATTTCCTACCGGGGGCATGCAATCCAACGGCATTAAAGTTAGAGGACATATCTAGATGAAACAGAAACTCATTTTTCGCCTGATCGTGGGCGCCCTGGCAGGTGCGGCCGCTACCGCCAGCTATGCAGGTCAAATTCAGGCATCGTCGACGTCGATCGCTCGCGAGGTCATTACTGCCGACAACCAGCCGGTTACTTCGCCGACGGTCTCGTATCGTTTCTTCGGTGACGTTGATGCGCGTCTCAATGCCCAGACATTCCAAGTCCAATTCACCTTGGGCGGCAACGCCAAGTGGGACAAGGCCGGCGCCTTCAGTCACATCAAGGTGACTGACGGTGTTACGGCGGATGTTCTGGACCTTGGTACAGATTATGAAGTCGTTGAGCTGAGGAAGTCCGATGACGACAAGACCCTGTACGCGACCATCACGGTCTTCGCCGCTAAGCCGAAAAGTCTGGTGAAGCAGCCGCTGATTTCCATAGCCAGCGACTACGTCACTCCCGAGAATAACCCTACCATTGTCAATCTAAAGCAGATTGTGGGTACGGTCGAAGAGTGTGACGTTTCCGTCAAGACGCTGCCTGTGTCGGTCAAACACTATGTCGCATTGTCTCAGCCGACCCAGTTGGCGGTGGACAGTAACGCGACGCCCGATGAACACCTGCGTTCCGGTTCGACGAACGCCACGACGCTGATCACCTTCCCGACCAATATCCTTGTCAACGTGGTGAAGTCGTCCACCAATGCCAAGCTGGACGTGCGCGGCAACAACATGTACTTCACGGGTTCGACCTATACGGGTGAAGCGCCGTGGACGTCGTCGTTCTCGACGCAATACATCGCTGACTTGGGGCAGGTGTATCTGACCCAGAATGCCCAGGGCTACGATTCAGACCTTAAGCACGAGTACCTGTTGTCTGAGATGTCCAACGTCGGCACCGCTGCGAACATTGATGGTAAGGTGGAGGTCAAGAGTGCTACCGTCAAAGTGGCGGCGTCGCAAGGTTTCGTGCAAGGCGGTCGCGTATTTCTGGCTTATGAGGAGGCACCTGTCACAAATGGTACGCCGGCCGTCAATGCTTGTAATGCGAACGAAATAGCCACCACGTCGGTTCCCGTAACGTCGGCTAACATGGCAGGCCCGATTACGCTAACGATTCCGACGAACCAAGTTCTAAACGCATTTGGCGCAAACAAGGGCTCCTATCGCGTTCACGTTTGCTACGACGTCAAGAATGCGACCACCCCGGTTCCCGCATCGTCGTTCAACGTGACGGCAGCGACGTTGGTCAAGGCTAGCGCTGGTGAGCATAAGAACGAGCAGAACAACTTCTGTAAGGGCCCGCTGTATCCGTTGTCTGGCTCCATCAAGATTGATGTCCGTAACTATGCTTCCAACGGTCGTCAGGACGGCTGGCTGTCGGTGATCCGCCTGATCAATAACAGCGAAACCGATACGATGGACGTGTACGGCCAGTACATTCAGCGTGACGGCAAGTACGGCAAGTGGGGCAAGCTGGCGACGCTGGCGCCGCGTGCAGTGCTGCAAATGCTGCCGCAAGATGTCGATGCCAAGCTGACCAATGCACCGGCTAGCCCTGTGTCTGGTGAAAATGCTACGAACGCAGTGGCAACGGAAGGCGATGCACCGCGTCTGCGTATCACTTCGGACAATGGTTCGACGTTGCGTGTGCAGAACTATCTGTACAACCCGGCTTCGCAGAACTTCATCGAGGCCTCCGGTTCGCAGGGTGTGGATTTCACCTATGACGACAGCCGTTCCGGCACGATTGACACGACGCTGGATCAGGATGCGCAAGCAGGCCTGAACCACGGCAACTAAGCACCCTGAGTCCTCTCAAGTGCTAAACCCTCGGAGCGAAAGCTCCGGGGGTTTTTTCGTTGAGGTGCCCGCTTGCCGCGTAGAGACATGACTGGCTGCGCGAAGTCATCACGCTCTTCATGGTGTTCGGTTCTCATAGCACCCTTGAGGTCATCAAGGCTGGCCATTGTCCCGGGTCGTCCGGAACGTGTCATGCAAGTCAGGTATTCGATAACTAGATGGCAATGAATGAAGTCACTCGCCTGGGGCAGATGCTCGTTAATGCGGGAACCATTGACGAGGCAGGTCTGGAAAAAGCGCTGCAATTGCAGCGTGAGAGCGGCTCCGACCGCCTTGGCGCGCTATTGATACGTCTTGGGCTGATCTCCGAGTCGACGCTGTTGAGTGCGTTGAGCGAGCAATTGCACATTCCGGTCTTTGTCGTTGAAAGCAAACCCGGGGTCGCCGCCAACATTGCACAGTTTCACCGCGATCGCGGTGTCTCGCGCGCCTTGGCACAGCGGCTCGAGTTTCTCGTGGTTCCGGCCATTGAAGATGATGGTCCCCTCGTCATATCGCGTGACCCGCTGGACTCGGAGCTGCAGGAATACCTGGTCGGGCGGCTTTTTCCCGATACGGCATTCAGTTGTGCCCTTGTTGCCCAGCGCGATTTCGAACGGCTGCTGACGGAGGTTTATCGGGTCGGCGCGGAGAGCGCTGGCGAACAGGATCTACGACGCCTCGCTGAAGACGCCCCCGTGGTAGAGCTTGTCAACGCGATGCTGGCGCGTGCGAACGACAAGGCCGCATCCGACATTCACGTCGAACCGCTCGAATATGGATTCTCGGTGCGTTATCGCGTCGACGGGCATCTCCAGTTTGTCGAACACTATCCGCGCGATCGGTTTGACGCGGTCGTCAGTCGCATAAAGCTGATTTCCGGTCTCGACATTGCCGAGCGCCGCTTGACGCAGGACGGTCGCTTTTCGAGCCGCGCGGCGGGGGTCGAGACCGATGTCCGCGTCTCGGTCATCCCATCGGTGTTCGGCGAATCGATCGTCATGCGCCTGTTGCCTGTGTCGCAGGAGAAGCGCTTTTCGTTAGAAGGTGTTGGCTTCGAGCCGGACCATCTTGCAACATTCCAGCAATGGATGTCGTTACCGGATGGCATCGTTCTGGTGACGGGCCCGACGGGTTCCGGAAAGAGTACGACCCTTTATGCCGCGCTATCGGCGTGCGATTCGGCGCGGCAACGTATCCTGACGGTCGAGGACCCCGTCGAATACAAGATCGATGGTGTCACGCAATTCCAGGTCAATGCCGATATCGGCTTTACCTTTGCCGCCGCACTGCGCGCAATTCTGCGGCATGACCCCGACGTCGTCATGATCGGTGAAATCCGCGACATCGACACAGCCCGCATCGCCGTTCAAGCCTCGCTCACCGGCCACCTGGTTTTCTCGACGCTCCATACCAACGACACGCCCACAGCCTTCCTGCGCCTGGTGGATCTGGGCGTCGAACAGTTCCTCGTCGGCGCGACGGTCCGCGGTGTACTTGCGCAGCGCTTGGTCAGGCGTCTGTGCCCTGTCTGCAGTAGACCCATGAGCAGCACCGAGCGGGCGACGATACCGGCGCAGGCTCGCGCCTTTCTCGAACGGCATGGCGTCCGGCCGGCCGATTGGTCGTTCCGGCAGCCCGTGGGATGCGATGCGTGTGACGGAACAGGCTACCGGGGCCGCACGGCGGTCTACGAATTGCTCCCGGCCACGGACGCCCTGCGCGCGGCCTTGAGCCAGCAGTCCGCCGGCCATCAGGATCTCCTTCGATCACTTGGCGCCGACTTCCGCACACTCGGCGAGGACGGCTTGTTGAAGGCCGCGCGGGGCCTGACGAGCCTCGCCGAAGTGATGGCCGTTGCTGGTGCTGCTTACCTGCCGGAAGGGAGCGGCGATGCCTGACTACGTATTCAAGGCTGCCGCCCCAGGTGGGCACACTGAAAGCGGAACCATCACGGCGGCAGACATGGTCAGCGCAATGGCCGCACTTGAGGATCGCCACCTGACGGTGTTCGACCTCAAGGATGCGTCTGCCGCCACCCCCGTCGGACACAACTGGCGTCGCCCGTCGGTTACCCACGCGGCGCGCGTCGTGCTGGTACGCGAATTGTCGACGCTGGCAAACGCCGGCATCAGCCTGGCCGATGCGTTGAGCACCTTGCGCGACGCCAACCGCGAGACAGCCTTGTACGGGCCTCTCGGAGTCATGGTGAGATCGATCCACAGCGGCGAGACTTTTTCGAGCGCGCTCGAAAAGGCCGCACTCGGATTGCCGGAATACGTCCTCGCCATGGTGCGGGCGGGCGAGGCGACCGGAAACCTGGGGGTCGCACTGAGCCGCGCCGCTGACCAGATGGACTTCGACGCCCGCATGCGTGCCCAAACGCGCGAAGCAATGGTCTATCCAAGCATCCTGATCGGTACCGGCACAATGGCGGTGCTGTTCATCTTTGCGTTTGTCGTACCACGGTTCGCCACCCTGTTGCGAGGTCGCCTCGACACCTTGCCGTGGATGTCGGTGGTCGTGCTTCGCACGGGCGCATTCTTCAACGCCTATTTCATCGAGTCGATCGTTGCGATCGCGTTGCTTGTCGCGGGCGTCGTCGCCGCCGCGCGCAACCCGCGTCTGCGCGTTCGCCTGCTTGCCAGCGCAGCCCATCTGCCCGTCATCGGCGAATGGATACATAGCGGTGAGACGGCGCGCTGGACGACCGGGCTGTCGATGCTGTTGCAGAGCAAGGTGGGCATTCTGCCCGCGCTGGAACTAGCGGCCAGTTCGGTACGCCTGAGCACCACCACCGCAAAGTTGCGAAACCTGCGCGCCGAGGTCAATCGTGGCAGGCGTCTTTCGCAGGCGATCGAACATCAACGCCTGCTCGAACCCACATCACTATCGATGGTGCGCGTCGGCGAGCAATCCGGCGAACTCGGTCCGATGCTGGAGCACGTGGCCCACTACTGGAACGACAAGAATCAGTCGATGCAGCGCAGAGTCGTATCGCTGATCGAGCCGGCCAGCATTCTTTGCCTGGGGGCAGTCATCGGGTTTGTCATGGTGGGCGTCGTGCTCGCCATGGCCAGCCTGTCGGATGTGAAATTCTGAGGTTACCTATGTCTTACCGGAACACAGGCGGGAATCGCCCGCAGCCGCGTGCATCGCGCGGCTTCACTTTGCTTGAGATGCTCGTCGTGCTGGTCATCATCGGCATGATCGTAAGTCTGGTCGGTCCCAAGCTGTTCTCCAAGGTGGATTCCTCCAAGGTCCAGACTGCGGAGACGCAGGTCAAATTGCTGCGCGGCGCGATCGAAACCATGAGACTGGATCTGGGCGTCTACCCGAGTGCTGAAGAAGGCCTTGCCGTGCTGACCATTCCTCCGGGCGACGACAAACTCGCCAGGCGCTGGCACGGCCCTTATCTCGAAGATGCCCTGCCCAACGATCCTTGGGGAAATCCATACCAATACGTCGTCCCCGGGCCTGACGGCCGTCCTTTTGGCATCTATTCGTTCGGTGCGGACGGCAAGGCCGGCGGGGAGGGCTATGACGCTGACGTCGGCATGGTGCCAAGATCGGATTCGAGCGATCTTGGCCGGTCGTGAACGCCGCCGGCGGTGTCGGGGCTTCTCCCTGCTCGAACTGATGGTGGTGCTCGCCCTCATTGCCTTGATGATGGGTCTGGTCGGACCGAGCTTCATGAAGATGATCGACCGCTCGACGCAGCGCTACGCCATTGCATCGATCTACGAAGACATCCGCCAGTTGCCAAGATGGGCGCACCTGCTCGGCGTACCCCTGAGCCTGGACAGCGTCGTGGAGCCTGTCGCCATTGGCGGGGAGCAGATTCTGTCCCTGCCGCAGGGCTGGCAAGTGCTGTTCGATCCTCCGCTGACTGTCACGCCGGACCAGCTTTGTTCGGCGTCGACCGGAACGGTGATCGACGCCGCGGCTCTCATCCTTGCCGAGTTCTCGATACAGGCGCCGGACTGCCGGGTCGTTGCCGAATGAACGGACACGTCAGTCGCGGCACAAGCGGATTCGCCATGATCGAAGTCCTGGTGGCCCTCGTGCTGGTCACCTCAGTGGGTGTGGCCATCGTCATGTGGGCCGAAAACGGTCTCCACTCCGTCGGGCGTCTGCGCGCGCACTATCAGCGTACGGAGGCCGCACGCACGGCGCAGTCCATCATGCGGACGCTGCCTGATGCGCGGCAGGCTCAGGGCGAGCTCGAAGCGGGCGGACTGCGCATCAAGTGGAAGCGCGAGACCTTGGGGCAGGGGCCGCAGACGGGGTACCCGCGCGGCTTCGGCACGCACGACGTGCTGCTCTTCAAATACCGCTACGAAGTCCTCAGCGGTTCATCTGACGAGGCGTGGTTCGAGGACGAGGCCGTAGTGGTCACGCCTCGCCTCACGCGGACGTTCGATCTGCCGAAGTAAGCCACCATGCCCCGCCCGCCGCTCCGCCAATCACACGCCCACGGCGAGTGTGGCTTCACGCTCATGGAATTGTTGGTCGCGCTTGCGATCACCTCGTTGCTCATGACGCTCCTGATGGGCGCCAATTACTACATCCTTCGTGTGCAGGAGACGCTCGCGCGAGAAGTTCGCGAAGGGGAGAGCAGCATGCGGGCCCATGCGTGGTATCGGCAACTGATCGGCGGCCTGGCGCCCCTGGGCGAAAGCTCGACCGATGCTTTCGAAGGCGACGAGAAGGGCTTTCGGGCGCTGACGCTGCGACCATTGCGCGCCGACATGATGGTTGCGCCCGAAGCCATGTCGCTGAGCCTCGAGCGCGATACCGACGGCCGCCTCAGTTTGCTCTATCGCGCCGATCGAATCGAAATGCAAATGGCATCATGGGAGAACGCCACCGGCCGCTTTGTCTACCGCACGCAAGCAGGGGAGCCACTGGCGTCGTGGAGCGAGCTGAAGCAGACGAGCGAGCGGGTGCCCACGGCAATCGAACTCGTCATCAGCCGCGAGGGCGACGAAGTGCCCACGGCGCAGTGGTTCGCCCGTGTGGAGTCGGCCCCTTGGACCAGCACGTTGACCGCGGCCCCGATCCTGCCGCCGGGGGGGGCGGGGGAATCGCAGGCGTGGGCGCCACCGAGCGCGACACGCGTGCGCAAAAGCCCAGAGCCGTTCCGTCCGCCGTTGGGGAAATGATCGTCATCATGCGAGAGCGTCCTACTTGCCCGAAACCGCGCGGTGCGCAGCGTGGCTACGTGCTGATTCTCACCATTGCCGCGCTGGTCATCCTTGCGCTGGCCGGCGGCTATGCGGGGGAGCGCATATCGATCGCACTCCGTCTGGCTCGTGCCGAACAGACCGCCATCGCGAGTGAACGAATGCTCAACGATGCGCTGGCAAGAATGACCTTCATACTCACCACCACGCCACGCACCCCCTTGGGCCTGGGCAATGACGCTGTGGGAATCCGTCTGGACGGGCGTTGGTACGACATTGGCGACGGCGTGGCGGTGTCTCTGCAAGATGCTCGGGGCTTGCTCAACCTGCGCACGGCGCCTCGCGCGTGGAAGGAGAGCTTCCTTGCAACCTACGGGTTGTCTCCCGAGCGCATCGGCATGCTGCTGGACACACTCGATGATTACGTCGATACGGATTCTCTGCGACGTCTGCAGGGCGCCGAGACAGAGGACTACGTTCGGTCGGACCTCATGCCGCCACGCGACGACGAGCTTGCGGCGACTGCTGAACTTGCTCGCGTACAGGGGTGGCGCGGCGAGCACGCGCTGTGGAAGGGCGACAGCCCGATACTCGATAACCTCGTCTTTTGTCCGGGAACCGGCGTAAATCCGGCGACGGCGACCTGGCGCGTTCTTGTCGCCGCGCTCGGAATGAGCGAGCGGCAGGCAAAGGACTTCATCGAAAAGCGTGGTATCGACGCAACCACCCTCGAAGCGCTCGTCGCGCCCTACACCGGGCTTCAACGAGCGTCCGACCTGCTGCGCGTCGACCGGCCTGTCGTCTATCCCGGACCGGTGACCATCCTGACAGTCGCGATGAAAGAAAGCGGGCTCGCACTACGCGGCACGCTGACGATCACCCCCGCATCGCGTCTGCACCCGTGGACGTTCAATGACGTCCGACACTTCCGCCTGACGACCTGCCCGACACGCTATCGCCGCTGCCGGATGTGTCCGCCTTTGCCGTCAATCTCGACGACGAGATCCGTCGCCCTCCGCTCTAGCCGCTCGCGCGGTCCAACTCCAACCGGCATTTCGCCATAAGGCAGGCGCGCCGCGCGCATCGCACCTGCCCCAAATCCGCGCACGCCACGTCGATTGCCTTTTGAAATAACTCTGTCCCCATATAAAGCCCGCACTAAAACTGTGCATTTATAATTATTACTCCGACCCCATTTATTATCGCTTGGCACCGCTGCCGGCATGGTCTTATAGTCGCGTCCACGTTTAAGCAGGCGCCGCACGTCTTGACGGCGGCCAGGAGTGAAACATGGAAATGCGCCCCCAACAGCAGGGACTCTACGATCCCGCCAATGAACATGACGCGTGTGGCGTCGGCTTCGTCGCCCATATCAAGGGCAAGAAGAGCCACGACATCGTCCAGGGTGGTCTGAAGATCCTGGAAAACCTCGATCACCGCGGCGCGGTGGGTTCCGACCCGCTGATGGGCGACGGCGCCGGCATCCTCATCCAGGTTCCCGACCAGTATTTCCGTGAGGAAATGGCCACCCATGGCGTGAAGCTGCCGCCTTTCGGCGAATACGGCGTCGGCATGATCTTCCTGCCGAAGGAACACGCCTCTCGCCTGGCCTGCGAACAAGAACTCGAACGTGCCGTACGCGCGGAAGGCCAGGTCGTGCTGGGCTGGCGCGACGTGCCCATCGACCGCGACATGCCGATGTCGCCGACGGTGCGCGCCAAGGAACCGGTGATCCGCCAGATCTTCATCGGTCGCGGCCCGGACGTGATGGTGACCGAAGCGCTCGAGCGCAAGCTGTACGTCATCCGCAAGATGGCCAGCCACGCCATCCAGCAACTGCACCTCAAGCACGGCGGCGAATACTTCGTGCCGTCGATGTCGGCCCGCACGATCGTGTACAAGGGTCTGCTGCTGGCCAACCAGGTCGGCGTCTATTACAAGGATCTGGCTGATCCGCGCTGCATCTCGGCGCTGGCCCTGGTCCACCAGCGCTTTTCGACCAACACCTTCCCGGAATGGCCGCTGGCGCACCCGTACCGCATGCTGGCGCACAACGGTGAAATCAACACCGTCAAGGGCAACTTCAACTGGCTGCGTGCCCGCGAAGGCGTGATGAAGTCCGCCGTGCTGGGCGACGACCTGAAGAAGCTGTACCCGATCGTGTACGAAGGCCAGTCCGATACGGCCACCTTCGACAACTGCGTCGAACTGCTGACCATGGCCGGCTACCCGCTGGTCCAGGCCATGATGATGATGGTGCCGGAAGCGTGGGAACAACACACGCTGATGGACGAGAACCGCCGCGCCTTCTACGAATACCACGCTGCCATGATGGAGCCGTGGGACGGTCCCGCCGCCATGGCCTTCACCGATGGCCGCCAGATCGGCGCGACGCTGGACCGCAACGGTCTGCGCCCGGCCCGCTATCTGGTGACCGACGACGACCTGGTCGTGATGGCGTCCGAATCGGGCGTGCTGCCGATCGCCGAGAGCAAGATCATCAAGAAGTGGCGCCTGCAGCCGGGCAAGATGTTCCTGATCGACATGGAAGCCGGCCGCATCATCGACGACAAGGAACTCAAGGATTCGCTGGCCAACGCCAAGCCGTACCGTGAGTGGATCTCGCGCATCCAGATCAAACTCGACGAAGTCGACGGCCCCGAGCCGCAAGTTGTTTCGCGTGCCTCGCTGCTCGACCGCCAACAGGCATTCGGTTACACGCAGGAAGACATCCGCTTCCTGATGGCGCCGATGGCTGCCGCTGGCGAAGAAGCCATCGGCTCGATGGGCAATGACTCGCCGCTGGCCGTCACGTCCAACAAGCTCAAGCCGCTGTACAACTACTTCAAGCAGTTGTTCGCGCAAGTCACGAACCCGCCGATCGACCCGATCCGCGAACAGCTCGTGATGTCGCTGGTGTCGTTCATCGGTCCGAAGCCCAACCTGCTCGACCTGAACAACATCAACCCGCCGATGCGTCTTGAAGTGTCCCAGCCGGTACTGGACTTCAAGGACATGGCGAAGATCCGCCACATCGAAGAGTTTACCGACAACAAGTTCAAGTCGTTCGAGCTGAACATCTGCTACCCGGTTGCCTGGGGCAACGAGGGCGTGGAAGCGCGCATCGCTTCGCTGTGTGCTGAAGCCGAAGACGCCGTGCGTTCGGGCTACAACATCCTGATCGTGTCCGATCGCATGATCGACGCCGACAGCGTGGCGATTCCCGCGCTGCTGGCCACCAGTGCGGTGCACCAGCACCTCATCCGCAAGGGCTTGCGCACCAGCACCGGCCTGGTGGTGGAAACCGGTTCGGCGCGCGAAGTGCATCACTTCGCCCTGCTGGCCGGCTACGGCGCCGAAGCCGTCCACCCGTACCTGGCGATGGAAACGCTGCGCGAGATGGCCAAGGACATGCCGGACGAACTGTCCGCCGAAAAGGCCATCAAGAACTTCACCAAGGCGGTCGGCAAGGGCCTGAACAAGGTCATGTCGAAGATGGGCATCTCGACGTACATGTCGTACTGTGGCGCGCAGATCTTCGAGGCCATCGGCCTGAATCGCGAGCTGATCGACAAGTACTTCCGCGGCACCCCGTCGAACGTCGAAGGTATCGGCATCTTCGAAGTCGCCGAAGAAGCCATCCGCCTGCACAAGCTGGCATTTGGCCACAACCCCGTGCTGGCCAATGCGCTGGACGCCGGTGGCGAATACGCCTTCCGCGTCCGTGGCGAAGAGCACATGTGGACGCCGGACGCCATCGCCAAGCTGCAACACTCGACGCGCGCCGGCTCGTTCCAGACGTACAAGGAATACGCGCAGATCATCAACGACCAGAGCAAGCGCCACATGACGCTGCGCGGTCTGTTCGAATTCAAGATCGATCCGTCGCGCGCCATTCCGCTGGACGAAGTCGAATCGGCCAAGGACATCGTCAAGCGCTTCGCCACGGGCGCCATGTCGCTCGGCTCGATTTCGACGGAAGCGCACACCACGCTGGCCATCGCCATGAACCGTATCGGCGGCAAGTCGAACACCGGTGAAGGCGGCGAGGACGAAAAGCGCTACAAGAACGAGATGAAGGGCATCTTCATCAAGAAGGGCGAAACGCTGGCGGGCCTGCTCGGCCACGACGTCATCGAGCGCGACATCGAGCTGCAGGAAGGCGACTCGCTGCGTTCGAAGATCAAGCAGGTTGCCTCGGGCCGCTTTGGCGTGACCGCCGAATACCTGACTTCGGCCGACCAGATCCAGATCAAGATGGCCCAGGGCGCCAAGCCCGGTGAAGGCGGCCAGCTGCCTGGCGGCAAGGTTTCCGAATACATCGGCAAGCTGCGCTTCTCGGTGCCGGGCGTGGGCCTGATTTCGCCCCCGCCGCACCACGACATCTACTCGATCGAGGACTTGGCTCAGCTCATCCACGATCTGAAGAACGTCAATCCGTCCGCTTCGATCAGCGTAAAGCTGGTGTCGGAAGTCGGTGTGGGCACCGTGGCCGCTGGCGTTGCCAAGTGCAAGGCCGACCATGTCGTGATTGCCGGCCATGACGGTGGCACGGGCGCCTCGCCCCTGTCGTCGATCAAGCACGCCGGCACGCCGTGGGAACTGGGCCTGGCCGAAACGCAGCAGACGCTGGTGCTCAACGGTCTGCGCGGCCGCATCGTGGTGCAGGCCGACGGTCAGATGAAGACCGGACGCGACGTGGTCATCGGCGCCATGCTGGGTGCCGAAGAGTTCGGCTTCGCCACCGCGCCGCTGGTCGTCGAAGGCTGCATCATGATGCGCAAGTGCCACCTGAACACCTGCCCGGTGGGCGTGGCCACGCAGGACCCGACGCTGCGCCGCAAGTTCTCGGGCAAGCCCGAGCACGTGGTGAATTACTTCTTCTTCATCGCTGAAGAAGTGCGCGAGATCATGGCCCAACTGGGCATCCGCACCTTCGCCGAACTGATCGGCCGCGCCGATCTGCTCGACAAGAAGAAGGCCATCGATCACTGGAAGGCGCAGGGCCTGGACTTCACGAAGATCTTCCATCAGCCGGACGTCGCCATCGACGTGCCGCGCGTGCAGGTCGAAGAGCAAGACCACCTGCTGGTGCGCGCGCTCGACCACAAGCTGATCGAGAAGGCGCAGCCCGCCCTGGAGCGTGGTGAGCGCGTGTCGTTCATCTCGCCGATCATCAACGTCAATCGTTCCGTCGGCGCCATGCTGTCGGGTGAAGTCGCCCGCCGCTACGGCCATGCCGGTCTGCCGCACGACACCATTCACATCCAGCTCAACGGGACTGCTGGCCAGAGTTTTGGTGCGTTCCTGGCGCACGGCGTCACGCTGGACCTCGTGGGCGAAGGCAACGACTACGTCGGCAAGGGGCTGTCGGGCGGTCGCGTGATCGTGCGTTGTGCCAATGATTTCCGCGGCTTCGGTCCTGAACACATCATCGTCGGCAACACCGTGCTGTATGGCGCCATCGCAGGCGAGGCGTACTTCAACGGGGTGGGTGGCGAACGCTTCGCGGTCCGTAACTCGGGCGCTGCGGCAGTCGTCGAAGGCGTGGGCGACCACGGTTGCGAATACATGACTGGCGGTACCGTCGTCGTGCTGGGTGACACCGGCCGCAACTTCGCGGCAGGCATGTCCGGCGGCGTGGCGTACGTGTACGACCCTGCCGGCGCGTTCGAGGCCAAGTGCAACCTGACCATGGTCGATCTGGAGCGCGTACTGCCGGCCGCCGAGCAGTCCGACAGCTCGCAGTGGCACGCAGCGCAGCGCGGTGCCGTGGCCGAAGCGGACGAAACGCTGCTGCGTCGTCTGATCGAGAACCACTTCCGCAACACCGGCAGCTTCCGCGCCAAGTCGCTGCTGGAGAGCTGGCCCGAAGCACGCGCCGCCTTCGTCAAGGTCATGCCGAAGGAATATCGCCGCGCATTGAAGGAACTGAACGCCGCTGCCGCCGCGCCGGCGGTTACCGCGTAAGCAGGAGAGTATTGAAAATGGGCAAGATCACCGGCTTCATGGAATTCGAGCGCCAGGACGAGCGCTACGAAGCTCCGGAAACCCGTCGCCAGCACTATCGTGAGTTCGTGCTGCACCTTTCGGACGCCGAGGCGAAGATCCAGGGCGCGCGTTGCATGGACTGCGGCATCCCGTTCTGCAACAACGGCTGTCCGGTCAACAACATCATCCCGGACTTCAACGACCTGGTGTACAAGCAGGACTGGCAAGCCGCCATCGAAGTGCTGCACTCGACCAACAACTTCCCGGAGTTCACTGGCCGCATCTGCCCGGCTCCGTGCGAAGCAGCCTGCACGCTCGGCATCAACGAGCTGCCCGTGGGCATCAAGTCGATCGAACACGCCATCATCGACAAGGCCTGGGAAAACGGCTGGGTCGTGCCACAAGTGCCGGCCGTCAAGACCGGCAAGAAGGTTGCCGTGGTCGGTTCGGGCCCTGCAGGCATGGCGGCTGCGCAGCAACTGGCGCGCGCCGGCCATGACGTGACCGTGTTCGAAAAGCGTGACCGCATCGGTGGCCTGCTGCGCTACGGCATCCCCGACTTCAAGATGGAGAAGGGCCACATCGATCTGCGCGTCAAGCAGATGGAAGCCGAAGGCGTGACCTTCAAGACCAGCGTGCTGATCGGCGACGGCAAGCTACCGGCCGGCGTCGGTTCGGACGCCAAGACCACCATCAACGCGGCGGACGTCATGAGCCAGTTCGACGCCGTGGTGCTGGCGGGTGGTTCCGAAGTGCCGCGCGATCTGCCGGTGCCGGGCCGCGAGCTGGACGGTGTTCACTTCGCGATGGAATTCCTGCCGCAGCAGAACAAGGTCAACGCGGGCGACAAGCTCAAGGACCAGATCAAGGCGACTGGCAAGAACGTCATAGTGATCGGCGGTGGCGACACGGGCTCCGACTGCGTGGGTACCTCCAACCGCCATGGCGCGACCAGCGTGACCCAGTTCGAACTGATGCCGCAGCCGCCGGAACAAGAGAACAAGCCGTTGGTGTGGCCGTACTGGCCGCTCAAGATGCGCACCTCTTCGTCGCACGAAGAAGGCTGCGATCGCGACTGGTCCATCACCACCAAGGAATTCCGCGGTGAAGGCGGCAAGGTCAAGTCGGTGGTGACCGCGCGCGTCGAATGGAAGCGCGACGAAAAGACCGGCCAGATGAAGATGTCCGAAGTGCCCGGATCGGAAAAAGAACTGCCGGCCGACCTCGTGCTCTTCGCGATGGGCTTCACCAACCCGGTGGGCGGCGTGCTCGAAGCCTTTGGCGTCGACAAGGACGCCCGTGGCAACGCTCGCGCCAGCACCGAAGGCGACACCGCCTACACCACCAACGTGCCGAAGGTCTTCGCGGCCGGCGACATGCGCCGTGGTCAATCGCTGGTCGTCTGGGCGATCCGCGAAGGTCGCCAATGCGCTCGCGCCGTCGATGAGTTCCTGATGGGAACGACCGAGCTGCCGCGCTGATCCGCGCGATCAGGGCACGCCGCGAACGTGCCCGGCTGGAGTAAATCCGGCAGAATCACCGCAATGTGACGAAAAAGGGCGCCCCGTGCGCCCTTTTTCGCTGGCTGATCTGCCTGCAAACAGGGATGAACGGCAAAACCCGCCGCCCAACGGCGCGCTATAGTCCTCAAGTGTCTTGCTGCAAATAAATCAGAACATGCAACTGGCCTTCGAACACAAGGTGCCATTGACCCCGTTCAACACGCTGGGTCTGGAAGCCTTCGCCGACGACTTCATCGATATCGTCTCCGTCGCACAGCTCATCCGCTTGATCAAGGGCGGCGAACTCGCCGAGCGCCGCATCGTCGTACTCGGCGGGGGCAGCAACGTGGTGCTCAATCCGCACGTCGAAGGCGTCGTGTTGCGCGTGGCCATTCCCGGCCGCGAACTCATCGGCGAGGACGACGAAGCCTGGTACGTGCGCGCGGGTGCGGGCGAAGCCTGGCACGACTTCGTCCGCTGGACACTGGAAAACGGCTGGCCGGGGCTGGAAAACCTGTCGCTGATTCCGGGCACGGTGGGCGCGGCGCCCATCCAGAACATCGGCGCCTATGGGCTTGAGATGGCCGATCGCTTCTTTGCGCTCGAAGCGGTGGACCTCAAGAGCGGCGCAGTCATCACCTTCGACCGCGAAGCTTGCCGTTTTGGCTATCGCGACAGCGTGTTCAAGCACGAAGCGGCGGATCGCTTCGTCATTTCATCGGTCACGTTCCGTCTGCCCAAGACCTGGAATCCCATGCTCGCGTACGCCGACGTGGCACAGGAGCTGGAGCGCGCCCAGGTCACCGACCCGACGCCGATCGATGTTTCCGACGCAGTCGTGTTGATCCGCTCGCGCAAGCTGCCGGACCCAGGTCTGCTCGGCAACGCTGGCAGCTTTTTCAAGAACCCCGTGGTGTCGGCCGAGCGCTTCGCGACACTGGCGCAGCACTACCCCAATCTGCCGCACTACCCGCAGGCGGATGGCTCGGTAAAGGTGTCGGCCGGCTGGCTGATCGATCAGGCGGGCTGGAAGGGGCGCGATCTCGGGCCGGTCGGCATGTACGAGCGCCAGGCGCTCATCCTGGTGAACCGTGGCGGTGCCACGGGCGAAGACGTGCTGCTGTTGGCGGATACCGTCCGCGCGGCGGTGCGGGATCGATTCGGGGTGATGCTGGAGCAGGAGCCAGTCCTGATCTGAACGTGGCGCGGACTTGTGGTGTGTCGGCGTCCGTGCTTCGTGAGGGTCCCTTCTTGTGGAGGCCCTCGCTGTTCTTGGATCGTCGAGACCTCGTGAGTACGCTGGCAGGCGATGAAGGATAAGGCGCAGCGCTACGGAGGACTCCTTTTGCAGTTCGTTGCCAACTTGGCTTGATCTCGACTGCTCGTGCCCGACGGCCGGGAGTTCGCCCGGCGGGCGAATCACTTTCTTGTTTTCGACAAGAAAGTGACCAAAGAAGCGGCCCCACAGCATCGTTGGCCGACGGCTGATCCTCTGCGCTGCCCGGTCAAGAAGGCGGCTGTGGAACTCGTCGCTGCGCGCCTCAGACAGTCCTCGCCGACCCCGCTACGCGGGGCAACCTTTGCTGCTCGGCGACGCTGAATGGGGAGCCCGAATCGCGCAGCAGGGTTGTCTGGGCGAAAGGCGAAAGCTCATGCTTTGACGACATCATGAACGGACCTGCGCCTCCCGCATTTTCGGCCACGTAAGGTTTGCGGGGCACTTCTTCCGTTCCTGCGCATTTGTTCGGCGCGTGCGCGCCATGTTTCTCCTCGCTTTCCCACATCGTCACGAGTGACGCATTCACTCCTCCTTTGCCACAGGCCGTGCGATGGCACGGACGGTGAAAGTGTGCTCGTCCAGCGCTTTTCCATCAGGGGACATGAGTTGCACCTTGTGCGTGCCGGGGGCGGGCAGTGGCAGCATGGTGCTGTGCGTGCCGCAGGGCGCGAGTTGCTTGCCGTTAACTTTCAGGCAGGCAGGTGCGGGTGAGGCGGCCTGGATGAGCATCGATTGCCGCCGCTGTGGGATGTCCGGGTCGGGGGCGACGATGGCGCCGTCCGGGGGGGCGATCAGCCGTGGCCGGCCTGCGGTGATTTGCATCGGCACGCGTTGGGCGCCAGCGTCGGCAGGCTCTGTACCGACACGGAACCATTCCTGGCGTGGTGCTTCGATGGCGGGCGTGAAGCTGATCGAGCGCGCCACGACATCCGATGGTGGTGCCGGCTGGTGGCTGGGGATATCCGCATGCAGGTATTCGACGATGTCACGCCACACGGGTGCGGCGCCCGTAATGCCGGAGACGTCCCACATCGGCGCGCCAGAGAAATTCCCCACCCACACACCCACCGTATAGCGGTCGGTAAAGCCCACCGCCCAGTTATCGCGCATGGCTTTGCTGGTGCCGGTCTTCACCGCCGCCCAGGTGCGCGTCGACAAGGGGCTTGCCATGCCGAAGGTGATGGCGCGCGCGGCAGGGTCCGACAGAATGTCGCCGATGATGAATGCCGCCTCCGCGCCCATCACTTGTTGTGGCGGCTGCGGGACTGCGGTCACGAACTGCGTCGGCGTCCACTGGCCGCCATTGGCGAGCGCGCGGTAGGCGTTGGTCAGCGA
>NZ_JBGVSA010000021.1:0-68602 GCF_041807905.1 Uliginosibacterium sp. sgz301328
GCTGGCGTCCGACGCCTTCCGGCGTGTTCGTCGCGCTGTGCGTCCTGCTCGTACTGATCGCCATCGGTGCCGCCGCCAGCGGCGCGCTGACGATCCCACGGCTGCGCATCCTGCCGCTGCTGCTGTCTGCGCCGACCGATGGCGAGGAGATCATGTGGCGCAACGTGCTCATCGAAGTGCGTCTGCCGCGCATCGTGCTGGCGATCATCGTCGGCGGCGGGCTCGCACTGTCGGGCGCCGTCATGCAGGCGCTGTTCCGCAATCCGCTCGCGGAACCGGGGCTCATCGGCATTTCGCTCGGCGGCGCGATGGGGGCCGTGGCGGCCATCGTGCTCGGCGCATCGGGCCTGTGGGGCATCGCACCCGCAGCCTTCGCCGGCAGTCTGGCCGCCACCGCCATGGCCTATAAACTCGGCAGCCTGCGGCCGGGCGTGGCCAATCTGCTGCTGGCGGGCGTCGCCATCAACGCCATCTGCGCCAGCTTCGTCGGCCTGTTCACGTATCAAGCCAACGACGTGCAACTGCGCAACCTCACTTTCTGGAACATGGGCAGCCTGGCCGGCGCCAACTGGAGCATGCTGGCGTGGCTGGTGCCACTGGTCGCCGTGCTATGTGCGCTGCTGATCCGCGATTGGCGCGCAATGAACGCGCTGCTGCTGGGCGAGCGCGAAGCGCAGCATCTTGGCTTTGACCTGAAGCGCCTGCGCCGCCGTCTGATCGTGCTGACGGCGATGCTCGTGGGCCCCTTGGTGGCCGTCACCGGCACCATCAGTTTCGTCGGCCTCGTGGTGCCGCACTTGATCCGCCTGCCGCTTGGCGCTGACCACCGCTGGCTGTTGCCCAATACATTGGTGGGCGGTGCGATCGCGCTATCGCTGGCCGACTGGGTGGCACGGTTGGTGGTGATCCCCGCCGAATTGCCGATCGGTATCGTCACCAGTCTGGTGGGCGGCCCCTTCCTGCTCTGGATGCTCACGCGAAAGGCTGCCTGACGTGCTCATCACTCGCCACCTCGGCTGTCGTCGCGGCGCGCGCCGCGTACTCACCGACATCAACCTCGAATTGCGCGCTGGCGAAGTACTCGGCGTGCTCGGCGCGAACGGCGCTGGCAAAACCACGCTGCTTGCAACGATTGCCGGCGAGTTGCCGGCTGGCGAAGGCGCCGTGCACCTCGATGATCGGCAGCTCGACACCCTGTCGCCCGCCGTCCTTGCGCGACGCCGCGCGGTGCTGCCGCAATCCCCTAATCTGAGTTTCGATCTGTCCGTGCGCGAAGTCGTGGCGATGGGGGGGTACCCCTTCCCCGAGCTATCGCCGGCCGAGCACGAATCGTTATTGCGGCGTGCGCTCACGCAGGCCGACGCTCAATCACTCATCGACCGCCGCTACCTTGGGCTTTCGGGTGGCGAACAGCAGCGAGTGCAGTTCGCCCGTGTCCTGGTGCAGGTGCAAGCCTGCCGCGCACAGGACGAATACCGCCTGCTGCTACTCGATGAGCCGACCTCCAGCCTGGACCCCAAGCATCAACTGATGCTGCTGTCCGCCGTGTATTCACTGACCCGTCGCGAGGACATCGCCGCGCTGGTGGTGCTGCACGATGTCAACCTCGCCGCGCACTGGTGCGATCGCCTTTTGCTGCTCGAAGGCGGCCACACCGTGGCCCTTGGCACGCCGGCCGAAGTGCTTACACCCGACATCCTCGGCCGGGTCTATGATCTGCCCGTTCGCGTGGTCAGCCATCCGGAGAACGCTGCCGTACCGCTCGTGGTGTTTGGCCGCTGCACACACGCCGCATGAGGACATGCCTTGAATCGATTGCACGTTGCCCGTTGTATCGCGCCGCTACTGGCCCTGACGCTTGCCGCCTGTGCGACATCAGGCCCGACGGCGTCGCTCGACCAGCGCATCGCGGCGCGACACGTCGTGCTGTTGGGTGAGGTGCACGACAACGCCGAAGGCCATCGCATCCGTTTCGACATGCTCAAGCGTCGCGTCGATGCAGGCTGGCGACCGGTAATCGCCATGGAGCAATTCGACCTCGATCGCCAAGCCGCGCTGGACGATGCCCTGCGCACCTGCGCGGATGCTGCATGCGTCATCCACGCAGCATCACCCGCCAATGCCGGCTGGCAATGGCGCTTCTATGAACCCGTGATCGATCTCGCCCTGCAACAGCACCTGCGCATCGTCGCAGCCAATGTGTCGCGTGCCGATGCCGCGCGCGTAATGCGCGAGGGCTTCGGTGCGGTGTTGGACGCGGACACGATCCGCGCGGCCGGGCTCGACCAGCCCTTGCCCGCCGATATCGATCGTGCACAGACGCGTGCCGTCGACGACGGACATTGCGGCCTGCTGCCGCCCGCGATGTTGCCGTTGATGGTGCGTGCGCAGGTGGCGCGCGACGCAGGCATGGCACGCGCTGTGCAGGCCCATGCGAAAGAGGGCGTCGTGCTGCTGGCGGGGAACGGACATGTGCGCCGCGACATCGGTGTGGCTCGCTGGTTTTCGAGCGTGGCACCCAACGACTTGATTGCCGTCGGCTTCGTCGAAGGTGGTGCGCCGGAAGGACAGTTCGATGCCGTCGTCACCCTCGCACCGATTGATCGCGGCGACCCGTGCGAGGGCGTGATGCGCCCGCCCTCACGCTGAGTCAAGGCGCGGGAGCCGACGACGCGCGTAACGTCAGCGCAGCGATGCCATAAGGCACGTGTTGCTTGCCCGGTAGCCAAGGCTTTTGCTTGCGGGCCGAAAATTCAATGACGAGGAGGTGGCGATCATCAAGCAGCGCCGCTGCTGGAATCGTCATCACATCGGAGCGTATGTCGCGGGACTCATAGCTCAGCTCTCCGATCTTCTGGCCATTCAGGCTCACCGCGACGCGCTGACGTGGCAGCTTGTCGGTCACGGCAGCCGTGCCTTCGATGACCAGCTCACGCGGCTTGCTGTCAGCGAGATTCAAGACAACTTCCGCGCGATTGTTGGCCATACGCATGCCGAACTGTTCGGACACCGAGAAATCGATGAGTTGAGGCGCCCAGCGCTCGTCCGCGAAGTCCATCCGCTCGCCCAGCCGGTACGGTTCAAGGCTGAGCAAAGTGCGCCAGGGAATACTGCGCCGCTCGATGAAATACAGACGATAGGCCTCGCCCACCTTCGGCGTCGCCATGACGTATGCAACGTACACATGGAACGCTGCCACGAGCGCGATGAGCGTCAGCAGGCAGGTTTTCGTCGCCGTAAGGCGGGTGCGATCAAGGAAGGGCATACCAGCCCTCCGTCCAGCGCAGCACCATCCACGGCGTCGTCAGCGCGAAACATCCCAGCAGCACCCATCGGGCGCGCGGCAAGCGCATGGCGATCCAGGCGAGAACAAACACGAATGCGAGCGAAGTCGCCACGTACCGCTGCAGCGAATCCAGCGAGCCTGTCGAAGCGGGCAACAGGATCGACAAAGCGCAGAAGATTGCCTCGCCGCGCTTGCCCCAGCGCCACGCTTTCCAGGCTCCGAACAGCGCGATCAATACCATCACGACGCGGATGCGCACGAGATAGCCAGGCGCAGCCAGCCCACTCCACAGTGCGGTGACCGGGTTGGAGAACACGCGCCCCCATGCGCGCTGTACGTGCGAGAACGCCAGCGCGTCGCCCATCAGTGAATGCAGGAACAACGCGTAAAGCTCCAGCCCGACCGGCACCAGCAAGAATCCGAGCACGATGCGCAGGTTCAGCGGCGAGAGCGCTTTCATCCCCCGCCAGCCCCCCCATGCGTGCCATGCGTACGCGAGATAAATGAATCCGAACAGAAAACCGCTGTTGCGTGTCGCGCTGGCCACCGCACCCGCCAGACCGGCCATCAGGAAGCGCCCATCCTGCAACAGCAGGACGCCAGCGACGATGCTGAACAGGAACAGCGATTCGGTGTATGGCGCCGAGAAGTACAGCGACAAAGGACAAAAGGCGAACAGCAACACAGCGAAGGCGGCGGAATCCCTCCCGACGATGCGAAGGAAGTACTGATACAGCATCGCGCATGTGCCCACGAAGGCCACCGCATTCATCGCCAAGGCAGTGAGCAACACGTCCACGCCGCTCAGCGCCGCCAACCACCGGGTCATGTAAGGAAAGAAGGGGAAGAACGCCCAGTTTGCGGCATCGCCAGCCGGATGCGCATTGGCCTCCGGCTGGTAGCCGCGCGCCATGATTCCGGAGTACCAGCCGCAGTCCCATTGACACATGGCGCGCCCGATGTCGCCGTCTTTCGCAAAATAGGCGGCCGTCGCAAGCACGATGAGGCGCGACACCGTCACGCACAGCAACACGAACGGCAGCGACACACGCCAATGGTGCGCCCCATCGTTCGGCAGGGGCATTGCAGCAGCAGTCATGAAACCGAAACAAGAAGTTGACAAGGCTGTGAATTCTCCCTCATCCAGCCCTGATTCGCTTCGCAAATAGTCAAAAGGGCAGCGGCGCTCCGGTCAAAGCCCCAACATCCGCGCCAGGCTTTTCTCTTCGGACTCCGGTTCGAGATTGATGTTTTTCTCCAGCACTTCCAGGTGCTCTTCCATCAGGCGAACGGCGCCTTCGGCGTCGCGTTGCTCGATGAGATCGACGATCCGCGCGTGTTCGTCGTGCTCGCAGGCGGCATTGCCCGGCGGTTCATACAGGGCCACGATGAGCGAACAGCGCGACACCTGCTCGATGAGGTAACGCTGCAGAATCGGGTTGCCCGCCACTTCGGCCAACTTCATGTGAAAGCCACTGGCCAGCCGCGCCCACTGGGGCTGGGGCAGGCGGTGCATGGCGTTGTGCTCTTGCTTGAGCATGGTGCGCAGCGCGGCGATGTCGGCGCGCGTGGCATTGGCGGCCGCCAGCCGCACGATGGCGGATTCGAGCACGCGGCGCGCCTCGAATGTCTTGCGGGTTTCTTCCGGCGTGGGGGCGGCAACGATCGCCCCCCGGTTGGGCCGCAACTCGACGATGTGGTCATGCGCAAGGCGCTGCAGCACCTTGCGCACCATCGCCCGGCTGACGCCGAAGATTTCGCACAACGACGCCTCGGGCAACTTGGTGCCGGGCGAGAGCCGCTGTGTCATGACGCTCTCGAAGACCGCATCGTAAATGCGCGCTTCGATTTCCTCCGACGAGTGCCCACCCTGCTCGTCTTCAGCCATGGGCTCGGCCTGTTTGCTGCGACGGATATCAGGGCCGCTTTCCGGCCGGGCAATGCGCTTGCGTGACATGGATGCGTGACGGTTGGGGTGGAAGATTGTCGACAATCCGATACGTCATTGGGGCGACATAGAGTGCCACAACTGGATCAGGCCAGTGCGGCATGCAACGCCACCGCCAGACGAATGAGCGCCAGATCGCTCCCTGCCGGGCCGATCAGCGACACGCCGGCGGGCAGCCCTTCGCGCGTGCGGAATGGCATGGTCACCTGCGGCAGCCCGGCCAGCCCGGCCACGCAACAGATGCGCAACGTACGCATGCGGATGTCGTCGATCTCCGCGCCGCCCGCCGAACGCAAAGGCGCCACGCTCGCCGCTGAAGGCACCACGGCCACCGCGTCGTTACCCAGCAGGTCGCGCACATGCAGGCGGATGCGCGAGCGCTGCGCGACGGCCTCATCGGCCTGCACCGCTGTCACCGACGCTGCGTGGGTCCAGCGCGAGGCAATGGCAGGTGCAAAACGCGGCTCGTGCGTTGAAATCCATTCGCCATGCGCCTGCCAGCCTTCGAACGCGCCGCTCGTAACGTAGATCCGGCGCCATGCGTCGAGCCCTTCTTCGCCCGCGACGGCCACCGATTCGCCGCGCAGACTGCGCGACAGCAGCGCAAACACATTCTTCAACAGCGGTTGAAAGCGCTCTTCGGCGAGTGACCAGGTATCGCTCAACGCCAGCGCACGCTGAGGGGACAGCGACGACGGCGGCAGCAGGGTCTCGCCCACGCGCAGGAACGTTCGCGCATCGCGCGCCAGCCATGTCGGTGTGTCATAGGCGGGGTGCAGTGGCACCAGACCGTCGACCGGCAACAAGCCGTGGGTCGGACGCAGGCCCCAAACGCCGCAGTAGCTGCCGGGCACGCGCGTGGAGCCGCCCGTATCGGTGCCGAGCGCAAAATCAACCAGCCCGGCAGCGACCGCTGCGACCGAGCCGCTCGATGAACCGCCGGGGATGCGATCGGGCGCGGCACTATTGATCGGCATGCCGTAGTGCGCGTTGTCGCCGTGGATGCTGTAGGCCAGTTCGTCGGTGATCACCTTGCCCGCCAGCGTGGCGCCTGCCGCTAGCAAGCGTTCCACCAACGCGCTGTGCCGGGTCGGTAACGCATGGGTGTCGAGCCACACCGGGTTCCCGGCGCCGGTGGGATGACCCGCAACGTCGAACAGATCCTTGGCTGCGAAGCGAAGTCCCGAGAGCGGCCCGTGCGACGCTCCCTCGATCACGAAACGGCCGTGTGGCACCCATGCATTGACGCTGTCTTGAATGGAGAAATCAGTGGTCATGTGAAGCAGTCTTTTCGGTAGTGTTGTTCGTACGAAGGCAATGGACTCACGCGTGGCGCGCAGCGTGAGCGCAGATGTCCCCCGGCGTGGCGATCCACGCGAGCCCTTCGTCGCGCGCCTTGGCAACGTGCATCAGGGCACGGCGCAGGTGACGCAGTCGATACGGCTGACCGACGATGTACGGATGCAAGGCGATGCCCATGACGAGTGGCTGTTCGCGCGACTGCAGGAGCATTTCGTCGAAGTTGTCGATGATGAGATCGGCAAAATCACGCCCGTCCATCTGGCGCGCCACGATCATCGGAATGTCATTCACCTCTTGCGGATACGGCACCGACCACAACTCCTGCCCACCACGCGTGCGCATGGCATGCGGCTGATCGTCGTGGCACCAGTTGAGCGTGTAGCGGTAGCCCGTCTCGGCCAATAGATCGGGAGTGACAGGACTCTCCGATATCCACGGCGATAGCCATCCGGTCGGTAATGCACCACTCTCGCGCCCGATGCGTTCGCGGCAGTGCGCCAGCAAGGCGCGCTCGGTCGTCTCGTCGAATTCGCCCTGGCGCTGTGCGTTGCTGTGGCCGTGCGCGATCAGCTCGTCGCCCCGCGCAGCGAAGGCCGCGATCAGTTCAGGGCAGTGATCGTAGAGCGCGCTGTTGACGATGGCGCCCGTCGGCAGCGCGAGGCTGTCGAAGAGGTCCAGGCAACGCCACGCTCCCACCCGATTGCCATATTCGCGCCAACTGTAGTTGAGCACGTCCGGCTGCGGGGAGACCGGGCCGATGCATGCGCCAAGCCCTTCACCAAATGCGAAGTGTTCGAGGTTGAATCCGATGTACACCGCCAGCCCCGCGCCTTCACCCGCGCCCGGCCAGCGGTAATGGGCGCGACGTGTAATGGGGCTGTAATCAAAGCGCTGATGATGGCGCAGCGGGCCAAAGTCACTCATGCGCGGCGCTCCGCCATGGGTGACGGCCACGGCTCGGCCAGCCCGGCGCGGACGAGCATCCATTCGGCGCTGTCGTTCCATACATCCATCTGCACGATGCGTCCGTGACGCACGACGTAGCGGTCCACGTACCGGTTGCCTTCGAACGGCGTACCGTCGGGCCAGGCGCCATACAGCGTGCCGATGTTGTAGACCACGGCCTCCTCTGCGGTCGCACCGGCGACGACGTCGGTGCGCTCGAAGCGCTTTTTCACCCACGCGTAGCGCCCCGTGTTGAAGGCACTGCAATCGGCGGGGGCGCGCATCTCACGCCCTCCGGTAAAGCGGATCCGCATGGCGGGGTCAGTGAAACGGCGCGCACCTTCGGGGTCGGGAATCATGATCACCCGTAGGAACGCTTCGACCAGCGCGCCCGGTTCGGTCGGGATCTCTTCCAGGGCAACCGCGCCCTGCCTTGATGCATCACTCATGGGTTTTTCTCCTTGTCTGCACCGCACCGGTGCGCCCCGTCGGCCATCGCTTGAGCGCGTGCGGCCTGCGACAACTTGTGAGCATAGGCTGTGCCAGATTGTCGACAATATTAGCGCTTACATGTCGGCATTTTCGTATCACGAATGACAACAATGGCATGCTTCATGCATCCGGACGGATCGAGGCTCCCTGGAGTCCACCACTCTGACCACGCAGCTTTCTATCTGGAGAACGAGTCATGCAATCCGTCACCCGTCGTACCGTGCTGGCCGCATCGATGGCCGCCTTCGCTCTGTCCGCCGCCCCCCACGCATTTGCAGCCGAGCCGATCAAGATCGGCCTGGTGACCGCGTTGTCGGGCCAGTCCGCGCTGGCGGGCGAAGCACTCACTCGCGGTATGACGATCGCAATCGAAGAGATCAACGCCAAGGGCGGCCTGCTTGGCGGACGCAAGCTCGAACTGGTGCGCCGCGACGACGAAGGCAACCCGGCCAAGGGCGTGACCGCTGCGCGCGAGTTGATCTACAAGGAAAAGGTCGCGGTGCTGTTCGGCGGGCTGGATACGCCAGTGTCGGTCGCCATCGTTCAGATGACCAACCAGGAGAAAGTGCCGTTCATGGGCCCGTGGGCAGCCGGCACGCCGATCACCAAGAACGGCGCCAAGGTCAACTATGCGTTCCGCGTATCGGCGGTCGATGAGATTGTCGACAAGGCAATGCTCAGCTACTCGCAGAAGACCTTCAAGGCCGCCAAGCCCGGCCTCATTTTGGTCAACAACGCATGGGGCGAATCCAACGAGCAAGGCATCGTCGCCGCACTGGCCGCCAAGGGCATGAAGCCGGCCGGCATCGAGAAGTTCGAAGCCAACGATGTCGACGTCGTGCCGCAGCTCACACGCCTGAAGGCCGCTGGCGCGGACACGCTGTTCATGGTCGGCAACGTCGGTCCCTCGGCGCAGGTCGTGAAGTCGCTCGACCGCATGGGCTGGAAAGTGCCGGTGGTTTCGCACTGGGGTCCGGCGGGTGGCCGTTTCACCGAACTGGCGGGGCCCAACGCCAAGAACGTCCACTTCGTTCAGACCTATAGCTTTTTCGGCAAGCAGTCCCCGGTGGGCGACAAGGTCGTCAAGGCGCTCAAGGCCAAGTATCCGGACATCAAGGATGTGGATGACATCACGCCGGCAGTCGGCGTCGCCAATGCGTACGACGGCATGCAACTGGTCGCCCAGGCCATCGCCAAGGCCGGCTCGACCAATGGCGATGCGGTCCGCGAAGGGTTCTACAAGATCGATCGCTACGAAGGCCTCATCAAGACCTACGTGAAGCCTTTCTCGCCGCAAGAGCATGATGCGCTGGGCGAAAACGACTACGTGTGGGCGTACTTCAATAACGACTACATCCTCCCGGTGGGCATGGCGTCGCGCTGAGCGGATCACGCTTCAGCACGATAAGCAGAGAGGACCTGGCAAGGCGGAGCCGCATGGCACCGCCGCACCCCACAAGCAATTCGATCGGACACACCATGCTTTTACTTTCCGCACTCGTCAGCGGGCTGGGCCTGGGCAGCATGTATGGCCTCATGGCGCTGGGCTTTCATGTCACCTACGCCGTCTCGGGCACCGTCAACTTCGCACAAGGCAGTTCGATGATGCTGGGCGCCGTGCTCACGTTCGCACTCGCGCGCGGCCTGGGCTGGCCGCTGGCGCTGGCCATCTGCGCGGCACTCCTGTTGTGCGCACTTTATGGCCTGCTCGTGGAGTTCTTTGCCGTGCGCCCCTTCGCCAGCCGAGGCTCGGACGCCTGGCTGATGTCGACAGTGGCGCTGGGCATCGTGCTCGATAACGTCGTGATGTTCTCGTTCGGCAAGGAGCCGCGCAGCCTGCCGTCGCCCCTGGCGCAAACACCGATCGATTTCTCGACGCTCGGGCTCGAAGGACTGGGCATCTACCCGCTGCAACTGGTCATTCCTCTCGTTGGTCTTGCGCTGGCATGGGCGCTGCACTTCGTCGCGCGCCGCACGCGTTGGGGCACGGCGATGCTGGCGGTGGTGCAGAACCGCGACGCTGCGCGCCTGATGGGCATTCCCATCCGCCGCGTGGTGGCAGCCGCATTTGCGCTGTCGACGCTGTTCGCCGGCGTAGCAGGCGTGCTCATCGCGCCGCTGGTCAACGTGCACGCCGACATGGGCACGCTGTTCGGCTTGAAGGCCTTCGCCGTCGCCATTCTCGGCGGCATCTCCAGCGCATGGGGCGTGATGATCGCCGGCCTGCTGTTCGGCATCGTCGAAGCCAGCGTCACCGCCACGCTGGGCTCGGGCTACACACAGATCATCACCTTCTCGCTCGTCATCGTGGCACTCGCCGCGCGCCCCAATGGCTTGTTCGGTCGTGCGGAGGTACGCAAGGTATGAACACGCATCCCACCGAAATCGAAGCCGTGCTGGCGCAGCAACCGATGCGCGCCACGCGGCCGGTCATGACGAGTCTCGCCCCGCTCGGGGCGTGCGCGATGGTCGTAGCCCTCGCGCTTGGGCTGGCGATGAACGTCAATGGCTATTACGTCTTTGTGCTCGCCAATGTGGCATTGCTGGCCATGGTCGGCATCGGACTCAACGTGCTGCTCGGGCTGTCCGGGCAAGTGTCTTTCGGCCATGTGGGCTTCTACGCCATCGGCGCGTATGCGCTCAGCATTCTCACCACCAAGGCCGGCTGGAGCTTCTGGGCTGCGTGGCCGACGACGGCCTTGCTCGCAGCAGGCGTCGGCGCACTGCTGGCGCTGCCCGCGCTACGTGTAAAGGGGCCATATCTGGCGATGATCACCATCGCGTTCGGCTTCATCATCGAGCACAGCATCGTCGAGGCGCGCGAACTGACGGGCGGGCAGAACGGGCTCATGGGCATCGTGGCGCCCGCGCTGAGCGAAACACTGCGCGGCGAACGGGCCATCGCGGTGCTGGCGATCCTTGCGGCAGCGGTGGCATTCGCAGCCTTCGCGCTGCTCTCGCGCGGCACATGGGGTATTGCCATGCGCGCGGTGCGCGACAGCGAAACCGCATCCGAATCCATCGGCATTCATCCGCTGGTGGTGAAGACAGTCGCCTTCAGCCTGTCGGCCCTGCTGGCCGGCGCGGCGGGCGCCTTGTATGCGCCGCTGTCGGGCTTTGTCACACCCAACAGCTTCGGCTTCATCCAGTCGATCCTGTTCGTGCTGGTGGTGATGATCGGCGGATCGGGCAGCCTGGCCGGGCCGATCATCGGCGCGCTCATCGTCGGCCTGCTGCCAGAACTGCTGTCGAGCCTGGAGGAATACCGCCTGCTGTTCTTCGGCATGTTGCTGCTGGTCGTGCTGTGGGCGGCGCCCGAAGGCATGGTCGGCCTTGCACGCCGCGCGTTTGCCTTCCAGCGCGAAGCAATCAAGTCCAGACCCTTGCCCGCCGTCCGCCCGGCAAACCTGCCAAGCCGGGCGCGCAAGACGCTGCGTGCGGACGACCTGAGCATGGTGTTCGGCGGCGTACGTGCCGTCAGTGGCGTGGGCTTTGAAGTGCGCCCTGGGGCCGTCACCGCGCTGATTGGCCCGAACGGGGCCGGCAAGAGCACGGCACTCAATATGCTCAGCGGTTTTTACACGCCGACCACGGGCCGCGTACTGCTCGACGATGCAGCCTTGCAGGGGCGCGGCGCATGGCGCATCGCCCGCCGGGGCGTCGCACGCAGCTACCAGACTTCGCAACTGTTCGGCAGCCTGAGCGTGCTCGACAACGTGGCACTGGCGATGTCGCGCGGGCGCCTTGGCAGTCTGCTGAGCGATGAACGCATGCACGCAGCAGAAGCCATCGAGCGCGCTCGTGCCCTGCTCGATTGGTGCGGCTACGCGGGCGACGTGTCGATCGCCTCCAAGGGCCTGGCGCACGTCGACCGCCGTCTGGTGGAAATCGCACGCGCGCTGGCCGGCGACCCAGACGTGTTGCTGCTGGACGAGCCCGCGGCCGGTCTTTCGCGCAAAGACAAGTCGCGCCTGGCCGCACTGTTGCGACGCATCGCCGACGCCGGCATCGGCGTGGTGCTGGTCGAACACGACATGGCGCTGGTGATGGAGATCTCGGACCACATCGTGGTGCTCGACGCTGGCCAACTGCTCGCGCAAGGCACGCCCGCACAGATCCAACAAGACCCGGCCGTGCGCCGCGCTTACCTTGGTGAAGGCGGCATGTCGCTGGCGCCCGCGCTGCGCACCGCACCGGTCGCCGGAAACGAAGTACTCGGCATCGGCGCGCTCACCACGGGTTACGGTGCCGACCCGGTGCTCAACGCGGTCGACATCCGCGTCAACGAAGGCGAAATAATCGCCCTGCTCGGCGCCAACGGCGCCGGCAAGAGCACGCTCATGCGCACGCTGGTGGGCCTGCACCGGCCATTCACTGGCGGCATCCACGTAGGCGGCGTGGAACTGGCGACCCTGCGCGCCGAACAGATCGTGGCGCACGGACTGGTGCTGGTGCCTGAGGGTCGCCAGGTATTCCCCGAACTGAGCGTTCTCGACAACATCCGGCTCGGCGCCTTTCTCCATCCGCAGGATCGCGAAGCCCGCGTTGAAGCAATGCTGCAACGCTTTCCGCGCCTGCGTGAGCGACTGCACCAGCGCGCTGGCCTATTGTCGGGTGGCGAACAACAGATGCTGGCCATCGCCCGTGCGTTGATGTCGCGCCCGCGCGTGCTGTTGCTCGACGAGCCCTCGCTGGGGCTGGCGCCAAAAATCATTGAAGAACTGTTCGCCGCACTCGACCGCCTGCGTGGCGAGAACATGACGCTGCTGCTGGTCGACCAGATGGCGGCGCTGGCGCTGGCGCTTGCCGACCGCGCCTACGTACTCGAGAACGGGCGTGTGGTCGCGCAAGGCACCGCCGCCGAGATCGCTGCCGACGAAACGCTGACCAAGGCCTACCTTGGCGGGCACTGAGGGACGACGCAATGGAAATCAACCTGCCTGATGTCGTGGCCGAAGTGTCCGCCGCCTTCATGCGCTACGAAGCCGCGCTCACTGGCAACGATGTCGCCGTGCTCGACGAGCTGTTCTGGGACAGCGTCCACACGGTGCGCTATGGCGCCACCGAGAACCTCTACGGCGTCGATGAGATCCACGCGTTCCGCAAGGCACGTCCGTCGCGAGGCCTCGCGCGCACCCCGCAACGCGTCGCCATCACGACATTCGGCCGCGACTTCGCCACGGCGGACATGGAGTTCGTGCGCGAGGGCGAAGCGCGCATCGGCCGCCAAAGCCAGACCTGGGTACGCCAACCGGAAGGGTGGCGAGTGGTCGCAGCACACGTGTCGTGGATGGACGCGACACGCTGACAGCAAAAACGGAGAACTCGCGTGTCTCACAGCAAAACCTGTCGTGGCGGCATGGTGACCGCCCCTCACCATCTGGCGGCACAGAGTGGCGCGGCCGTTCTGCGCGAAGGCGGCAACGCTGTCGAGGCCATGGTCGCAGCAGCCGCCACCATCGCCGTTGTGTACCCACACATGAACGGCATCGGGGGCGATGGTTTCTGGCTGATCGCCGAGCCGGGCAAAGCGCCCGTTGCCATTCGTGCGTGCGGACAAGCGGCCGGATTGGCGACGCCCGGCTTCTACGCCGAGCATGGCGACGCAGTCATTCCAGCGCGTGGCGCACGCGCCGCACTGACGGTGGCCGGCGCGGTCGGCGGCTGGCACGCAGCGCTGCAGGCGGCGGCAGATTGGGGCAAGCCATTGCCGTTGTCGCGATTGCTCGAAGACGCCATTCGACACGCGCAGGAAGGTGTCGCGATTTCGCGCTCGCAGGCGCAGCTCACGCGCGACAAATGGCCGCAGCTCGAACACGTCGGCGGCTTCGCGCGCACCTTTGCGGAACACGGTCTGCCGCGATGTGGCGACACGCTGCGCCAGCCTCGACTGGCAGCGACGCTGGCGCAGTTGTCACGCGCGGGACTGGACGATTTCTATCGCGGCGATCTTGCGCGCAGCATGGCGCGTGATCTCCAAGCCGCCGGTAGCCCGGTTCGCTTGAGCGACCTGGAAGTGTTTGGCGCGCAGCCGCTCGCACCGTTGTCAGTCGAGATCGGTGCCGGTCGCCTGTTCAATCACCCACCGCCTACGCAGGGCATCAGCTCGCTGGCGATCCTCGGCATCTTCGATCGGCTCGGCGTGCGCAAGGCCGAGAGCTTTGCGCACTTGCATGGCCTGATCGAAGCCACCAAACGTGCCTTCCGCTGGCGCAATGCGCACGTGGGCGATCCGGCCTTCATGCGCAGCGACGCGGCGGCCTTCCTCAGCGATACATCGCTTGCTCACGAAGCGGCCCAGATCGACATGCAGCGCGCAGCGCCGTGGCCTGAACTCGCCTTGCCGGGCGACACGGTCTGGTTGGGCGCGGCGGATCGGCAGGGCCGCGTGGTGAGCTACATCCAGAGCGTGTACTGGGAATTCGGCAGCGGGCTGGTGCTGGAAGAGTCCGGCGTGCAATGGCAGAACCGGGGCGCGAGTTTTTCGCTCACGCCGGGGCCCAATGCGCTGACACCAGGGCGTCTGCCGTTCCACACGCTCAACCCGGCGATGGCGCAATTGCGCGACGGCCGCATGATGGCCTACGGCACCATGGGGGGCGAAGGCCAGCCGCAAACGCAGGCAGCGGTGTTCTCGCGTCACGTGCTCTTTGGGCAGGACATGCAGGCCGCTGTCACCGCTCCACGCTGGCTGCTCGGCCGCACCTGGGGCGACGAGACCACCAGCCTCAAGCTTGAATCGCGCTTCGATGGCGCGCTGGTCGACCAGCTCGTGCGAGCGGGGCATACCGTACAGGTCGTTGATGCGTTCGACGACATGATGGGCCACGCGGGCGCCATCAGCTTTCATCCAGACGGGCGCATCGAAGGCGCTACCGACCCGCGCGCCGACGGCGCCTGCGCCGGGATCTGACTCGGCCCGCGCCCTTCGATCAGACGCGATACTGCGCCACCGCGCGCTGCATGCGCGCCACGTTGGACTGCAGAACGTGCGATGCGCCTTCAGTGTCGTTAGCGATGCCGAGGTTCTGATCCGACAGGCGTGCGGCCTCTTCCACGCCGCGCGCGACTTCGGCCATGGCGCTGCCCTGCTCCGCTGCCGAGTGCGAAATCTCGGAGACCATCTGCAGTGTGTTTTCCATGTGTCCGTTGATGGACTGCAGCGATTCGTGGGCCTCGTGCACCAGGCTCACGCTGTCGGACACCTGCGTCGCGCTCTGGCGCATCGATGACACGGCCTCCGCCGTGTCGGCGTGGATACGCCCGATCATGCCGTCGATTTCTTCAGTGGCCTGCGCGGTACGTTCGGCGAGTTTGCGGACCTCGTCCGCCACCACCGCAAAACCGCGCCCCTGCTCGCCCGCACGGGCCGCTTCGATCGCGGCATTGAGTGCCAGCAGATTGGTCTGGGTGGCGATTTCCTTGATGACCAGGGCCACGCTGCCGATTTCGGTCGTGCGATCGCCGAGCTTTTCGACCGTCTCGGCCGAGCGGCTGACGGTGGTCGACAGCGCATTGATCGTCTCGGTGGCGAGCGCCGACAGACGAGCGCCCTCACGAGCGCGCGCGCCGGATTCGCTGGCTGCCTCGCGCGTGCCGACGGCATGCGCGGCGACTTCTTCGATGGACACCGCCATTTCTTCCACTGCAGCGGCGGCCGATGAGGTCGTGGAGTTCTGGCGCGTGGCGGAACTGACCAGCGCTTCGATGCTGCCGTTGATGGACGCGGTGGTCTCCGACACTTCGCGCGTCGCATCACCCACCACCTGCAAGGTGGCGCGCGTGGCGGCGATCTGCGTATCGAGCCTTGCCGCGATGTTGCCGATGATGTCGTGCTGGCCGGGCTCCAACGCGCGCGTCAGGTTGCCGCTGGAGAGCGTCTCTTCGAGGAAGGCGTCGATGCGCTTGAGCCGGCGCAGCGCATGCGGCAAGTGCAGCACCGCCATGTAGATGGCCGCGCACAAGGTCAGTACCGCAATCGTCATGTGCGTCGTGTGCAGCCAGCCCTGATCGTTGAACTTTCCGGAGGCAACGCCGACGATCTGCGCAACGAGCGCCAGCAGGACGAATGCGTACAGACGCGCCTCGTGCGACAGGGCCAGTTCGATGGCGCGCGAATGATTGCGCACCACGCGACCATTCCGGATGCGCAGCGACTTGTCCCCTTCGCGCAGGCGTCGGTATGCCTTGTCCGCGGCGACGATCTGTTCGCGCGTCGGGCGCGAGCGCACGGACTGGTAGCCCACGACCGTGCCGCCTTCGCGAACGGGCGAAGCGTTAGCGACGACCCAGTAGAAGCCGCCGTCCTTGCGCCGGTTCTTTACCAGGCCCTTCCACGGCTTGCCTGCCTTGAGCGAAGCCCACATGTCGCGGAAGGCATCCGGCGGCATATCGGGATGGCGGATCATATTGTGCGGCTGGCCTTCCATTTCTTCCGGAAGAAATCCGCTTATTTCCGCGAACGCTCTGTTCGCGTAGGTAATATTCCCGCGCAGGTCGGTTCGCGAATAAATGAAGACATTATCGGGAACCAGAGTTTCGACCTGCGTGACCGGCTGATTATTGCGCATTGCCCTGCACCATTCTTGAATATTCGCGCCACGGCGCGCTCGTGCTTGCGGCCGTTGCGGCCGGTGCACCGCCCGGATCGTACGAGCCGGCAAGCCGGACGGATGGGCAACCTGTCGCAATCGTAGCCTTCAAAAACAAACGCTTATGGCATGCCACACAATTTTTCAAATTCAATTTAAGACAATGGCGCGAACGGACGCGGTCGAATGCCGCGCCGCAAAAGGCAGTGAGCGGATATTTCGGGTGACGATATTCGTATCCGTAAAATCGAATATCAAATTTCAATCTCTGAATTGCGATAAGCCTCATGGCTTGCGTGATATCAATTGGCGCTGGAGATTAGCAACCGAGGCCTTAATCGTTTCATCGATCCACCGTAAACGCAGGTGCCAAACAACGCGGGAAGCATGATGAAACTGAAGCAGAGGCTGATCCTCTTTGTGTCGCTACTGGTGGCGGCGAGCATCGTGGTGTTGTCCACGGTGGCCTATCGCCGGATGAAGACCGAGATCATTTCGGGCGTGGAACACGAGATCCAGGCGGTGATGCAGGGCAACGGTGCGGCGCTGGCGCGCTGGGCCGGTCAGCGCGAAGACGCCATCCTGGGCGCAGCGGAACATATCGGTGCCGATGATGCGCCCACGGTGGCGCTGAAGACCGCCAAGGCCGGCGGACGATTCGACCAGACGTTCGTGGGCTTTGCCGACAAGCGCATGGTCTACGACAACCCGGACAAGCAGGCCCCGGATGGCTACGATCCGACGGCGCGCCCGTGGTACGGCAAAGCCAGCGCGGAAGGCAAGCCGACGATTTCGGCGCCGTACCTCTTTGCTTCGACCAAGCAATTGGGCGTGACCGTTGCTGCCCCGATGGTGCGTGATGGCCGACAGGTGGGCGTGGTTGGCGGCGACATTGCGCTGCAGGACGTGCTGGCGCTGATGAAGGACATCAAGCTGCGCGGCGACGGTTTCGCGTTTCTCGTCACGCACGATGGACTGATCGTCGCCCATCCGAAACCCGACACGGTGCTCAAGCCGGTGAGCGAAGTCATTCGCGGAATGGACGCGAAGACCATCGCGCAATTGTCATCGTCGCACGGCCTGACGGAAATGCGCCTGGATGATGCGCCAGTGTTCGTCAGCGTGACGACGATCGCCGGCACCGACTGGTTGCTCGGCACTGTCATCGACCGCGGCAAGATCCTGCACCCGCTCGATGCGCTGCTGATTACGCTGGTGATCGCGGGGCTGGTCGTTGGCGTGCTGGCCCTCGGCGTCGCCAAGTTCGCGCTCGATCGCCTGTTCATCGGTCTCGACCGACTGCGCGCAATGCTCGAAGAGGTTGCCAGTGGTGGAGGCGATCTGACGCATGAACTGCCGGTGGAGCGCCGCGACGAAATCGGCCTGACCGCGGAAGCGTTCAATCGCTTCATCGCCATCCTGCGTGGCATGTTCAGCAAGGTGCGCGACGAGTCGGTCAGCCTCGCGCGGCAGGTCGATGCATTGCATACCGTGATCCAGACGATCTCGACGGATTCGCAGAAGCAGGCGGACATTTCGAGCGCCTCGGCAGCCACCGTCGAAGAGATCACGGTCAGCATCAATCACATTGCGGACAGCGCGCAGGACGCCGAGCGCACGGCCATCGACACGGGCAAGGTGTCGCTCGAATCGGCCGAAGCGGTGAATACGCTCACGCACGAAATCGATCGTATCGCCCTGGCCGTCGGCACGCTGTCGGAGACGCTGGGCTCGCTCGGTACGCGATCGACCGAAATCAACGGCATCGTCGCGGTGATCAAGGAGATCGCGGAACAGACCAACCTGCTGGCGCTGAACGCCGCCATCGAGGCCGCTCGCGCGGGCGAGCAGGGGCGCGGCTTCGCCGTGGTGGCCGACGAAGTGCGGCAACTGGCCGAGCGCACGTCGAAGGCGACGGTGGAGATCGGGCATCGCATCGCGTCGATCCACGGCGACATTCAGTCGGCATTGAGCAACATGTCGCGTACGCGCGAGTCGGTCAGCGCCGGCGTGGGTACCGCGCATACGGTGGCCGGGAAGATGGCGGGTATCGATGCGCAGATGCAGAGCGTGGTCTGCGCCATCCGCGACATCGCGGGCTCGACGCGCGAACAATCTGCCGCGACTCACGACATGGCGCGTGCTGCCGAGCAGGTCAATCGCATGAGCGCCCAGACCGACAGCGCAATCCAGTCTGCCTCCGGCACCGTGGCCGAACTCAATGGACTGTGCCGCGATCTCGACGGATTGGTCAGGCGGTTCAAGCTGTGACGATCGCCGCGTGCGCGGCCTTTGCGCCCACGCCAATGTCCCTGCCGTGCGGCGCCGGCCGATCCTGCGCGTGACGGCTGGACCGGGAGCGACGTCGCGGCATGGACTTTGTGGCCGGCCTGGGTTCGAATATCGCTCACGCCGGCCGCTCCATCCGCCCCGCTCAACGCACGCACGAGGAGAAGAACGATGGCAATTCCGCACGCCAAGTCTGGAGACGTCGTCACCGTCGGTATTCCGTTGCCGCCCGACACGAGCCTCGAAGGGCTGGTGTCCGAAACGCTGATCCGCGACGAGCACATCGAAGTGTTCCGCTTCGTCCTGGAGCCCGGAACCCGCATGCAGGAGCACCGCGCCTCGGGGTCGCTGACCATCCAGTGCCTGCTGGGCGAAATCGAACTGAGCGCGCACGGCGCGACGCGCATGCTCAAGGCAGGAGATCTCGTCCACTTGCGCAACGCCGAAGCCCATGCCGTCGCGACCGATCAGTTCACCGTATTGCTGCTGACGCTGTTCCTGAACCGCGTGTAGAGACCGCGCGTCGGGTGGGCGAACGCGGCAGCTCTCCCGGTATAGACTCCCGGTCCAGTCACGCAACACAAACACCCGGCAACACCCTTATGGACCCGCTTCTCCTTCAATTGTCCTCGACTGTGCCGCGCGCGGATTCGGTCGAGCAACTCACCCGTCCGCTACTGGAGATCCTGAGCACCGTCGCAGGCATGGAATCGACCTACCTGACGACGATCGATCTCGACAACGGTACGCAACACGTCAAGTTCGCGCGCAACGCCGGCGACATGCAGATCCCGGAAGGGCTCGACGTCCCGTGGGACGACACGCTGTGCCGGCGTTCGCTCGATGAGGGGCGGACGTACACGCCCGATGTGTCGGAATGCTGGGGCGATTCCTCCGCGGCGCGCGCCCTGGGTATCCGTACGTACGTCAGCGCGCCCGTGCGCGCCTCGGATGGTCTGCTGCTCGGCACGCTGTGCGCAGCGAGCGCATCGAGGCAGCCACTGGCACCGGCGTCGGAAGCGCTGCTGCAGTTGTTCTCCAAGCTCATGGGTACGTGGCTTGAGCGGGAGCGACTCGTCGCCCAATTGAGCGAGGCAAACGAACGGCTCGCCACTTACGCGCTGGTCGACACCCTCACCGGCCTGCCCAATCGCCGTGCCATCTGCGACGCACTCGAACGCGCGCTCGCTCAGGCGGAGCGGGACGGTACGTCGGTACTCGTGGGGCTCGTCGACATGGATCGATTCAAGGGCATCAACGATACATACGGCCATCAGGTCGGCGACCTGTTCCTGCGCGAATGCGCCCAGCGCCTGCAGGCGAGCTTGCGAGGCATGGACATGATCGGACGCCTGGGCGGCGATGAATTCGGCGTCATCGCTCCCGGCCCGGCCGTCGATTGCGCACGCGCGGTGCAACTGCTGGAGGACCGCCTCGCCACCGCGACGGTGGGCGAGTTCCATCTGCGAAATGCGCAGTTCACGTATGGGGGCGCAAGCGTGGGCGTCGTCGCGGTGATGCCCTCGCAAGTGAGTCCGGAAGAAGCCTTCCGCCTCGCCGACGCACAGATGTACCGCGTCAAACGCGAGCGTCGTGAACTGGCGATCCTGGATTAGTCCGGCCAACGTCGGAGGATTGGCGCGCGCCGGTCCGAAAGTCCAGAACAAGAAAAAAGCCCCCACTCCGCCGGAGTGAGGGCTCGATGCAGCATGCAGGGCGAGGCCCCGTGCGGATCTCAGTTACACAGGAGCGTAGCCAGGTTCTTGCCAGCGCCGGCCACGGCGGGCAGACCCGACTTCAGGCATGCCGGTGCGTCGACCGTGTAGCTGTACGTCATTTCGGCTGCCGGGAAGGTCGCCGTCGACTGCCAGTCGTTCGCGTCCTTGGTCGGCGTGGACGGGCTGGCCACCCACTTGATGCCGTAGGTCGCGAAGTCGGCCGTGCTCATGATGTTGTTGTTGCGCAGTTCCCAATAGCCGAGCGCCGAACTGTCGCGCGAGGTCACCGGGTTCTGCACGTTCTCGAAGTAATTGCCTTCCACCAGCGAATAGCCGCCCATGCGCACGTTGATGCCCGACGTGGCGATGTTGGAGAAGTAATTGTTGAGCACGTGCGAATAGCCGATGCGCTGCAGTGGCGTGCGCGAATTGACGTTCTGGAAGATGTTGTGCACGAACGTGATGTGGCGCGGCTCGGTTTCGCTGTCGCTGAAACCGTTCAGGCTCACCTTCTCGTGATCGCGCATGACGTTGTACGACACTGTCACCCGTTCCACACCCTTTTTCACGTCGAGCATACCGTCGAACGAGGTGTCACCCGCGCCCGGACAAAGGATGTTCTTGGTAAAGAGCGTGTTGTGGTCGATCCAGATGTCGGTCGGAGCCCCCGCGCTCATGCCTTCCAGGCTGATGATGTCGGCGGCATCGCCACCCGGCGTCAGGCCGATCGTCATGTTGCGGATGATGATGTTGTTCGACACCGCCGCGATGTGGATACCGAATTGCGCCGACGAGCCGTCCGCCCCCTGGATGGTGATGTTGTTCTTGGGCTTGGACGCGCTGCCCTTGATCTCCAGCGTTTGTGCGGCCTGGCTGTGCAGCGTGCAGGTCAGCACGTCGCCAGTGTTCAGGACGATCCCGTTCTGGTCCTTGACCGTCGTGCCGGTGTAGGCGGAGGTGTCGTAGTACGGCGTGAAGTCGACACGGCCCGTATAGGTGATCAGAAGACCGCCGTTACCGTAGTAGCCGTCGATGGCCGCCTGGGCTTCGGCCAGGGTCGAGACCGTCACGGATTTGGACGGACTGGCGCCAGCGCCGGTCGTTGCCCGCCCATACCCCACGGCGGTCGTGGCGGCCGGGCCCACACTTGGGTTGGTGGACGAATTAGCCGAGCTCGTGCTGGAACTGGTGCTCGAACTGGTCGAACTTGCACTGGAACTGGTGCTGCTGTTGGAACTGCTCGACGACGTGGAGCTGTTGGTGCTCGACGACGACGAACTCGTGGTACTGGCGCTGGACGACGCCTTTGAACTGCTGGTCGACGACGTGCTGGATGAAGAACTACCGTTGGCGGACGCGTTCGTGCCTCCATCTCCGCCACCGCCACCACCGCACGCAGCGACCGCTGCGCACACCATACTCAGTATTAGGGCGGACTTCAGCCCCGAATTTGCTGCCTTCATGCAACCATCCTCCTCGAAATAGCACCGAATTTCTAATAGTTATGTTTTTGACAACGCCCACAGGCGCCGCCATGGTAGCAAGGAGTAGCGACCGGTAACAGATGCATTTGCCGGGATGAATCCATTGGAGGAAACGCAAGGCGCCGGACGAACTGAGGATCGATGAGAAGCGGTGTGGAAGACCGGGGGGCTTGGGACGGCAAGCGCCGGCCATCCGTCCAGAGGCGCGAGCCTGGCTCCGGCACTCAGGAGAAAAGCGTGGCGCAGATCCGGGGAGTACATCCGGATCCGCGCGGATGGTCGTCGGAAACGACGGCGAATCCGTCTCGCTGCAGCACGAGGTACGAGTTCGCCGGGGACAGCTTACTTGTCGCCTGCCGTCGTGAAGTCCACGCCAGTCACGACGCCTTCGTTGTTGAACAAGACCATCAGCGTCTTGCTATAGAACTTCATGTCGAACACGCTGCCCTTGGCCTGGGTGTACGTGTAGACGAGCGCGCGGTCGTTCAGCCCTTTGATGACGGGGTATACGGCCTCGCCAGCGGGCGCACCCAGCAGCTTGATCACATCGCTGCGGGTTGTTGTTCCGCGAACGATCGATAGTTTTTGTGGTGGCAAGAGAAATGATGCGCGGCCACCCTCGCGCAATATGTGCGAACCGAACGCACACATCCATGACTCCGTAATTGGCGACAGGCACGTGGCATCAGGCGTCTTGTTCTGCGTTGGGGGAGAGGGCGCGAAGAATGGCGGCGATGCGGGTCGTTCCAGCCCCGTCTTATCGTCGTCGGCGCAACGAGTTGCACCGACGAATCGCCTCGCGCTTGGGCGAAATTATTCCATCATTCGCGCGCCTTGCGGCCCCTACGAATGGGCACGGACAAGTCGCGAACATCGCGACAAATCAGTCGCTACGCCACGGTGCAGTGGTGCACTTCGATCGTGGAATGAACGATTTCTTCGTGGACCGACAGCCGTTGGCGGATTTCGTCGGCGGTCAGCGCGGTGTCGTGCGTGACGACCACCATGGCGCAGGAATAGGCCTCCTTGCCGACGCGCCAGACGTGCAGGTCGGCAAGGCGCGTGTCGCCGTTTCCGCCCTCCACGACTTCACGGATTTCATCGACGACGGGATGGTCCATCTCGCGATCCAGCAGGACGCGTCCGGTCTCGGCGATCAGGCCCTTGGCCCAGGTGGCCACCAGCACCGCGCCGACGATCCCCATGGCGGGGTCCAGCCACGACCAGCCGTAGATCCATCCGCCGAACAGCGCAGCGATGGCGAGGATGGAGGTGGCAGCGTCGGCAATGACGTGGAGATAGGCCGACTTGAGGTTGAGATCGTGGTGATGGTGACCATGGTCATGCCCGTGGCCATGCGCATGTGAATGGCCGTGGTCATGATGATGGGCCTTGCCGAGGATCAGGGCGCATACGACGTTGACGATCAACCCGATGACGGCGATGACGATCGCCTCCTCATAGCGAATCGGCTGCGGCGCGACCATCCGCTCCACGGAGCCGACCAGCATCATCACCGCGACGCCGAGCAGGAAGATCGCACTGGCAAAGCCACCGAGGATTTCGACCTTCCACGTGCCGAATGCAAAGCGCGGGTCCTTCGCATAGCGACGCGCGGTCGCGTAGGCGAATGCCGAAAGCCCGATCGCCACGGCGTGCGAACTCATGTGCCAGCCATCGGCCAGCAGCGCCATCGAATTGAACCACCAGCCCGCGCTGATCTCGACCACCATCATGATCGCGGTGATCCACATCACGACGCGCGTGCTGCGCTCGGCGGCCTCGTTGCTGTCGTTGAAGACGTGGTCATGCTTCCACGCGGAGAGATTTTCGGTATGCATGCTTGGTTTCCCTGGACGCCCGGCGTCCATCACTTGATGTAGGTGCGCAGCACCTCGATCAACTCATCGGCCCCCTGGAGGCGTTCGGCATCGGAGTCGATCGATGGATCGGCAATGTGCGTGAGGACATGTTCTTCAAGCACCTGTGCCATCAGTCCATTGATCGCACCGCGGATCGCGGCGATCTGATGCAGCACCTCGGTGCAGCCCTTTTCGGCATCCAGCGTGCGCTCCAGGGCCTCGACCTGCCCTTTGATACGACGGACGCGGCCCAGCAATTTCGACTTGTCACGGATGGTGTGGCTCATGATTCCATGCCGCCATAGGATAGGGGGGTAGGGTATCACCGACGCAGGGAATGGGAAATGTCGGTCTGTGCGACGGCGTCTGGTCGCCACCACGAATCGGCCCTGTCCCGGATTCGACACGCAGAAACGACAAAGGCCCATCCAGATGGATGGGCCTTTGCGTTGAAACCTTGGTGGCCTGGGGCGGAATCGAACCACCGACACGCGGATTTTCAATCCGCTGCTCTACCAACTGAGCTACCAGGCCGAAGAGAGGGCGCATTGTAGCGACCCTTTCCCGGGAAAGCAACTAAGCGTGCGAGAAATTGCTCCATTGCGCATCCTCACAATGAGATGCGGCGACTGTCAGCCTGCCATCGTGACGAAAAAAACCCCGGCACGCGGCCGGGGCTCGGGTTCGCGTCAGGACACCGGTCAGGCGTGGTGAATGTCGCGATCCTTGGTTTCGGGCAGGAAGAAGACGCCCACCACGAAGGTGACCAACGCCACCACGATGGGGTACCACAGCCCGTAATAGATGTCGCCGGTCGCCGCCACCATGGCGAAGGCCGTCGTCGGCAGGAAGCCGCCGAACCAGCCATTCCCGATGTGGTACGGCAGGGACATGGAGGTGTAGCGAATGCGCGCCGGGAACAGTTCGACCAGCCAGGCGGCGATCGGGCCGTACACCATGGTCACGTAGATCACCAACACCGTCAGCAACAGCCAGACGGCCAGCTTGTTCATGCGTTCCGGGTCGGCCTTTTCGGGATAGCCGGCGTTCTTCAGCGCGGCGGCCAACGCAGCGGTGAAGGCGGCACCTTGTTCCTTGGCGTCGGCGGCGGCACCGTCGAAGCTGGCGATGACCTTGTCGCCCACCTTGATCTGCGCAATGGAGCCCGGCGCGGCGGCCTGGTTGGTGTAGGGGATGGCCTTTCTGGCCAGCGCGCTCTTGGCAACGTCGCACGAGCTGGTGAATCGGGCCTTGCCCACCGGGTCAAACTGGAACGAGCACTGCGCCGGATCGGCGACCACGGTCACCGGGAAATCGCGCTGGGCTTCGAACATGGCCGGGTTGGCGTAGTGCGTCAGGCCCTTGAAGATCGGGAAGTACGTCAGCGCTGCGATCAGGCAGCCGGCCATGATGATCGGCTTGCGGCCGATACGATCCGACATCGACCCGAAGAAGACGAAGAACGGCGTGCCGGCGAGCAGCGCGGCTGCGATCAGCAGGTTGGCCGTTTGCGCGTCGATCTTGAGCGTCTGGGTCAGGAAGAACAGCGCGTAGAACTGCCCTGTGTACCACACCACCGCTTGGCCGGCCGTGCCGCCGATGAGCGACAGGATCACGATCTTGAGGTTGTCCCAACGGGCGAACGATTCGGTCAGCGGCGCCTTGGAAGCCTTGCCCTCTGCCTTCATGCGCTGGAACACCGGCGACTCCGACAATTGCATGCGGATGTACACCGAGATGGCCAGCAGCAGGATCGACAGCAGGAACGGGATGCGCCAGCCCCAGGCGTCGAACGCTTCCGTCGACATGAACGTGCGGCAGGCCAGGATGACCAGCAGCGACAGGAACAGGCCCAGCGTGGCCGTCGTCTGGATCCAGCTTGTGAAGAAGCCGCGTTTGCCGTTCGGCGCATGCTCGGCCACGTACGTGGCAGCACCGCCGTATTCACCGCCGAGCGCCAGCCCTTGCAGCAGGCGCAGCGTGATGAGAATGACCGGTGCGGCGACGCCGATGCTGGCGTAGGTGGGCAGCAGGCCGACGATGGCCGTCGACAGACCCATGATGAGGATGGTGACGAGGAAGGTGTACTTCCGGCCGATCATGTCGCCGAGGCGACCGAACACGATGGCGCCGAAGGGACGGACGGCAAAGCCCGCGGCAAAGGCCAGCAACGCGAAGATGAAGCTGGTGGTTTCGTTGACGCCAGCGAAGAAGTGCTTGGCAATGATGGCCGCAAGCGAGCCGTAGAGATAGAAGTCGTACCACTCGAAGACCGTGCCGAGCGATGAGGCAAAAATCACCTTCCGCTCTTCCGGTGTGATACCGGCGCGCGCAGGCGCCCCGGCCACAGTTGCTTGTGCCATGTCTCTCTCCTGTTGTTGGGATCGGCGGCGTCCTGCCCGAGAGCGGACACCGGCGCAGGCAGACACTAGGCCGGGAGGCTTACGCAATTCTTACGTTTATGGCATTGCGGCGCAGCACGAAAGCGCCTGTTTTCCGGGGCAAAGCGACGGGACGCTACCGCGATTTCCGCACGGCGGCGCGGGGCGTTTTCAATGCCGCAGTGCACATCGCCGCCCCGCCGTTCGACGAAAATGCTCGCATCATTGCGCGACCGGGAGCGGCAGGCGCACAGTCACGACCGTGCCAATGCCATCCTCATTGGGGCCGAGCGCGACGGTGCCTCCGTGCAACTCGGCGATCTCGCGCACGATCGACAGGCCCAGCCCACTCCCCTCCGCTCCCGTGCCCAGCACCCGATAGAAGCGCTCGAAGATCTGTTCGCGTTCTTCTTCGGGCACGCCGGGGCCGTTGTCTCTCACACGCAGGACCGCCATGCCTTCGTCATCCATGGACGTGACGCTCACGGTCACCGCGCCGCCGCCCGGCGTGTACTTGACCGCGTTGTCGACCAGATTCGACACCAATTCGAACAGCATGATCGGCGTCGCCTCCAGCCACACGGGCTGGTCGTCCATCTCGGCGCCAAGATCGATACCGCGGGCCAGCGCGATAGGGACATAGTCACCCAGCACTTCGCGCACGAGTCCGTTGAGGTCCAGTCGCTCGAAGACATGCACCTTTTCGGAACTGGACTCGGCCCGCGCCAGCGCCAACAGTTGATTGATCAACCGCGCAGCACGCTCGGCGCCCTTTTCCGCCTGCTCGATGGAGCGACGCACCGAAGGCGCGGCGTCGAACCTGGCCGCCTCCTGCCGGGCCAATTCCATCTGCATCTTCAGCCCGGCGATGGGCGTGCGCATCTGGTGCGCGGCGTCTGCGATGAAGCGGCGCTGCGCGTGCAGGTTGTCTTCGAGCCGCGCCATCATGTCGTTGAACGCCATGACGACGGGGCGCACTTCTTCCGGCACGCTGTCTTCGGCCACGGGCGACAAGTCGCCCGGGCGACGCTCGCGGATCATCGATTGAAGGCGGTTCAGCGGCGCGATGCCACGAGACAGCCCGAACCACACCAGCACCACCGCCAACGGAATGATGGCGAACTGGGGCAACAACACGCCGGACACGATGCGCGAGGAAAGAGCGTCACGCTTGTGGCGCGTTTCGGCGACCTGCACCAGCACGTGGGTGCCGGTCGCCTGATCGACGAACACCGGCATGTAGGCCACGCGGATGTCCTCGCCCTGCACCGCATCGTCGCGATACTGGATGTCGGCAGAACCCAGCCGCGTGCCTTGCGGCAGACTGGGGACTTCCGCGTCGCCTGCCAGCAGCGTCCCGCGCGGCGACACGATCTGGAAGTACACAGTGTCTTCGGTATCCGTGCGCAGCACGCGCAAGGCCGATGCCGGCAGGTCGACGCGCACCGACCCCGAAGGCAATACGTGCACCTGCCCGGCCAGCGCCCGCACCTGGTCCCCCAGCGCCTTGTCGTAGGGCTGATCGGCGATACGCGAGGCAACGTCATAAGTGACGATGATCGAGATGGGCCACAGGAACAGCAATGGCGCCAGCATCCAGTCGAGGATTTCACCGAACAGCGAATACGTGCCACGCCGGAAGAGGCGTCGCCGCGCCGTCGCACCGGTGTCGAACGAAGGGGAATTACTGCGGGATCGGCGCAGTCGCATCCGGTTTTTCGAGGCAGTAGCCCAGACCGCGGACGGTGGTGATGTGCAGCCCGTAGGGTTCGAGCTTCTTGCGCAGGCGATGCACGTAGACTTCGATGGCGTTGAGCGAGACTTCCTCGCCCCAGCCGCACAGGTGATCGACGAGGTTCTCCTTGCTCACCAGTCGGCCGCTGCGCAGCAGGAGCACCTCCAGCACGCCGACCTCGCGCGCCGACAGATCGAGGATCTGCCCGTCCACGGTGACCGAACGATCGGCCTGATCGTAGCGCAGCGCACCGAATGACAGGCTCTTGCCCTGCCCCGTCCCGCGACGGGTCAGGGCCCGCACGCGGGCTTCGAGTTCAGGCAAGGCGAAAGGCTTGGTGAGGTAGTCGTCGGCGCCGGCGTCCAGTCCGTTCACGCGGTCCTCCAGCGCGTCGCGCGCAGTCAGGATCAACACGGGCACGGTCACCTTGCGCGTCCGCAGGCGGGTGAGGACTTCAATACCGGTCATGCGCGGCAGGCTGAGATCCAGCAGGACCAGGTCGTAGGGCTGGCCGGCGAGTGCGGCATCGGCTTCGGTGCCGGTGGCCACGTAGTCGACGGCATAGCCCGCACCGCGCAGCACGCGCGTGAGCCCGTCGGCGATCAGTTCATCATCTTCCGCCAGCAGTATGCGCATAGTCGTCTACAGTCTGTCCCAAGGCGGCATCGAAGGGCAGCGGCCTCAAGGGCGGCATGACATCGGCACGCATCGATCGTGCCGCGGCTTGCCCGGCAAGCGATTGCCCGCAACCGGCGGCAGCCGGGGGCGGCCGATTATAATCACAGCTTCGCCTCCTCCTCGCTGTACGGAGTAATCCCCATATGGAACCGTATTTCAAGCATCACGTCTTCTTCTGCTGCAACCAGCGCGAAGCGGGTGACACCTGCTGCAACGACCACGGCGCCAGCCGCCTGCAAGCCTACGCCAAGGACCGCGTCGGCAAGCTCGGGCTCAAGGGCAAGGGAAAGGTTCGCATCAACAAGGCAGGCTGCCTCGATCGTTGCGACGACGGTCCGGTGATGGTCGTCTACCCCGAAGGAGTCTGGTACACCTATGTCGACGAGCATGACATCGACGAGATCATCGAAGAACACTTGCAGAACGGCCGCATCGTCGAACGGCTCAAGCTTTGACCACCCGCTCCCGATCCGCGGAAAGGGCTCGCCGGCTGCGTGCGGAGCCGCACGCGCATCCGAATGACGACCTCGCAGTAAGATCGGGAACAGGTCTTATCTACTGAAAAAGCCCAACCCCCATGAGCAGTGAACAACTCCTGATCGATGGCGCCGTCGGTCCCATCGAGACCATCATCGACATCCCGGACGCCGTGCGCGGCATTGCGCTGGTCGCGCACCCGCACCCGCTGTTCGGCGGTGCCAACACCAACAAGGTGGCCTATACGCTGGCGCGCACATTGCGCGATCTCGGCTACGTGGCCCTGCGGCCGAATTTTCGCGGCGTCGGCGCGACCGCCGGCGAGCACGACAACGGTGGCGGCGAATCGGACGACATGCTGACGCTGCGCGACTATGCGCAGAACCGCTGGGGCAGCGAGCTGCCGCTGGTGCTGGCCGGTTTTTCGTTCGGCGCCTTCGTGCAGGCGCGCGTGGCCAGTCGCCTGGCGGCGGCGGGCACGCCGGTGCACCGCATGATCCTGGTCGGCACGGCGTCCGGCCACGTCGAAGGCGCGCGCCACTACGACACCGACGCGGTCGCCGAAGACACCATCGTGATCCACGGTGGGCACGATCAAACCGTGCCGCTGCCCAACGTGCTGGCCTGGGCCGAGCCCATGAACCTGCCGGTGGTGGTGGTGCCCGGCGCGGACCATTTTTTCCATGCGCGGTTGCACATCATCCGCGACATCATCCTGCGCGCCTGGCGCGACTGAACCCACCGCATTCCGAACGAGGAGACCCGCTTCATGAAACTGATCGGCAGCTACACCAGCCCTTTCGTGCGCAAGATCCGCATCATGCTGCTCGAAAAGGAGGTGCCTTTCGAGTTCGTCGAGGAATCCCCCTGGGAGCCCGATACGCGCGTCTCCGACTACAACCCGCTGGGCAAGGTACCGGCGTTGGTCACCGATGATGGCGAAGTGTTCTTCGATTCGCCGGTGGTGGCGAGCCTCGTCGAAATGCGCTTCAGCAACCGTCCGCTGCTGCCGGCCGATGCGCTGGACGCCCTGCGCGTGCGGCAGGTCGAAGCGCTCGTCGACGGCACGCTCGACGCCGCCGTGGCGATCCGCATGGAGCTGCAGCGCCCGGCGGAGATTCGCGTCGCGACGTGGCTCGACCGCCAGAGCGCCAAGGTCGTGCGTGGGCTGGATGCGCTCGAACAACGTGCGGCGAAGGGCGAATGGCTGGCCGGCCCGTCGATGACGCTGGCCGACATCGCATTCGGCTGCGCGGTGTTCTGGCTGGATTTCCGCCAGATCCACGACGACTGGCGCAACGGCCGCCCGGCGCTCGCCGCATTGGCCGATCGGTTGGCCCAGCGCGATAGCTTCCAGAACACCCTGCCGGTGTGACGGACATGGATCGCCCCAACGACGCGCTCGAACGCCCGGTCACCCGACAGCGCAGCCCGCTGGTGGTAGAGGGACTGCGCAAGTCGTACGGCGACCATGAAGTGGTGCGCGGCGTGAGCTTTTCGCTGGTGCCGGGCGAGTGTTTCGCCCTGCTCGGCCCGAACGGTGCCGGCAAGACCACGACCATCCGCTGCATCCTCGGGCAGACGATGCCTTCCGACGGGCGCATCGAACTGGTCGGCGAATCGGTACCGGACCACGCCCGTCAGGCTCGCCAACGGGTCGGCGTGGTCCCCCAGACCGACAGCCTCGATCCGGACTTCACGGCGGCGGAAAACCTCGAAGTCTTCGCGCGCTACTTCGGCATCGCGCCGGACCAGGCACGTGAGCGCATCCCGCGCCTGCTGGCCTTCGCCGGGCTGGAGGCCAAGGCCGACGCCAAGGTGCCGGCGCTCTCCGGCGGCATGAAGCGGCGGCTGACCATGGCCCGGGCGCTGATCAACGACCCGGAACTGCTGGTGATGGACGAACCCACCACCGGTCTCGACCCGCAGGCACGCCACCTGATCTGGGATCGCCTCAAGGGGCTGATCACCGACGGCAAGACGGTGCTGCTGACGACGCACTTCATGGACGAAGCCGAACGGCTGGCGCATCGCATCGCCATCCTCGACGAAGGCCGCATCATCGCCATCGGCACGCCGCGCGACGTTATCGCCGAACACATCGAACCGCAGGTGGTGGAAGTGTTCGGAGACTGGGCCGAGCACACCGGCGGCGCGCCGGCCTGGGCGACGGCCCACGCGGCGGCGTTCTCGCGGCGCTTCGAGATCAGCGGTGAGACTGCCTTCTGCTACATCGACGAACCGGGCGCGCTGCTCGACCACCTCGCCGGCACGGGCCTGCGCTACCTGCACCGGCCCGCCAATCTCGAAGACGTATTCCTCAAGCTGACCGGGCGCGAGCTGCGCGACAGCTAGGCCGGACCGCCGGGAGCCCCCAATGAAGACGCTGCTTCACCCACCCGAACTGTCTGCATCGCGCGCGTACGCCGTATGGCTGCGCAACGTAAAGGTCTGGCGGCGGCTGGCCGTTCCGTCGCTGCTCGGTAACCTGGCCGACCCGCTGATCTACCTGCTTGGTCTCGGGCTGGGGCTTGGCCTGTTGTTGCCCAAAGTGGCCGGCGTCACGTACCTGACCTTCCTCGCCACCGGCACCGTGGCCTTTTCGACCATGAACGGCGCGACCTTCGAGGCGCTGTATTCGGGCTTCGCCCGCATGCACGTGCAGAAAACGTGGGAAGCGATCATGAACGCGCCGATGTCGCTCGACGACGTGATCGTCGGCGAGATGTGCTGGGCGGCCACCAAGGCGTTCTTTTCCGGCGCGGCCATCCTGATCGTCATCGCGGCCTTCGGGCTCACGCCATGGACGCACGCGCTGGCTGCCATGCCGCTGGTGGCGCTCATCGGCCTGACCTTTGCCGGGCTCGGCCTGGTCGCCACCTCGCTGGCGCCGAGCTACGACTTCTTCATGTACTACTTCACCCTGTTCATCAGCCCGATGGCGATGTTGTCAGGCGTGTTCTTTCCGGTCGACCAGTTGCCGGCGATGCTGCGCGCAGCCACCGGCTGGCTGCCGCTGCTGCACGCCATCGGCGCGGTGCGCCCGACACTGCTCGGCACGCCCAACCCGGACCTGTGGCTGCATGTGCTGGTGCTGGCGCTCTACGCGGCGGGCGGGCTGGTGGTGGCGCGGGCCCTCATCCGCCGCCGGCTGCTGAAGTAAAGGAGGCCCCATGTCCGCCGATCAAACGCTGCTGGTCATCAGCAACACTCCGGACGAGACTGTCGCGCGCCGGATCGCCCATGCGCTGCTGGAACGCCGGCTGGCCGCCTGCATCAACGTGCATTCGCCGTGCCGGTCGATCTACACATGGAACGGCACGGTGGAAGAAGCGGTCGAAGTGCCGCTGACCATCAAGACCACGGCACAGTGTTACCCCGCTGTGCAGGAATTGATCCGCGAACTGCACCCGTACGAGGTGCCGGAGATCGTCGCCATTCCGGTGGCGGGCGGTCTGCCGCAGTATCTGGCGTGGGTGCTGCAATCCTGCGATGCAACCGCGCCACCCGACACGAACTGAAAACCTGACATGCGTTTCCGCCTGCCGCACGGGCTTGCCGCCCTGCTGTTGTCCTTGTTCACTCTGCTCGCGCACGGGGCGGCAGACCCGTTGCCGCCCGAGCAGGCTTTCCGGTTTTCGGCACGCGCCATCAGCGAAACCGCCGTGGAAGTGCGCTTTGACGTGCAGCCCGGCTATTACCTGTATCGCGATCGCACCCGCATCGCTGCCGATGGCGCTACGGCAGGGCAACCAGAATTCCCGCCTGGCGGCGAAATCCACGAAGACGAATTCTTCGGCAAACAGACGGTTTACCGTGGGCCCACGATCCTCCGCATCCCCGTTGAGGCCCCGCTGGGGCACGACTTCACGCTGACCGTCACCGCGCAGGGCTGTGCCGACACTGGCGTGTGCTACCCGCCCACGCCCTTCAAGACCAATCTGCGGCTGGCGGCCATGAGCGTGGCGGCCAGCGAGCCGCAGCACGCAGACCCGCTCGGTGTGCTGATGAACCGCGCAGCGCCTCAGATGGACGTGCCCGGCGCCAGCATGCAGGCCACAGATTCGACAGACACCGGCAACGACGACGCGGGCCGCATCGCCCGGCTGCTGTCGTCGAACAATCTCGCGCTGGCCATGGCGAGCTTCTTCGGTTTCGGACTGCTGCTGTGCTTCACGCCCTGTGTCTTGCCGATGATCCCGATCGTGTCGGGCACCATCGTCGGTCACGGCAACGCGATCTCGCGAGGGCGCGCCGCGGCCCTGTCGGTCGCGTACGTGCTGGGCATGGCGGTCACCTACACGGTGGCGGGCGTGGCAGCCGCGCTTTCCGGCACGCTGCTGGCGATCTGGCTGCAGAACGCGTGGGTGCTCGGCGCATTCGCTCTGATCTTCGTCGCGCTGGCGCTGTCGATGTTCGGCCTGTATGAACTGCAACTGCCGGCCAGCCTGCAGAGCCGGCTCTCCGGGGCGGCCAACCGGCAACGCGGCTCGGTCGGCGGCATTGCGCTGATGGGCGCGCTCTCGGCAGTCATCGTCGGCCCGTGCATGGCTGCGCCACTGGCGGGCGCCCTGCTCTACATCGCGCAAAGCGGCAACGCGGTGCTGGGCGCGGCCGCACTTTTCTCACTGGCGCTGGGCATGGGCGCACCGCTGGTCGTCGTCGGCGTTGCCGCCCGTCATTGGTTGCCCAGGCCCGGCCCGTGGATGGAAGGCATCAAGCGCCTGTTCGGCGTGCTGTTGCTGGCCACCGCCATCTGGCTCGTGTCGCCAGTCGTGCCGGCAGCCGTGCCGATGTTTGCGTGGGCCATCCTGCTGGTGCTGTCCGGCGTCTTCCTGCGGGCGCTCGACAGCCTGCCGCCCCGCGCGACAGGCGCGCAACGGCTGCTCAAGGGGGCCGGCATCCTCGTTCTGGTGGCGGGCGTGACTGTGTTTGTGGGCGCCGTGGCCGGCTCGCGCGACCCGCTTCGCCCGCTCGCGGCGTTCCAGTCGCGACAGACGGTTGCCCACGAGGCGCGCTTCGAACGCATCGCCAGCGTGGCTGAACTGGATGCACGCATCCGGGCTGCCGGTGGCAAACCGGTGATGCTGGATTTCTATGCGGACTGGTGCGTGTCGTGCAAGGAAATGGAGCGATATACCTTCCCCGACGCAGAGGTCAACGCACGCATGGCGCAGTTCGTGCTGCTGCAGGCCGACGTCACCGCCAATACTGAGCACGACCGCGAACTGCTGCGGCGCTTTGGCCTGTTCGGCCCTCCGGGCATCGTATTCTTCGACGCCGCCGGCCATGAAGTGACCAACACCCGCGTGGTCGGCTTCATGGGCAGCGAACGCTTCACGAGCATCCTCGACACCATCCTGAACCGGAGCGCGCCATGATCGAGCGCATCAACACCACCGCACGCTATTCGGATGCCACCATCTTCAATGGCATCGTCCACGCCGTTGAAGTCCCGCCGAGCGAGGTCGGCACTGTCGCCGACCAGGCGCAGGCGCTCATGCAGAGCCTCGAGCGCACCCTGAAGGCGGCGGGCAGCGGCCTGGGCCATATGCTCATGGCAACGATCTATCTGGTCGACATGAACGACTACGACGCTTTCAACGCAGTCTGGGAGGCTTGGGTGCCGATCGGCACCGCCCCGGCACGCGCCTGCGTTCAGGTGCCGGCGCTGGCGCATCCGGGTTGGCGGGTGGAAGTCGCGGTGATGGCCGCGCGCAAGGACTGAAACGCGGCGCGCCAGCCCGTCCCGCGGCTAGAGATTGCAGAAGGTCAGTTCGAAGTCGACATCATTGTCCACTTGATGCGGGCGGGCGGCGATGTCAGGCTCCATGAAGCGGATGTTGAACGCATATTTGTTGGCGCTGATCTCGGGCACCGCCACGTCCGAACGCGGCACCCGCACGCGCACCATCAACGCGTTGCGGCCCGCCATCATCATCTGGAATGCACCGCGTCGGGCAACGAGTTGCTCGGGGCGGCCGCTGGCGCGCAGCAGGCGCAGCACGATTCCCAACGCATCGCGGATCGGCAGCATGGGCGACATCCACCCCTGCAGATCCTGGCGACGCTCGGCCGGCTCGCGATGGAGCCAGTAGTGGTACGAAGGCAGATCGAATTCGCATACGCCGCCGGGGATCGCCGAGCGTGAACGGATCGCCATCAGCCATTCGCTCTCGCGCAGGTATTGCCCCACCTTGCCGGCAATGGCCAACAGCGCCGCGCTCGCTTGTTCGATTTCGCGCAGCGCGCCCGAGAGGGCTTCTTCGGAAATCTGCGGGTTGTCACGGAATGCGTAGAGGATCTGGCGCTGTCGCTCCAGTTCCTGCACGAGATCCACTTTGAGATCCGCGCGGCCAGCGACTTCGAGAATCTCGAATAGCGACAGCAGCGCGGTGTGATGCTCATAGGAGCCGTCGGCGAGCGAAAAATGAAGCACCCTGTCGAACAGGTCTTCAAGACGCAACAGCGTGCGAATGCGCTCGCTCAGAGGATATTCGTAGGTAATCACCACACACCGGCCAGTGTCGGGACTGCAAAAAAGGCGGCTCGTTGCCTGCCCTGCGCAATTTTCAATGGTAACGCGCAATCCGTTCGCGTCACGCACCCGGAATTCAAGGCAATGCGACACGCATCAGGCAGGACTTGCGCGGACCATCAACGCACGCGCTCGGCCGCGAGGACCAGATAGCGCGCGTGCAGGCTTTCGACCTGAGACCGCAAGCTATCAAAATCAAACGAGTTGTCAATGATGTCGTGCGCCGCTGCGCGGCGCGTGCTGCGATTCGTCTGAGCGCGGATGATCGCGCGCACCTCGTCCGGGGTAAGACTACTACGACTGACCACGCGTTCCACCTGCACGGACTCGGGGACGTCCACCACGCAAATGCGGTCACACCGTTCACGATAGACCCCCGATTCGATCAGCAAGGGCACGACCAGGATGACATACGGCGCCTGCGCGGCCAGCACCTGGCGTTCGCTTTCGGCGCGGATCATCGGATGCAATACGCCTTCGAGCGCGGCGCGGGCCGCCGGATCGGCGAACACTCGCTGGCGCATGACAGCTCGATCGAGCGCGCCGTCATCGCGCACCACGCCGTCGCCGAAATGCGCACGGATGGCCGGCATGGCGGCACCGTCGGGGCCGGTCAGTTGATGGGAAATCAGATCGGTATCGACGACGGTCGCGCCCAGCCCGCCGAACAGATCGGCCGCTGCGGACTTGCCGCTGCCGATGCCGCCGGTGAGGCCAACTGTGAACGGGCGCATCACCCCACCTGACACTTGCCGGTTTCGGCGCCTTTGAGCTTGCCGCCCAGTTCGTTGCCGAGACGTTCGAGCACGGCCGCCGGGCCGGTCAGTTCCACTCGTGTGCTGTCGCGCGGCTCGCGCGTGGTGATGCGGGCGGTGGTCACGCCCTTGGACTGAAGCATTTCGAGCTGGCGCTTGGCGGCAGCTTCGTTGCGGAACAACCCCAGCGAAATCGCGTACTGGGTCGCGCCGCTCTCTTGCACGACGAAGAAATCCTGCACGCCGTTGCGGCGCAGAATGTCGGTGCGGCGCTCTGCCGCCTCCTTGCCACCTTGCGGCGGGATATTCACCCACCACGAAGTCGTACCCGCGGGGGCATTGATCTCGCGCACCGTCACCGCTTGCGCCTTGGCGCCCGAAGAAAGCAATTGGATCTGGTCTCCCGACAGCCCGCGATAGGCCACGCACACGGGTGCCGGCACGCCGTCCGGCTCGGCTGTCGCCACCGGGGCGGAAGGCGCATCGACCTGCGCGGGCTCACTGGAAGCACTGCTGGCGCTGCTCGCCACGGACGCCATCACCACGCCTTCGGCGGTGGCGGACAATACCCGGATGCGTTCCGGATGGAGCTGGTTGGCCACACGCTCGGGCTCGCTGTCGCCGGCACGCGGCAACGCCACGCCCGCAACGGGCGCAGCGGCCAGCCCGAGCAACGCGACATCGAGCGCCAGCAACAAATAACAGGTGGTTCGCAGCAGCATCATCGCGCGCAATTATGGCCCCGCCGTGGGCGCCCACCAAGCACTTCCTCATGATGGCGACGCCGCGGCGACGGGTGGGCCGGTCGATGCAGCGAACGGTGTCAGCGCAACTGGGTAGAATGCGCGCTCTTCTGCTCCACATTCCGCTGACATTTGATGATCACGTTGTCGCGCCGCCTGCCCGCACTGGCGCTCACCCTTGCATTGCCGTGGACCTGCGCCACGGCGGCTGAACTGCCGAAATGGGAAATCGGCTTCGGCGCCCTGGCCCTGACCCTGCCCGACTATCGCGGCTCATCCGAGCAACGCGGCTACGTCCTGCCATTACCGTATTTCGTCTATCGCGGCCGCATCGTGCGGGCCGATCGCGACGGCGCGCGCGCCGAACTGTACGATCGCGGCCGGCTCAACATTGAATTGAGCCTGGCTGCCGGCGTGCCCGTGCGCAGCAGCGACAACCCGACGCGCGAAGGGATGCCGGACCTCGCGCCGACGGTGGAATTCGGCCCGCAGGCCATCATCCGCCTTGTCGGCGAAAGGAACGACCCGGTTCGGCTCGATCTGCGCCTGCCCGTGCGGCAGGTGCTGGCGGTGGATGACTGGACGATTCGCAACGCGGGCGTCGTCTTCACGCCCTCGCTGGCATTGCGCGTCCGGCACGGAGGATGGGATCTCGGCCTGTCGGGCGGCCCGTACTTCGGCAACCAGCGCCAGAACCGCTACGCCTACCAGGTCAAACCAGAGTACGCCCGCCCCGACCGCCCGGCCTACGACCCGGACGCCGGTTACGGCGGCATGCAGGCCACCATTTCGCTGACGCGGCGCTTCAACACATTCTGGATCGGCGGATTCGTGCGCGCCTCGACGGTGCGCGGGGCTGTCTTCGAAGACAGCCCGCTGGTCACGCGCAAGGAAAACTACTCGGCCGGCCTGGGGATTTCGTGGTTCCTGTGGCGCTCGAGCGAGCGTGTGTCGATCGACGACTGAAGGCCGAACCGTGGCCGGATGGTGTGGCAGGCGGACACGTATGCGTGCCCGCCGCGCACCTGGCTATCGTCGCTCGACGCTATGCAGCAGCCCCACGGCCAGCGCCAGGAACATCAGACTGGGCGCGGCCGCGCTCACAAACGGCGGCCAGCTGTTGATGACTCCGAGATTGGAGAAGAGGCTGTTGAGCAGGTGGAACAACATGCCCAGCATGACGCCGAGCAGCACCCGAGCGCCGACGTTGCCCGAACGCTGGTTGCCGAGGGCGAACGGCAACGCCAGCCCCATCATCACCAGCGAGGCGAACGGATAGACGATCTTCTTCCAGTAGGCCACGGCGTAACGGCCGGTACGCTGGTTGTTTTCCTGCAGATGGCGCACGTAGTTGTGCAGGCTGCGGATCGCCATGCGCTCTGGCGTAATCATGACCACGCTGATCATCTCCGGCGTGAGTTCGGACTCCCACTGCAGGCGCGGCATCTTGTGCACGCTGATGCGGTCGCCCTCGAAGCGCGTCTGCACGACGTCTTCCAGCGTCCAGCCAGTGCCCGCCGAGTATTCGCCCTTGGCGGCCAGGCTGATCGAGAGCAGGCGGTGCTCGTTGTCGAACTCGTAGAGCTTGACGCCTTCGAGACCCGCATCCGGCTGCGCGCGCTGCACATTCACGAACAGACGCCCGTCGCGCACCCACAGGCCGCTGCGTAATTCTTGTGGCACCGTGGTGGTGGTGCCGCGCAGGCGCCACTTCTGCGCGACGCGTTCGAGCGGCGGCGCGACGACCTCGCCGAGCACGAACGTCGTAACGACGAAGATCAGTCCGATTCCCATGAGGGACGTGAGCAGCCGCATGATCGACACGCCGGACGTGCGCATCACCGTCAGCTCGGAATTGCGCGCGAGCGTGGTCAGGGCATACAGCGTGCCGATGAGCACCGCGATGGGCATGACCTCGTAGGCGCGGCTCGGGATCGACAACAGGACGAAGATCGCCGCGTACTTGAGCGTGTAGCCGTTGCGGCCGACGTCATCCAGTTCGCCGAGAAAATCGAAGAACAGGAACAGGGCCAGGAACGCCACCAGCACCAGCAGCGTGGCCGCGACGATTTCGCGGCGCAGGTAACGGGGCAGGACTCTCATTGCGAGCGCCGCAGGTTAGGCGCGAGCCGCCAGCCGAACAGCACCAGCAGCAACACGAACATGAAGGCATGCACCACCCATAGCCCGATATGCGGCGACATCTTGCCTTGCGATATCCAGGCCTGGGCGATGCCCATGAAGTTGACGTAGGCGGCGAAGGTCAGCACCGCGAACAGCATGTTGTTGGTGCGCCCCGCGCGCGGATTCACGAACGACAGCGGAATCGCCAGCAGCGCCAGCAGCACGGTCGCCACCGGCAGGCCGATGCGCCACGACAGTTCGCCGAGGTTGGCCGGCGTCGGTAGGGCAAGGAGGTCGGGCGTCTGGGTGATTTTCGGTGTCAGTTCGATCTCGCCGACTTCGCGCGGCTCGATCCGGATCGCGTAGCGGTCGAAGCGCGTCACGCGGAACGATGCCGTGCCCGGTTCGCCTTCGTAGCGGCGACCGTTGAGCAGCACGGCGAAGCGGTCCCCGTTGGGCGCCTGTTCGATGACGCCTTCGGCCGACACCGTCACGCTCTGGTGGCCGGCTTGCGTCTGATTGATGAAGACATTGCGCACCTTGCCGTCGTCGGTCGACACCGATTCGACGAAAAACACGCGCTGGGCCGAGGCGGATTCACGGAACATGCCCGGCGAAACCTGTGACACTTCGTCACGGTTCTCCAGTTGCTTGCGGTATTCGGCGGCCTGCCCCTGCGCCCAGGGCGACAGGAACAGCGACATTCCACCGACCACCAGCGCCACGGGAATGGCAAAGCGCAGCACCGGGTTGAGCCACGCCGTCAGCGGCAGGCCCGAGGCGAACCACACCACCATTTCGGAATCGCGGTAGCTGCGGGTCAGCGACAACAGCACGGCAATGAAGGTCGACAGCGCCAGCACCACCGGCAAGTGATTGAGCGCGGAAAAGCCGATCAGCGCCACCACGGCGTCGGCCGGCACACGCCCGCCGGCGGCCTGCGACAGCAGGCGGATCAGGATGATGGTGACCAGAATGACGACCAAGGCTGCCGAGACAGCCGCCGCGGTACTGGCGAATTCGCGCAGGGCCGCGCGCCGGAAGATCATTGTCGTTGGATGGTGTGCTTTGACGGCGCCAGATGGGCGGGGCAATAATGGCCGCTGCCGCGGATCGATGAGCGCCCGCCGTCTGATTCCCAGAACTCGTTGACAGGAAAGTGCCCGATGGAATTTAGCATAAAAGCCTCCGCCCCCGAAAAGCTCAAGACCGGCGCCCTCGTGGTCCCTGTTTTTTCCGATGGCGCACTTGGTGCGCAAGGCCTGGCCATCGATGCGGCCACCGCAGGTCAGCTATCGCGCCTGGTTGCGCGCGATCTCGAAGAAAAGAGCGGCACGCTTCTGGCGCTGCCGGAACTGCCGGGCGTGGCGGCCGAGCGCGTGCTGGTGGTCAGCCTTGGCAAGCGCGATGAATTCGCCGACAAGGCCGTGCGCAGCGCGCTGGCCGCCGTCGGCAAGTGGCTGGCGGGCAGCCGTGCGACGAGCGCGGCCCTGTGTGCCACCGATTTCGTCGCCGGCGCACGCGATCTGCCCTGGACATTACGCACCGCAGCCCAGGCGCTGTTCGACGCCACCTACCAGTACGAAGCGCCCTACGGCAAGAAAGACGGCAAGTCGCAGAGCAAGCGTCTGGCCAAGGTCGAAATGCTGCTCGTCGGCAAGAGCGACAACGCCACCAAGGCCGCACTCGCACAAGGCGCGGCCATCGCCAGCGGCATGGCGCTGACGCGTGACCTGGGCAACCTGCCCGCCAACTACTGCACCCCGACGCACCTGGCCGACACCGCCAAGAAGCTTGGCAAGCAATACAAGCTCAAGGTCGAAGTGTTCGATCGCGCCGGCATCGAGAAAATCGGCATGGGCTCGTTCCTGTCCGTGTCGCGCGGCTCGCACGAAGCCCCGCGCTTCATCGTGCTGCACTACAACGGCGGCAAGGCCAAGGAAGCGCCCGTCGTGCTGGTCGGCAAGGGCGTGACCTTCGATTCCGGCGGCATATCGATCAAGCCGGGCGAAGGTATGGACGAGATGAAATACGACATGTGCGGGGCAGCGTCCGTGCTCGGCACTTTCAAGGCCATCTCCGAACTCGCGCTGCCGATCAACGTGATCGGCCTGATCCCCGCGACTGAAAACCTGCCCAGCGGCACCGCCACCAAGCCGGGCGACGTGGTCACTTCGCTGTCGGGCCAGACCATCGAAGTGCTCAACACCGACGCCGAGGGCCGCCTGATCCTGTGCGATGCGCTGACCTACGCAGAACGCTTCAAGCCGGCCGCCGTCATCGACATCGCCACGCTTACCGGCGCGTGCATCATCGCGCTGGGTCATCACCCGAGCGGGCTGTTCTCGAACGACGACACCTTTGCGCGCGAACTGCAGGACCTCGGCCAGGATTGCGGCGACCGCGCCTGGCACATGCCCCTGTGGGATGACTACCAGGAGCAGCTCAAGAGCAACTTTGCCGACATGGCCAACATCGGCGGCCGCCCCGCGGGCAGCGTGACGGCGGCGTGCTTCCTGTCGCGCTTCACCGGGAACTACAAGTGGGCGCATCTGGATATCGCCGGCACGGCATGGAAATCGGGCGCCGAGAAAGGCGCCACGGGCCGCCCGGTGCCGCTGCTGACCAGCTACCTGATCGCTCGCGCAGGCCGCTGACCGGCATCGATGGAAATCAAGTTCTACCATAACGCCCCCAACCGCCTGATGGCGGCCTGCTCCATCGCCACCAAGGCGGTGAAGCAGGGGCGGCGGATCGTGGTCTACGCGCCCGATCCGGAGGTTTCGCGCCGCTTCGACCAGGCACTGTGGAGCGCGCAGCCGCTGTCGTTCGTGCCGCACGTCGCTGCCGCCTCGCCGCTGGCGCCGCGCACGCCGGTCGTGCTCGCCCGCGATGGCGACAATGCGCCGCACGCCGATGTACTGATCAACCTCGGCCTGGAACCGCCGGCCGATTACGAGCGTTACGCTCTGCTGGTCGAGGTCGTCTCGCGCGATGGCGAAGATCGCGACCTGGCGCGTCGCCGCTGGCAGTACTACAAGCAACAGGGCTACGCCATCGAAGCCTACGACCTGAACCGAACGGAATGACCATGCCGGCAGTCAACGACGCGGACGACGTGCTGATTTCGAAGGCCGATGCGCTGATCCGGCGTCATCGCGCCGACGCGCAGACAGGCGATGATCTGCCCCTGCTGATCGAAGAGATCGACGACGAACTGCCCGAGCTGACCGACGCCATGGACGACGACATCCTGTTGTCCGAGGCGCTCGACGACCTCACGCTCACCGACACCATCGACCTGCTCAACGACGCCGAGTTGCCGCCCATGCGCGGCCCGGCCATCCAGCAGATCGACCTGCCGACCGTGCGGCAGGCCATCGCCGGGCTACCCCGTGACGTTGTCATGCAGCAGGCACCGGAAGGTCTTTCACAGGAACAGGTCGACATCCTCATCGACGACGCGGTGCAACGCGCACGCGACGACATGCAGCGCGCGCAGGAACGCGCCATCGAAGAGGCCGTCGCACGTGCGAGAGACGCATTTGCCGCCGAGCACGCCGCCATGGTCGAGGCTGTCCGTGCCGAAGCCTCGGCCAACGCGCGGCCGAGCGAAGAAGCCATCGCCGCCATTCACCGCGAAGCGCGACAGGCGGCTTCCGAGCAGATGGGCGAACGCCTCATCGAACTGGATGCGTACATTGCGCAGGCCATCGACGGATGGATTGCGCGCGAACTGCCGCAGATTATTTCCGGCGAGCTCGACGCGCTGGTCGAACGCCTGCGCATCCAGACCACGGCGCACATGCGCGCCACGCTGTTGCCCGAGATCTCGGACAAGCTGTCGGGCCTGCTCTGATTACGCGTCCGATCGCGACGCTCGCCCATCTATTGAAGTCGACGCGACCGCTGCGCACGATGACCGCCGGACGGTCAGCGGGCGACTTCAAGAATCGAGCGGACGGCGCTCCTTGAGCACCAGCCAGCCGCGCGCAATGCGATACACCACCCACACGCCGACGACCAGCAGGCCGATGAGCGCGACGGGGATGCCGACGATGGTGAGCATCAGGATGGCGATCACCACGCACCACAACAGCGCGAACCAGAACGTGCGGATCTGCCAGCTGAAATGGCTATCGAGCCAGGTGCCGCGCACGTCGCCGCGCTTGATGTAGTTGAGGATGACGGCGAGGATCGACGGCAGCCCAAAGACGAAACTGCCGACGATGGTCGCCGCCGTGGTCACGCCGATCAGCACCGACAGCGTGTGCAGGCCGTAGATCACGTGGGTCAGCTTCACCAGCCCGTCGCCGCCGCCACGCAGGGGCACCAGCCCTGGATTGGAAGGCTCCACGTCGATGATGTTGTCGTCGTCCTGCGGCATGTCCGCTCTCCTTTCCCTGAACTGATTTTTACTGCAGGCCGAGCGAGGCCCACATCTCGTCCACCCGGCGCTTGACGTCGTCGTCCATGGCGATGGCGCGGCCCCACTCACGGTGTGTCTCGCCCGGCCACTTGTTGGTGGCATCGATCCCCATCTTGCTGCCAAGGCCCGCTTCCGGCGACGCGAAGTCGAGGTAGTCGATTGGCGTGTTCTCGGCGATCAAGGTATCACGCGCGGCGTCGACCCGCGTGGTCATGGCCCAAATGACTTCGGGCCATGAGCGGATGTCGACGTCCTCGTCCACGACGATGATGAATTTGGTGTACATGAACTGGCGCAGGAAGCTCCAGATGCCGAACATCACGCGCTTGGCGTGGCCCGGGTACTGCTTGCGTATCGACACCACCGCCAGCCGGTACGAGCAGCCTTCGGGCGGCAGGTAGAAGTCGACGATCTCGGTGAACTGGCGTTGCAGCAGAGGCACGAACACTTCGTTGAGCGCCAGCCCGAGCATCGCGGGTTCATCGGGCGGCTTGCCCGTATAGGTGCTGTGGTAGATGGGCGCAGTTCGATGCGTGATGCGCTCGACCGTGAACACCGGGAATTCGGCCACCTCGTTGTAATAGCCGGTATGGTCCCCGTACGGACCTTCGGGCGCCATGTCGCCGGGATGGATGACGCCTTCCAGCACGATTTCGGCGCGCGCCGGCACCTGCAGGTCGGAACCGATGCAATCGGTGAGTTCCGTCTTCGCACCGCGCAGCAGACCTGCGAACTGATATTCCGACAGCGTATCGGGCACCGGGGTGACCGCGCCGAGAATCGTCGCCGGGTCGCAGCCGAGCACCACCGCGACAGGGAACGGCTCGCCAGGATGCGACAGTTGATGGTCGCGGAAATCCAGCGCGCCGCCACGATGTGCCAGCCAACGCATGATGACGCGATTGCGTCCAATGACCTGCTGGCGATAGATGCCCAGGTTCTGCCGCGTCTTGTGCGGGCCACGCGTGACCACCAGCCCCCAGGTAATCAGGGGCGCGACATCGCCAGGCCAGCAGTGCTGGATCGGCAGCGTCGCCAGATCGACTGCGTCGCCTTCGATGACGACCTCCTGGCACGGCGCCTTGCGCGTGACGGAGGGCGACATGTTCATCACCTGCCGGAAGACGGGCAGCTTCTCCCACGCATCCTTGAGCCCCTTGGGCGGCTCCGGCTCCTTGAGGAAAGCCAGCAGCTTGCCCACCTCGCGCAGCGCGCCTTTCCAGTCAGCATCCTCGCCCATGCCATAGGCCACGCGCTGCGGCGTGCCGAACAGGTTGGCCAGCACGGGCACGCTGTGGGCCCGCCCCTGCGTGTGGGGCTTTTCGAACAGCAACGCGGGCCCGCCTGCGCGCAGTACGCGGTCGGCGATCTCGGTCATTTCGAGATGCGTGTCCACCGGCACGCTGATGCGCTTGAGCTCGCCGCGTGATTCGAGTTGTGTAATGAAGTCGCGCAGATCCTGATAGTGCATGAGGTTCAGTCCTGAATGGCCAGCGACTCACCATGCCGCAGCGTGCGGATGTAGTCGGGCGCCAGTTGTGCTGCCTTGAGCGCGGCAGCCAGGTCGCGCGGCGGCGCGTCGAACGATTCCTGCGTCAGTTCGAACGTACCCCAGTGAACGCCAATGGCGCGGCGCGCTGCGAGGTCCTGCGCGATGCGCACGGATTCTGCCGGGTTGACGTGCTGCGGACGCATGAAGTCGCGCGGCTCGTAGGCGCCGATGGGCACCGCGAGCAGATCGACCGCGCCGAGCCGCCTGTGGATTTCGGCAAAGTCCTGCGAGTACCCCGTGTCGCCGGTATAGAGGAATCGCCAACCCGCCTGCTCCACCATGAAGCCCCCCCACAACGACTGGTTGGTGTCCCACGGGGTGCGCTTGCTCCAGTGCTGCGCGGGCGTGAACGTCACGCGTACGCCTGCGTGTTCGATGCTGTCCCACCAATCGAGCTCGCGCACATTGCGGATGCCCTCATCTTCGAACCACGACTTCAGCCCGAGCGGCACGATCCACAACGGCGCGTCGCCCTGCGACGCATGAATGCGGCGCACGGTATCGACATCAAGATGATCATAGTGGTTGTGCGAAATCAGTATGAGATCGACACGTGGCAGCGCCTCGGCAGTAATCGGCGCAGGTACGCGCCGTCGGGCACCCAGCCACCACGTCGGGCCGGCGCGGTCCGAGTAGACCGGATCGGTCAGCACGGTGGTGATGGGGGTCTGCAACAGCACTGAGGCATGGCCCAGCCACGTGACGCGCTTGCCGGACGAAGGCGTCACGGCAAGAGCCTTGGCATCGAGCGGCACCGACCAGTCGGCAACGAATTTTTCGTAGCCACCTTCGGGTTCCGCCTTGGGGCGGAAGTCACCACGCAGGTTGCGCCACAAGACCTCCCATGCAGGCAGACGGCTGCCCGATGCCTCGCCCGACGTATTGGCGAATCCCTTTTCCCGATGATGTGCGCGCGACGGATCGTAGTACGGATTCTGCGCCACGCAGCCCGCCACCAGCGAGCACATGACGAAGTGCGCCGCAGCCCCGGGCAGCTTCATCATTGCAGCGGCGCCGCGCTGTAGCCGCGCACGTAGTAATCGGCAGCCATCCCGATGAAGATGACCCCGCCCAGCCAGTTGTTGTGGATGAATGCCTTGAAGCATCCTTCGCGACTGCGGTCGCGGATCAGGGTGTAGTGGTACACGGCCAGCGCCGCCGCGCCGACGAGTCCCGCGTAATAGATCCAGCCCATGAACAGCACCGTGCCGACCCACACCATGATGCCCAGGAAGGCCGCGTAGCAGAGCATGACGGCCGCGACATCGAAGCGACCGAAGGTAATGGCCGAGGTGCGCATGCCGAGCTTCAGATCATCATCGCGATCGACCATCGCGTATTCCGTGTCATAGGCTACGGCCCAGAAGATATTCCCCAGCAGCATCACCCACGCCACCAGCGGCACCTGCATCTGCTGCGCAGCGTAGGCCATCGGAATGCCAAAGCCGAACGCAATGCCGAGGTACGCCTGCGGAATGGCGAAGAATCGCTTGAAGAAGGGGTACGTTGCCGCCAGTGCCACGGCCGCCAGGGACAGCGCCCACACCAGGCGATTGAGCGGCAGGATCAGGCAGCCGGCGAGCACGGTCAGCACGGCAGCGAGGATCAGCGCCTCGCGCCCGGTCACCTCACCGGTGATCAGAGGCCGCTTGGCAGTGCGTTTGACGTGACCATCGAAATCGCGATCGGCCCAGTCGTTTACCACGCAGCCCGCCGAACGCATGAGCACGGTGCCGACGACGAAGATCCACACGATCATGAAGTTGGGGCGCCCGGCCCCGCTGGCCCACAATGCCCACAACGTGGGCCACAGCAGCAGCAATATGCCGATCGGCTTGTCCAGCCGCATCAGCCTTTCATAAGCGTCGAGACGTTGAGTGAGATTCATGTCGGTAGATCGAGGATCGATGCCAGAAAGACTTCGCACACCAACAGGCGTCCGGACTGGCGGGTAAAGAGCGAGCGACGCGCCCACAGCGTCGCCCCTTGCGTCGACTCAGCGACGGCGATCGCGCGATGATAGCGTCTATCGCGCGCATCGAGTCGGCGCGCCGTCAGCCGGCCCCGGCTCACGTGCGGATCGGCAAACAGCGCATGCCCGAGCGGGCGCGAGCCGATGGTGCCGAACAAACGCCAGCCGCGCTCACGCGGCATCAACGAGCGCGCATGAACCACCGGCCGACCATCGGCGAGCAGCAACACCTCGCGCAGCCACACGCGCTCGCCGCGACGCGTGCCGAGCAAGGCGGCCTCATCAGCATTCGGAATGTCCATGTGCTGCGCCAGCACGCGCACCGAAACACGCTCGCAGCGAGCGGCAATGCGTGCGGTGAGTGACCCCGGATCGGTCAGCCAGGGATGCACGGGATCTGGCCGCGGGGGCGGCGGCGCACGCCAGCAATCACGGCGGCCATGCAGGGGAATGCGAAGACTCATGGCGCCATTTTCTCAAGAACCGCGCGATCGTGCCCGCCTGCGGTGAAACGCCGATGACGAAGTTCCCGCGGCCTACCTGTATAGTCGGCGAGCGCGCCAACGTTCGGCGCGATTGCCGGAGCAGCCCCATGCCCTCGACCCTGCATTACATCTACGACCCCCTGTGCGGCTGGTGCTACGGCGCAGCTCCGCTGGTGCGCGCGGTGCGCGACCTGCCCGGCGTGAGTGTCGCGCTGCATGGCGGCGCCATGTTCTTGGGTGCGAACCGGCAGCCCGTGACGGAGCAGTTGCGCAACTACGTCATGCAACACGATCGGCGTATCTCGGCCCTGTCGGGCCAACCGTTCGGCCAGGACTACTTCGACATCCTGCTGCGCGACCACACCGCCGTGCTCGATTCCGACCCGCCCATTGCCGCCATTCTCGCGGCACAGGCCCTGACCGGCGGCGGGCTGGACATGCTGGCGCGGATTCAGACCGCGCACTACGTCGAAGGCCGACGCGTATCGGACGAGGCCGTGCTCGCAGCGCTTGCAGAGGAAATCGGTCTCGACGTCGACGCTTTCGAACGCCAGTTCGAAGCTGCCGTGCCACAGGTCGCCGCGCACGCCCGCGAATCGAACGCTCTGCTCCGCAGTGTCGGCGGCGGCGGCTATCCAACATTTGCCCTCGAACGTGACGGTGCCATGCGCGTGCTATCGCCCGGGCAGTATCTGGGCAAGCCGCAAGCCTGGCGCGACGCCGTGGCGGCTGCTGTGGCGTGATTTCCGTTTGGAGCGATGGCACGGCACATCGGGCGCGCGGTGTTGAGCGTTCAGACGTTGTTGCTTGGGTTGATGTGCTTGGTGAAAAGAAACCCTTGAATCACGCCTTCAACAACGACTCCCGCCCACCATGCCACCGCCCGAGAATGTCCTCCACCGCCTCCGGGTAAGCGCGCAGCATGTCGTCCGCCGCCTGCCTTGCCTGCTCAAGCAAGTCGACGTCGGCTTCGATATCCGCATATCGCAACAGCGGCACCCCACTCTGCCGCGCGCCGACAAACTCGCCCGGCCCGCGTAGCTGCAAGTCGCGACGCGCGATCTCGAATCCGTCGGTAGTCTCGAAAATCGCTTTGAGACGGGCCCGCCCGTTCTGAGACAGGGGCGCCGAGTACAGCAGCACGCAGCTCGATGCCGCCGCGCCGCGCCCTACCCGCCCGCGCAGTTGGTGCAGTTGCGCCAGCCCGAAACGTTCGGCGTGTTCGATGACCATCAACGAAGCGTTGGGCACGTCCACGCCGACTTCAATGACGGTGGTGGCGACCAGCAGTTGCACCTCGTTGCGGATGAAGGCATCCATGACGGCAGCCTTTTCGTCCGGTTTAAGGCGGCCATGTACCAGTCCCACGCGCAGTTCCGGCAGTTCCTCCGAAAGCGCCTCGAACGTGGCAACCGCCGTCTGCAATTCGAGCGTTTCGCTCTCTTCGATGAGCGGACACACCCAGTACGCTTGGAGTCCTTCATGGCAGGCATCGCGCACGCGCGCGATCACTTCTTCGCGACGGCGATCCGCCACCAGGTGCGTGTGAACCGGCGTGCGGCCGGGCGGCAGTTCGTCCAGCACCGAGACATCGAGATCGGCCATGTAACTCATGGCGAGCGTGCGCGGGATCGGCGTGGCGCTCATCATCAGCATGTGCGGGAGTTGTCCGTCGACCTTCTCGCGCAGCGCCAGTCGCTGCTTCACGCCGAAGCGATGCTGCTCGTCCACCACTGCGAGCCCCAGTCGTTCAAGCGCTACGGTTTCTTCGATCAACGCGTGGGTGCCGACGATCATCAGGGCGGAGCCTTCGGCGATCTTGGCGAGCATCGCCTCGCGCTCGCGTTTTTTCTGCGACCCGGCCAGCCATGCGACTTCGATACCGAGCGGAGCCAGCCAGCCGACGAGCTTGCGATAGTGCTGCTCGGCGAGAATTTCGGTCGGCGCCATGAGCGCGGTCTGGTAGCCGTTTTCCACCGCCTGCAACATCGCCAGCGCGGCGACGATGGTCTTGCCGCTGCCCACGTCGCCCTGCAGCAGGCGCTGCATGGGGTGCGGCTGCGCGAGTTCGAGCGCGATCTCGTTGACCGCGCGCGTCTGTGCGCCAGTCAATGCAAACGGCAACGTGTTGATCAGGCCGGCGGTCAGTTGGCCGCGCGGGGGCAGGGCCGGTGCGCTGTGCGCGCGGCGCTCCGCATGCGCACGTCGCAACGACAACTGTTGCACGAGCAGTTCGTCGAACTTGATGCGGCGCCACGCCGGATGGCTGCGGTCATCGAGCGATTCGAGCCGCGTCCCGGGCGTCGGTTGATGCAGAAAGCGCAGGCTGCGCTCCCAGCCCGGCAAACGCAGCGCCGCGCGCAATGCGTCGGGCAACGGATCGTTCAGCCTGCTGCGCTGGAATGCACGCTCGACGAGCTTGCGCAGCGCGCTCTGGGCAAGCCCCGCCGTGGTGGGATAGACCGGTGTGAGCGTAGCGGGGAGTTCCTGCCCTTCCACCACCGGCACCACGCGCGGGTGGACCATTTCGTCGCCCCAGAAGCCGCCGCGCACTTCGCCGAAGGCGCGTACCGTATTGCCGACGGCAAGCTGCTTCTGGATCGAGGGATAGAAGTTGATGAAGCGCAGCGTGATCACGCCGGTATCGTCGCGCAGGCGGCACACAAACTGCCGGCGCGGGCGCAGCATGACCTCGGCCGATTCGATCGTACCGAGTACCTGGGCGGAATCGCCGAACGGCAGTTGCGCGATGGGCGTGACCTGCGTCTCGTCCTCGTAGCGCAGCGGCAGATGCAGCAGGATGTCGTCGTCGTTGTACAGCCCGAGCTTGGCCAACCGGCCAGCGAGCGCACTGGTCTTGCGCGCACCGCCGCTGGCGGACGATTCAGCCGCACCCATTGGCGCACCTCCGGCGCACGCAGCGCACCGTCATCACGCGAGTCCTGCGATCAGCCCAGCACGAGTACGGCGTCGGCTTCGACCACCGCGCCGCGCGGCAGCGATGCCACGCCGACAGCGGCACGCGCCGGATAGGGTTCGCTGAAATAGCGGGCCATGATCTCGTTGACCTTGGCAAAGTTCGACAGGTCGGTCATGAAGATGTTGACCTTCACGGCATCGGCCAGCGAACCGCCCGAGGCTTCGGCCACGGCCTTGAGGTTCTCGAACACCTGCACCGCCTGCGCTTCGAACCCGTCGGCCAATTGCATGGTCACCGGATCGAGACCGATCTGGCCCGACAGGTAGACCGTCTTGCCGCTGCTCGCCACGGCTTGTGAATAGGTGCCGATGGCGGCCGGCGCGTTGGCGGTGGCAATGATCTGTCTGGACATGGAGCGCTCCGATGATGGGTGGTTCGCGCACGGCGCGCGATAAAACGCGCATTTTACGCGACAGCCCACCTCTCCCGCGAATGCTCAGACGGCGCGCCCCGCACCGGCGATCCGCCAGCGCAATACGTGGCAACGCAGGCGATCGAATACGGCGTTGATGGCCGCGCCGGACAGACCGATCGCGCACAGCCCCAGCAGCACGAGATCCATGCGGAACTGCTCGCGGCCGGCTTCGAGCACGTTGCCCAGCCCGATGCCCACGCCCAGCATGTACTCCGCGCCGATGGCCGCCAGCCATCCGTAGATCAGGCTCAGTTGCAGTCCGGCGAGAATCGACGGCGCGGCGGCTGGCAACAGAATGCGGACCAGCCTTTGCCCCGGCCCGAGCTTGAGTACGGCGCCGACTTCGCGCCAGGCGCGCGGCACGCCACGCAGGCCGTCGATGCTGCCCATTGCCATGGGATAGAACGCAGCGGTGGCGACGAACACCGTCTTGCCCCACTCGCCATTGCCGAACCACGCGGTAATGAGCGGAATCCACGCGAACAGCGCGACCTGCCGCACACCGTGAAAGCTCGGACCGATCAATCGTTCCGCACGCCCCGACAGCGCCATCAGCATGCCCAGCGCGAGGCCGCCCGACGCGCCCAACACCACACCACTGACCAACCGGCGCACGGTCCACAACCAGCCTTGCCATACCTCCGCGGCTTCCGGCGTGCGGAGCGCGCCAAGCACGTCGGCCCACGAGGTAAGCACGTTCGGTCCGACCCAATGCAGGCGGATGCTGGCCTCCCACAGCAAGACCAGCGCCACCGGCACCAGCCAGCTACGCGCAGACAGCAGCGTGCGGTGCAGCGCGTTCATGAGCGGTCCTCCACATTGCCCGCCACGCGCCAGCGCAGCGCCCGGCGTTCGACGAAGACGAATGCCCGGTCGATGAGGAAACCCGTGACACCGATCACCACAATGCAGGCCATGACCACATCGAGCTGGAAAAACTGCCGCCCGGCCAGCATGGTGGCGCCGATGCCGTCGGTGGAGACGAGGATCTCCACGGCGACCATCGCCTTCCATGCGTGGCTGATGGCCAGCCGCTGCCCGGTGAACAGCGCCGGCAGCGAGCCCGGCAACACCAGCCGCAACAAACGCTGGCGCAGATTGAGTCGCAACACGGTACCGACTTCGGTCAGGGAATCGGGAATCGCGCGCACGCCTTCGAAGGCATTGAATGCCATCGGAATGAAGGACGATTTGGCGATGATGACGAGCTTGAGTGCATCTTCCAGGCCGAACACCAGCATCAGCAGCGGCAACCATCCGATGGTGGGAATCTGCGCCAGCGCCTTGAAGGTGGGGTACAACAGCACCTCGCTCACGCGCGAGGACGCCAGCAGCACGCCGAAGGCCAGTCCCAGCGCACTCCCGATGAGGCAGCCTTCCAGCACCCGCATCAGGCTCACGCCCAGCGCGTGCAGCAGGTCGCCTCCGGCAAGCCCGTCGACGAGCACTTCCCACACGCGCTCGGGCGGCGGCAGTATCTGCGTGGGCAGCCACGCCTGGCGCGCGGCGATCGCCCACAGTACCAGCACGGCAATCGGCAGCCCGAGTCCTTCGAGCCTGCGCAGTACGCGCGATAGCGCAGGCCACGCCAACCGTGTCGGCGAAGTCCATTGCGCCACGCCGCCTGGCGCCGCGATCAGCGCTTCGGCCGCGCCAACATCGGCGGCAAGGGAACGGACGGCTGGCTGCATGACCGATCAACCCTTCTTGACCTTGCCGGCGGCGTCGCGACGCGACCAGTAGTTCTGCAGATTCAGTTCCTTGAGCGCGGCGTCGAGGTAGCTGGTATCGATCCATCGGGTCAGGTCGACGTCCTGGCGGATGAAGCCCTCTTCCTTCGAGAACACCACGCCCTCGCGGTAACGCGCCAGCACGAAATCGTCGATGAGCGGGCTGAGACGTTCACGCAGCGGTTGGTTCAGGAAATCGTCGGCATATGCATCCGCCGGAATGCCCGTCTTCGCCCAGATGTTGAAGACCTCCTGGCGATTGGCGTCGTCGGACGCCCAGCGCGCAGCGATGACAAAGTTCTTCACCACGCGGCGCACGATGTCCGGGTACTGTTTGGCAAAGCTCTCGGTGACCGTAAAGGCACCGAAGTTATTCACCGGCGACGGCTCTCCGCGCGTGTCGAAGAGGATCTTCACGAGCTTCTTGTCTTCGAGGTTGAGAAAGTTCGAGCCGCCGAACGCCGCGTCGACCGTACCCGCCTGCAGTGCGGAGACCTGGTCGCCAGCCTTGAGGTTGACCACCTTCAGGTCCTTCTGCGTGAGCTTGTTTAATTCAAGAAATCGCTGAAAACCAAGGTGGTTGATGGTGCCGAAGGCGACGGCCACCTTCTTGCCCTTGAGGTCCTCGATCCTGTCGATGCCGGCGTTGGCCCGCACCGCCAGGTACACGTTGCCGATGCCGTACGAGGCCAGAATCTTGGTCGGCAGCCCGGCCGCCTTGCCGACGATATTGGGCAACCCGCCGTAGTTGGCAAAGTCGGCTTGCCCGTTGGCGATGGCTTCATTGATGGCCGGCCCCGTGCCGGTGGCGAAGGTCCATTCGACCTTGATGCCGTCCTTTTCGAACTCTTTCTCGAGCAGACCGCGATCACGCAGCACGCCGATCACCTGATTGCCATAGGGCTTGCCAAAGCCTGCGCCCTGGCCGTAGACGCGGATGACTTTGGGTTTGTCCTGCGCCGCTGCGTTGGTGGAGACCAGGGGCACAAGGAGTGCGGCCACGGTCAGGATGCGAGCAAAGATCTTCATGCTTGTTCTCTCTGTATGCGGTTATTCATTCAGCATCGCACCGGTCGATGCGTTGTCTGAACCTCTTCTGCAGGCAGGCTTCGTGCCACGCGGGCTTGTTGTTTTGAATCAGTTGCTTGCGCGGGTGTCGCCATTCTTGCGCGCAGCGCGCTGCTGCGAATGCAGCAATCGTCGCTGGTATTGCAGCAGTCAGTTGGCGATCAATTCGTAACGCTTGAGCAGCGTGCGCACCACATTGCGCGAGATCCCCAGCAATTCGGCGGTGCGCACCTGATTGCCGCCGCACAGGCGAAAGGCGCTGCGCACCACGCTCGATTCAATGAACTCGAAGAGTTGCGGCGCGCCTTCGTCGAGCAAGCGTTCCAATGCCGCTTCGAATGCCTTGGGTGGCGCAAGCGGCGCTGCCGTCGCGGCGCCCGGTGAAGTGACGGCGACGAAGCGCAGGTCGGCCGGCGTGATGAGCCGGTTGCGGCAGACCAATAGCGCAAAGTGGATGACGTTCTCCAGTTCGCGGATGTTGCCGGGCCAGCTATAGGCAGCGAGCGCACGCAGCGCCTCCACCGTGAAATCGGGTGCGATGCTGCCCTGGCGTTCGGCATAGAGCTGCGCGAAATAGGCCGCCAGCGGTTCGATGTCGCCCGGGCGCTCACGCAAGGGCGGTACGCGCAGCCCCGCAACGTTGATGCGGTAGAACAGATCCATGCGGAAGTGGCCGGACGACACCGCCTGCTCCAGGTCGACGTTGGTCGCCGTCACCAGGCGCACGTCGACGGGGGTCGGCGTGCGTGACCCGATGCGCAGGACTTCGCGCTCCTGCAGCACGCGCAGCAGCTTGACCTGTATTGCGGGGGGCAGATCGCCGATCTCGTCGAGAAACAGTGTCCCGCCATGCGCGGCTTCGAACCAGCCTGCGCGTGCGCGTTGCGCGCCCGTGAACGCGCCCGCTTCGTGGCCGAACAGTTCTGCTTCGACGAGGTTCTCGGGGAACGCGCCGCAATTGACGGCCACGAACGGGCCCGTGCGCCCGCTCAGTTCGTGCAGATAGCGGGCAACGAGCTCCTTCCCGGTGCCGCTCTCGCCCTGGATGAGCACGCTTGCCGTGCTGTCGGCCACCTGTTCGATCTGGTGCAGCAGCGTACGCGACAGCGGGTCGACGAAGATCAGCGCCTTGGCACGGATCGACAGCACGTGCGCGTCAGGGTCCGGCAGCGACAGTACGCGCGCGGGCGCTTTCCAGGTATCGGTGGTGGTATTCATGTGCGCTCCCTGCCATGCCGGATTCATTCATGCGCATGCAGGGAAATCCTGCTGCGTTTCCAGCACTGTACGAAAGCGCCCCCGTGGAGGGGAACGATGAATAAGTGGATTGATTATCGCGGCTTGTGATTAACCACGCGGCGCGAGATGAGGCCCATGTCTTCGTTGATCTTGCGCGCCTGCATGATGAGATCGTCCAGCGCGCCCGTCAGCGGTGCGGCATCGTGCAGGGCCTGTTCGATCCGCCGTTCCAGCGCGCGCTCGGCGCTGTCGCCGCGTTGGGCATCCGCGCTGGCGGCCGGCACCAGCGGCGACGGCACGATGTGGTTGTCGAGTCTGAGCAGGAGTGTTTCGCGCCCCTGCCGCAGGAGTTCTTCGGCGCGGGCGCGATCGAATTCGGCAGTCCGCGTTACCAGCAGGATGCGTACAGCGGCCAGATGAGCGTAGAGAAGGTGGCTGGTGGTCGTGACCGTATTGAGCGTGCTCGACGACACGTGTTGTTCGTCGGGCTCATCGCGCATGCGGACCCCGGCCTGCGACAGTGCAGCGAGCGCATCGTGCAGGCGGCGGCGGGCAATGCGGTAGGTAAAATCGCGCGGCTGCCACGACAGCGCCTGCCCGATGTACGCCCGCAACGCGTCGCGCAGGCCGTCGACGAGACCCGGAATGGCGCGGGCCTCCCAGTTGGGCATGACAAAACTGAAGACGTACGCCAGCGTCGCGCCGATGGCGGTGTCCGCCAGGCGTTCGCTGATGACGAAGGGCGTGCCGGGCGCCAGCAGATGCAACTGCAGCAAAGCCGTGATGCAGGCCGCCGTGGCCGTGTAGCGATAGCGCACGCCGGCAAAGGCATGCGAGATCGCCAGGCATAGGAACACGATGCCGATAAGGGCGGCCGGCTCCGTGAGAAAGCGGATGACGATGGCGGCCAGCACACAGCCGATGAGTGTGCCCATCATGCGGTCGGCGCGGCGTTGTTTGGTCTGGCTGAAGCTGCCGCGCATGGTGACCGCGATGGTCAGCACGATCCAGTAGCCGTGCGAGGCATAAGGCAGGGCGTAGGCCATGAGAAAGCCACTGACCATGGCCAGCGCCACGCGCACGGAATAGCGGAATACCGGTGAGCCGCGGTTCAGTTCGCGCAGCAAGGGGCGCAGGCTGTAGTGCGGTCGGGTGGCGAACAGTTGCAGTTCGCGCTCGCTCGGCATCGTCGAACGGTCGACCTTGTGACGATAGGTGCCATCGAGCCGCGCCAGGCTCGCCGTGGCCGCCTGCATCTTGCGCACCAGGCCGTCGAGCAGGCCAAACGCTGCGGCACGAGGCCCTTCGAGGCGATGGCTCATGGCTTCGAGCTCGACCACCACGGCGCGCTCTTCGCGGCTCAGGTCGAACGGCGGTCCCGGCGGAATGCCCACCATGCGCTCGCGCGACAGGCGCAGCAGTTGTTCCGCGCCCGACTCGGTCCATTCGCGCATGAGCGCCATGATCGGCTCATCGGCAAAATTGCGCCGGATGGTTTCGTAGTCCGTCTGGCTGGCCAGCACCTGCTCGTAGGCATCGAGCAGCGCCAGCATGCCTGCGGCAAGTGCCCAGCCGTCATCGTCATCCAGTCGGCGGAAGATGAAGTCGCGCACCGACTGCAGTTTTTCGGCAAGGATCGCCTGCTGCTGAAGCAGCACCATCTCGACCTTCGGCAAGGGCGTCGAGGGCTCGAAGAATCGCGATTTGCGGCGCAGATACACCGCAAATTCGTGCAGACAATCGGCAAACACCTGCTGCTTGGTGCGGCGCGCCAGTGCCCAGTTCATGGCCGTGGCATAGACCACGTAGATGATGCCGCCGATCAGCATGAAACGCGTGTGATGCAGCAGCTCGTTGAAATCGCCGGCAGGCGTGGCCAGTGCGAAAGCCATGCCGATGAACACTGCCACGCTGTGTGGAATGGCGCGCCGCCCCCATGCGGTCAGCATGCCGCCGATGAAGCTCATGATGAGGATCGCCACCGCGAGCGCGGCCGGCGAATGTCGCAGGTAGCCGATGACGAATACCACCGGCATTGCCAGCAGCCAGTTGGCGAACATGCTGCGGAATTTGTCGCCGCGTGGCGAGGGGACATCGGCAGTGCTCACCAGCAGCGCGCCGGTGGAAGCCGCCATGCCGCTGGCCAGGCCGGCGATGGCGTAGCCGCCCAGCGTGATACCGAGCACACCGACCGCGACGGTGAGCCCACTGTAGAGAAGGTGACTGAACAGGTAGCGGCGGAACAGCCTCGCGCGCAGCATCACTCGAACAGAAGTGGCGTTTCAGGCGATATCAATTTGCCAATTCCCACTGGCCCTTGCGCTTGCACAGTACGTACTCGCCTTCATTCCTCAGCGTGCGCGAATGGTTGGCGACGCGCAGTTTGCGGCAGCCATCCTTGAGCGAAGGGTCGGGAACCACGGTGATAGAGCCGCCCGCCTGCGAGCCCGGCGCCCCCCACTCGCGCGTGCCGGTGAAGCTGGTGTCTTCGAGCACGCCGGTCAGCGCTTCGTTGAAAAGGCGGGTGTCCTCCCTGCTGAACTCAGTCATGGGCGTGCGCCGCATGAAGCCCAGGTTAACGGCGAAGGCCGGTGTGACGGACAGGCAGATCAGCAATGCCAGAAAGCGGTGCGTGCGCATGGGGGGCTCCAGATGTCTTTGTCGGAAGTACGGCGATCATAGAAGAAAGCGTTCCCGGCGCGAAGCGCGTGCGCACAATGGCGACGCCCCAAAACAACAACGCCCCGCCTCTTGCGAGGACGGGGCGTTCTGTCGCCTGGGCGCTTGCGCGCTTAGTGGAACAGTCGCGGCAGCGTCATCGACACGGCCGGAATGAAGGTCACGGCGAACATGGTCGCAGCCAGCGCCGTGTAGAACGGCAGGATGGACTTCATGACCTTTTCGACCGAGATTTCACCGATCGCGCAACCGATGAACTGCGTGGTGCCCACCGGCGGCGTGTTCAGGCCGAGCGCGCAGTTGAGCAGCATCATGATGCCGAACTGCACCGGGTCCATGCCGTACTTCATGGCGATGGGCAGGAAGATCGGCGTGCACACCAGGATCGTCGGCGCCATGTCGAGGAACGTGCCCAACAGGAACAGGATGATGTTGATCAGGAAGAAGATCATCCACGGATTGTTGGTCAGCGTCGCCAGTGCCTGGCCGGTCAGTTCGGCGATCTGGTAGTAGGCGATGAAGTAACCGAAGGTCGCCGAGATACCGATCAGCGCCAGCACCACACCGGTCTTCTTCACCGTGTGCGCCAGGGCGGTCACGAACTGATTAAAGGTCAGGCTGCGGTACACCAGCGTGGTCAGCAACAGCGCGTAGAGCACCGCGACGGAGGCCGACTCGGTCGCCGTGAAGGCGCCCGACAGAATGCCGACGACGATGATGACCACCACGAACAGGCCGGGCATCGACGATGCACCTGTCCTGATGACCGCGCCCCAGCCCGGGAACGTGCCCGACGGGTAGCCGCGCTTGATGGCAACGTAATAGGCCGCCGCCAGGTTGCACACCATCAGGATCAGCGCCGGCACGATACCGGCCAGGATCAGCGAGGTCACCGAAGCCAGGCCACCGCACGCCAGCGTGTAGATGATGATGTTGTGCGAGGTCGGCATCAGCGCGCCCACCAGTGCCGCGTGGGTCGTGACGTTAACCGCGTAGTCGGCGTCATAGCCTTCGCGCTTCATCGACGGGATCAGCACGCCGCCCATGGCCGACACGTCGGCCACTGGCGAACCGGACACGCCGCCGAACAGCGTACAGGCCACCACGTTCGCCATGCCCAGGCCGCCGCGCACGTGGCCCACCAGCGCCTTGGCGAAGTTGACGATGCGGTCGGCAATGCCACCCAGCAGCATCAGTTCGCCGGCCATGATGAAGAACGGGATCGCCAGGAACGTGAACACCTGCATGCCGCCCGTCATCTTCTGGAAGACCACGGCCATGGGCAGGCCTTCGTACAGGATCGTCGCCACCGCCGACAGACCGATGGCGAACACCACCGGCACGCCCAGGACGAGCGCTGCGAAAAAGCTCAAACAGAGAATTGTCAGTGCCATGCTGGTTCTACCTCAGTGCCGCGCGCGAGAGCGATGATGTGTTCGATCGAGAACATGAAAATGAGCACACCGGCAATGGTGATGGGGATGTGGTACAGCCCCTCCGGCACGGTCAGCGTCGGAATGTTGTAGCCCATCGAGTCGTACGCCAGGAAGGCGCCGTTGTAGGTCATGCAGGTGCCGAAGAAGGCGACCAGCGCGTGGATGAACATTTCCAGCCACGTTTTGTAGGGTTGCGGGCAGATCGCCAGCAGCGACTCCATGCCGATGTGGCCGGCGTCGCGCACGCCCACGGCGGTACCGAGCATGGTCACGTACAGCACCAGCAGCAGTGCCAGCGCTTCGGCCCAGGTCGGGGTGTCGTTGAGAATGTAGCGGCCAAACACCTGGTAGAGCACGCAGATGATGATGAGGGCCAGCCCGACTGTCGCGATCTTCAGGCTGACGCGCGAAATCGTTGCGCAGATCTTTGTGTACATATCTGCGAGTCCTTCCGTGAAACGTTGAAAAAAACCCGGCCAGAGAACCTGGCCGGGCTTGACGCTACGACGATTGAATTACTTGATGTCCTGGATGGCCTTGACCAGAGCCTTCTGCGAATCGCTCGTCACGAACTTGTCGTAGACCGGCTTCATGGCGTCCTGGAACGGCTTCTTGTCGACTTCGACGATGGTGCCGCCGCCAGCGGTCACGATCTTCAGCGAAGCTTCTTCACGCTCGGCCCATAGCTTGCGGTTGTAGGGCACCGAATCCTTGGCCGCTTGCTTGACCAGCTTCTGGTCTTCCGGCGACAGCTTGTCCCACACGCGCTTGGAAATCAGCACGACTTCCGGCGCCATCGAGTGCTCGGTCTTGGAGAAGATCTTGGCCACTTCGAAGTGCTTGCCCGATTCCCACGACGGAATGTTGTTTTCGGCGGCGTCGATCAGGCCGGTGCGCAGCGCGGTATAGACCTCGCCCATCGCCATCGGCGTCGGGTTGGCACCCATGGCCTGGGCCACGGCCACCCACAGGTCGGACTGCTGCACGCGCAGCTTCAGGCCCTTGGTGTCGGCCAGCGACTTGATCGGCTTCTTGGCGTAGATCGAGCGCGCACCGCTGTCGTAGTAAGCCAGCCCGACGTAGCCCTGGCTTTCACAGGCGGTCAGGATCTTCTCGCCCGGAGCGCCGTCCAGCGCCTTGTGCATGTGATCGATGGAGCGGAACAGGAACGGCAGTGCCGGCACCATGGTGTCCGGGCAGATGTTGTTCAGCGGCGAGATGTTGACGCGAACCATGTCGAGCGCGCCGATCTTGACCTGCTCCAGCACTTCCTTTTCGTTGCCCAGCGAACCGTTGCTGTACACCTTGATCGACAGGCGACCCTTGGTGCGTTCCGACAGCAGTTCGCCCATGTGACGCAGCGCCTTCACAGTCGGATAGTCGTCGCCCCAGATGTCGGAGGCACGCAGTTCGATCTTCTGTTGGGCCATGGCCGTACCCATGCAACCGACGGTCAGCAGGGCGGCGACGATTTTTGAAACACGCATCATGTTGTAAGTCTCCTTCGATAGGACTTGCCAGAACGAATGGACCCCCACCAGCCGTGCGTACGGCTGCTCTCCGTTGGGATCTTCAGTCGGAGTTGTCAGAACGCATGACGTCAAACGTCACAAAAAACTGACAAGTCCGAGGCGGCGAAAAGATAACACGCCTTTTACGGAAAACTACGTTTATTTGACCATCAGCAGAACAAATAAAAGAAACCCGATATGGCGCCATGCCATATCGGGCATATCTGCTTGAAAAAATTACGGGTTTACCGGTAGTACGCGCCCGCAAACGCCCTTGGAGCGGGCTTGCGCACAAACGACAACGCCCCGCCTCTTGCGAGGACGGGGCGTTCTGTCGCCAAGCGCTTACGCGCTTAGTGGAACAGTCGCGGCAGCGTCATCGACACGGCCGGGATGAAGGTCACGGCGAACATGGTCGCAGCCAGCGCCGTGTAGAACGGCAGGATGGACTTCATGACCTTTTCGACCGAGATTTCACCGATCGCGCAACCGATGAACTGCGTGGTGCCCACCGGCGGCGTGTTCAGGCCGAGCGCGCAGTTGAGCAGCATCATGATGCCGAACTGCACCGGGTCCATGCCGTACTTCATGGCGATGGGCAGGAAGATCGGCGTGCACACCAGGATCGTCGGCGCCATGTCGAGGAACGTGCCCAGCAGGAACAGGATGATGTTGATCATGAAGAAGATCATCCAGGGGTTGCTGGTCATCGCGCCAAGCAGGTTGCCGGTCATTTCGGCGATCTGGTAGTAGGCGATGAAGTAACCGAAGGTCGCCGAAATACCGATCAGCGCCAGCACCACGCCGGTCTTCTTCACCGTGTGCGCCAGAGCCTTCACGAACTGATCGAAGGTCAGGCTGCGGTACACCAGCGTGGTCAGCAGCAGTGCATACAGCACCGCGACGGAGGCCGACTCGGTTGCCGTAAACACGCCGGACAGAATACCGGCCACGATGATCACCACCACGAACAGACCCGGCATGGCCGAACCCAGGGTGCGCCACACCTGCGACCAACCCGGGAACGTACCCGAGGGGTAGCCGCGCTTGATGGCAACGTAATAGGCCGCCGCCAAGTTGCACACCATCAGGATCAGCGCCGGCACGATACCGGCCAGGATCAGCGAAGTCACCGAAGCCATGCCGCCGCACGCCAGCGTGTAGATGATGATGTTGTGCGACGTCGGCATCAGCGCGCCCACCAGTGCCGCGTGGGTCGTCACGTTCACCGCGTAGTCGGCGTCATAGCCTTCGCGCTTCATCGACGGGATCAGCACGCCGCCCATGGCCGACACGTCAGCCACCGGCGAACCGGACACGCCGCCGAACAGCGTACAGGCCACCACGTTCGCCATGCCCAGGCCGCCACGCACGTGGCCGATGATCGCCTTGGCAAAGTTGACGATGCGTTCGGCGATGCCACCCAGCAGCATCAGCTCACCGGCCATGATGAAGAACGGGATGGCCAGGAACGTGAACACCTGCATGCCGCCGGTCATCTTCTGGAAGACCACGGCCATGGGCAGGCCTTCGTACAGGATCGTTGCCACCGCCGACAGACCGATGGCGAACACCACCGGCACGCCCAGGACAAGCGCGCCGAAGAAGCTCAAACAGAGAATTGTCAGTGCCATGACGGTTCAACCTCGGTGCCGCGTACGAGCGCAATGATGTGTTCGATGGAGAACATGAAGATCAGAACGCCAGCGAGCGTGATCGGAATGTTGTAGAGACCTTCGGGCAGCGGCAGCGTCGGGATGAGAATGTCCATCCCTTCGGACGCGAGGAACGCACCGTTGTAAGTCATGCAAAGGGCGAAGAACGCAACCAGACCGTGGATGAAGATTTCCAGCCAGGTCTTGTAGGGTTGCGGGCAGATCGCCAGCAGCGACTCCATGCCGATGTGGCCGGCGTCACGCACGCCCACGGCGGTACCGAACATGGTCACATACAGCACCAGCAACAGCGCCAGCGCTTCGGCCCAGGTCGGCGTGTCGTTGAGCACGTAGCGACCGAACACTTGATAGAGCACGCACAGAATGACGAGCCCGAGCCCGACCGTCGCGATCTTCAGACAGACGCGCGAGATCGTTGCGCAGATCTTTGTATACATCTGCGGAATCCTTCCTTGAAACAAGGGGGGTAAAGACCCGGCCGGAGAACCCGGCCGGGCGTGCTACTGCTTACTGGGCAGCGTTAATTACTTGACGTCCTGAATCTGCTTGACCAGCGACTTCAGTTCCGGAGTGGTCATGAATTTTTCATAGACGGGCTTCATGGCATCCTGGAATTGCTTCTTGTCGACGTCGACGATCTTGGCGCCGGCCTTGACGACGATGTCATACGATTGCTTCTCGCGCTCGTCCCAGAGCTTGCGCTGAACATCGGTCGACTCCTTGGCGGTCGCGGCGATCAGCTTTTGGTCGGCCGGCGTGAGCTTGTCCCAGATACGCTTGGAGAAGATCACCATTTCCGGGCTCATCAGGTGTTCCGTCTTGTTGTAGAACGGAGCCGACTCAAAGTGCTTGGCGCTTTCGTACGACGGGTAGTTGTTTTCCGCCGCGTCGATCAGGCCGGTGCGCAGGCCCGTGTAGACCTCGCCCATGGGCATCGGCGACGGGTTGGCACCCATGGCCTGAGCCATCGCCACCATCAGGTCGGACTGCTGAACGCGCAGCTTCATGCCCTTGGTATCGGCCAGCGTCTTGACTTCCTTCTTGGAGTAGATCGAACGCGTACCGCTATCGTAGTACGCCAGGCCGATGTAGCCCTTGGCATCGCACGAGTGCAGGATCTTCTCGCCAGCCGGGCTGGCAAGGGCCTTGTGCATATGGTCGACCGAGCGGAACAGGAACGGCAGGCTGGGCACCAGGGTTTCAGGGCAGATGTTGTTCATCAGGTTGCCCGGCACGCGTGCCATGGCCAGCGCGCCCATCTTCACTTGCTCGATCACTTCCTTCTCGGTACCGAGCGTACCGTTGGAGTAGACCTGCAGTTCGATACGCCCGTTGGACTTCTTGGCCAGCTGGTCGCTCATCCAGCGCAGCGCCTTGGTGTTGGGGTAATCCTCGCCCCAGATTTCGGATACTTTGAGAACGATCTTGTCAGCGGCAACGGCACCGTTCACCAGACCCACGGCCATCACGGCGGCCACCAGATACTTCATACGCATCGATCTTGTCTCCATCAAATGCCGCTTGCACGGCTTCATGGTCATCACAAAAAGCGGGGGTGTCGCACAATGCTCCACGCGACGCGGATTAATTGTGCAGAAAAATTTCCGCAAACAATCCTTACAGACTGTTACGCGCGCCCATAAACTGCGCCTCTTTGCGAATTATCAAAATTGATTCAAAACTGGCCCCCAAAGACCCTAGGGAAAGCCTGTATACAAGTGAGATTTACGATCCAAACATCAGAAACGGCTTCTGCGTGCATGAGAGATCGCTATCGTCAGCAGCACAATCTGACACGACGCAAGGCAAGTACAACACTCGCCTTCTAACTAGTTAGTTATCGCGAAAGAACGCATCCGTCAGGCCTCGCACAGGCATTTCGGAAAGAAACACGGCCCCGGCCCAATCGTCGTTCTCCGTCTTGCGGGCGAGCGATGTGAGCAAGAGCGTGCTCATGGCAGCGCCGCCAAAGGCGGGCATGGTCGGCGTGCGGGTCGGCAGATCGAGCGTCGTGTCCAGCCTGCCGCTCGGGGTGAAGCGCAGCACGCATCCAGCGTCGATGGCGCAGATCCAGTAGCAGCCGTCGGCGTCCACCGCCGCTCCGTCGGGGCGGCCACCATACCTGGCCATGTCGATGAACACCCGTCTGTTCGATGGCACGCCTTCATCGATGTCGTAGTCGAACGCCCATACTGTGCGCGACTCGGCGGCGGCATCCGACAGGTACATGGTGCGGCCGTCGGGGCTGAAGGCCAGGCCATTCGGCACGGCAAGCCCATCGATGCCGGTGCGCTGCAGGCCCCGTCCGTCGAGGCGCAGCATCTCGCCGACGGCACGCCGTTGCGGCCCCGTCAGGTGGGTGCCGACCCAGAACCGTCCTTGCCGATCGCAACGGCCGTCGTTGAAACGCATGCCGGCCAGCGGCATATCAAAGCTGGCAAGCCTGCGCAGCCGCACGCCCGCGTCGTCGTCCAGATCGACGGCGAAGATGCTCCGCTCGCAAGCGGCGATCAGTTCGCCCGCACCGGATCGGCGGGCGATGCAGCCGACGACTTCGGGCAGGCGCCACTGCGCCATCGCCCCGTCGGCCGGCCGAAAACGGTGGATGGTGGCGGCCGGGATATCGACCCAATAGAAAGCCTGATCGGCGGGATGCCATAGCGGGCTCTCGCCGGTTGCGCATCGAAACTGCGGCGCAATGGCGGACTCCGGGCCCAAGGCCAGGCGGCGGGGGTTCATGTGCGGCTCCGGGGAGGGAATGTCGATCGCCGCCACTTCATTGCGTGACGGTCGTCTCAGTGACCGGCATGGCGCCGGTCAGCGCCTGCTATTGCGATTGCGGTCCTTCGAACAGGCGGCGCCGCGCGTTGCCCAGGTGCAGGCGCATGGCTTCCGCGGCATCGGTCGCCGAGCCTTTTTCGATGGCGGTAACGATCTCGCGATGCTCGGCCTGCACCAGCTCGCGGCGGCTACGGCTTTTTTCGAGCGACAGGCTGCGCGACAGTTGCATCGCCACGCGCATCTGATCGGCGATCATTTCCAGCGCCGTAACGAAAAAGACGTTCTGCGAGGCGCGCGCAATGGACACATGGAAGTCGCGATCCTCGTCCACGCCGAGATCGGACTCGCGCACGCGGTCGAGCTGCTCCAGGGCACGGCGGATCTCTTCGAGGTCGCGCGGCGTGCGCAATTCAGCCGCCAGCCCGGCCGCTGCAGATTCCAGCGCGATACGGAAAGCGAAGCAGCGCTGCACATCGGCAAGGCTCTCGATGGGCGCGAAGCGCTTGATGTTGCGATCAGGCCGCCGCAGCACATAACTGCCCGAGCCGCGTCGAGACGCGATCAATCCATCCAGGCGCAGCCGCGACAGGGCCTCGCGCACGGTCGGCCGCGACACGCCGTACTGTTGAGCCAGTTCGGTTTCGGTCGGAAGGCGGCTCTGCTCCGGATAGTCCCCATTGGACATCGCTTCGATGATGCCGGCATACACCGTATCGACGCGATTGACTCCTGCTGCTCTCTTGCCGGGCTGGTAATCGGCCATGTCGTCTCCCTATTTAGGTGCTCGAGGCGCTGAGCGTTCGGCGGATTTTGCCTGACACCTATTCGATTTGTAACCCACTCCGCAACAACCGCCGGATTCTACGTCATGGCGAGCAGCGCAACGCGCCGACATGCACCGGGGCCTGCGACATCGGCGATCGCAGCCGCACCAACCCACTATTTGGCGGGCGAACATCGCACCAGAATGCGTTTGACAAGCCCGACCCGCACCGACACCATCGGCGCAGCGTTCCGCCACAATCCCGTCATACCATGACCAAAAAGACCCCCGAACAGCTCCGCAGCCATCGCTGGTACGGCGCCAAGGATCTCCGCGCGTTCGGCCATCGCTCCCGCACCGCCCAGATGGGTTTCGAGCGCGGCGACTACGCCGGCAAACCCGTCATCGCCGTCGTCAACACCTGGAGCGACATCAACCCATGCCACAGCCACTTTCGCGTGCGGGCCGAAGAGGTCAAGCGCGGCATCTGGCAGGCGGGCGGATTCCCGGTCGAACTGCCTGCGATGTCATTGTCCGAGCCATTCCAGAAGCCCACGACGATGATGTACCGCAACCTGCTGGCGTTGGAGACCGAAGAACTCCTCCGCTCGCACCCGATCGACGGGGCCGTCCTCATGGGGGGCTGCGACAAGACCACCCCCGCGCTGATCATGGGCGCGCTCAGCATGGGACTGCCATTCATCTTCATGCCGGCGGGGCCGATGCTGCGCGGGCACTTCCGTGGGCAGACGCTGGGCTCGGGCTCCGACACCTGGAAGTACTGGGACAAGCTGCGCACCGGCGAGATCGACGAACCCACCTGGATGGAAGTCGAAGAAGGCATCGCCCGCACACCCGGACACTGCATGACCATGGGCACGGCGTCGACCATGACCAGCGCCGCCGAAGCGCTCGGCCTCACGCTGCCAGGCGCCGCGTCGATTCCGGCTGCGGACTCGGCCCACGCGCGCATGGCGACACAGACCGGACGCCGCATCGTCGACATGGTCTGGGAAGACCTCACGCCTGCGCGCATCCTGTCCGCCGACGCCTTCGACAACGCAGTGACCACCGTGCTGGCATTGGGCGGATCGACCAACTCGATCATCCACCTCGTCGCCATGGCCCGCCGCGCCGGCATCGATCTGACCGCAGAGCGCTTCGACGCACTGGCGCAGCGCACCCCCGTCATCGCCGACCTGCGACCGGCCGGCCGCTTCCTGATGGAAGACTTTTTCTGCGCAGGCGGATTGCGCGCGTTGCTGGCGCGCATCGCGCATCTGCTGGTACTCGACACCCCGACCGTCAGCGGCCATACGCTGGGCGAGAACATCGCCGGCGCAGACGTCTTCAATGACGAAGTCATCCGCCCGCTCGACAACCCGCTGGTCGAGCGCGACGGCATCGCCGTACTGCGCGGCTCACTGGCGCCCGATGGCGCTGTCATCAAACCACCCGCCGCGCAAGCGCACCTGCTGCGCCACACCGGCCCCGCCTTGGTTTTCAACGACTACAACGACATGGCCGTGCGTGTCGACGACCCGGACCTGCCCGTCACCGCCGACACCGTCCTCGTCTTGCGCAACGCCGGCCCGCAAGGCGGCCCGGGCATGCCGGAATGGGGACAGTTGCCGATCCCGAAGAAGTTGCTGGCGCAGGGCGTGAAGGACATGGTGCGCATTTCGGATGCCCGCATGAGCGGCACCAGCTACGGCGCATGCGTTTTGCATGTCGCGCCGGAATCATGGATCGGCGGGCCGCTCGCGCTGGTTCGCGACGGAGACCTGATCTGTCTGGACGTACCGGCCCGGCGTCTCGATCTGTTGGTCGACGAAGGGGAACTGGCGCGCCGGAAAGCCGAATGGAAAGCGCCGGAGCCGCGTTATGCGCGGGGGTATGGGGCTTTGTTCGAGGGGCACATCACCCAGGCGAATGAGGGATGTGATTTTGATTTCCTGGAAGGGACGGCTCCGACGGAAGATCCGGAGATTCACTGATGGGCGGGTGATGCGCTCGCCCGCTTTTGGGGCGCGGCCTTGGTTGGCGCAATGCGCCTCCCAACGGTTCGTAAGTGCTGACGCAGACGCCCCGAAGACGCGCCTCAAGTAGTCGCGAATGGATTGATCAGCGTGCAGCGAGAATGGCTCCTTCCTGCTTGGGCCTCTGTTGCTCGACGGTAGCCTCGCCGAGGGGACTCTCTTGCGCAGTGCTTCGCTATTCTTGGGGCAGTCGCGACTGCTGATGCCCGACGGCCGGGAGTTCGCCCCGGCGGGCGAGTGACTTCTTTGTTATCGACAAAGAAGTCACCAAGAAAGCGACCCCTGCATCGCCGCCAGCCTGCGGCTGGTCCCCTGCGCTACTCGTCAAGTCAGGCGGCTGCGGAACTCGTCGCTACGCTCCTCAGACAGTCCTCGCCGACCCGCTACGCGGGCAACCTGACTTGCCTGCGTTGCTCGGCGGCTCAAAAGGGGCCGGCCATAGCAAACACCTCGATATGCGTGGAGCTAGGGCCTCTTCATTGGGTGTGTCTCGCTGTGC
>NZ_JBGVSA010000022.1:0-67431 GCF_041807905.1 Uliginosibacterium sp. sgz301328
CCGACGATGCCGCCTGGGCCAAGCAGGAGGCCTCGGAAGGCTACGTCTGGCAACAGGATGAATCGAACAACGGCTACGTGTTCGCTGGCACGCCGGCGCAAGCCAAGGCCGATTCGGTCGTGTCGGATTCGAACACCCCGGCCGCCCGCTCGCTGCTGCGCAGCCCCGCCGAGCAAGTTCGCTTCGACGAACAACAAACCGCCGGCTGATCGAAGCGCGAACGCTCGCGTCACGCCCCCGGCGTGACGCGCGATACCCCTGACCCCTCCCCCAATTCCAAGGAGAACAACATGTTCCTTCGCAAGACTGCCCTGATCGCCGGCCTGGCACTGGTTGCCGGCACCGCCGTTGCCGCCCCGACCGAAAACGACTTCCCGGCCGACCAGATCTACCAGCAGAGCACCATCTCCCGCGCTGACAAGCGCGCCGACGATGCCGCCTGGGCCAAGCAGGAAGCCTCGGAAGGCTACGTCTGGCAACAGGACGAATCGAACAACGGCTACGTGTTCGCTGGAACGCCAGCACAAGCCAAGGCCGACTCGGTCGTGTCGGATTCCGACACCCCGGCCGCCCGCTCGCTGCTGCGGAGCCCGGCCGAGCAAGTCCGCTTCGACGAGCAGCAGACCGCAGGCTGAGCGCCTGCGAAAGGCGCGCGCAACGCATCTCTCCTGGCGGCGCGCGCGCCGCCTGAGCGACGAAACGCCGCCAATCGGCTTGGGTCTTCCATTCAGGTGGAAACAAAGCGCCAGGAGCGTCAAAACCTGTGAAAAGCAGGTCGTTGGCAACGGTAACTTGACGAAACAGTTGTAAAATGCACTGTCGATGATTCGATAATTTCGGAGTAGCGGTATGAGCATTCAGAACGAAAAAGCCTCGCGGCTCGGCGACATGCTGTCGCGGCTGGAGCGCACGAATGCGCGGTTGCCATGCTCTGCGGGGCTTCCCACCAGCCCCTTGCCCCAATTGATCCGGCACGTCGCCAAGATGCTGCAGGAGCAGATCAACGAAGATCTGCGCGACACCGATCTCACCTACAACAATTTCCACGTGCTGCTGATGCTGTACAGCTCGCCGGACTGCGAAAGCGGCGTCAATCCATCGGTGTTGTCCGAATGCTCGGGCGAAACCCGCACCAACATGACCCGCATCATCGACGACTTGGTGTCCCGCGGGCTTGTGGAGCGCGTGCATTGCAAGGAAGACCGTCGTCGCATCGATTTGCATCTCACGGAATCAGGCATCGCTCTGGTTGAGCATGCGCTGCCCATCATCCGGCGCCACGCCCAGACAACCTTCGATGTGTTCGAACCGAAGGAACGCGCAGAATTCGAACGCCTGCTGATCAAGCTGCTGTCCGCTTCGCCCAGCCTCGCGCCGGCCTGAGCCGTAGCGCGCGCTCACGCAGAAAGCCGGTACGCCGGCTTTTTTGTTGCCTGTCGCCGCACAAGGCGGCGGCCGCGAACGCCGGCGCCGCCCAAAGTGACACGTGGCGGCCAGGCAATCTTCAACGGCGCGTCCTATTGCAGGGACAGGCAAGCCGGATCTCCACTCCGGCCACACCTCCTACACTGCACATCCACAAGACTGACTCAGCACTGGGAATATTTCGGCGCCAATGTAGCGAGATGACTCAGCAAAACCCATCATCCCATTGATTTAAATAGCGTTTTCTTCCCTTCAGTCTCAGACGCCGCCTATTGAGCAAGCTCGGATTTTGTACTGCAAAAAATGTGTAAATTCCTGTGAGTCGATACGCATCAACGTTTCTATTCGATCAGTTTGATCAAATGTATTGTTACAATAACTTTTGTAACAAACTACAAGAGGAGACAGAGGTGGATTGGCAGACCCATGCATCGATTTCGCAGCGAACCGCCAACATCGATCTGCAACCGCCTGACGTCGGTCCGTACGGCGAGGGCGACGAGGAGATGGTTCAACATCGCAAGATCAGCCGCGGACGCTATGTTTTCCATGCCGGCGATCGTTTTGACGGGGTCTATGCAATCCGCACAGGCTCCTTCCTGACGGAGGTAGGCACGGAAAGCGGGCAGGAACAAGTCACTTGCTTCTACTTTGCCGGCGAAGTCTTCGGCTTCGATGGCATGCAGGACAACCTCCACCGCTGCAGCGTACGGGCACTGGAAGACTCGGAGATCTACATGATCCCGTCCAGCCGCGTGCGCGATCCCATGAGCCAGAGCCCCGGCCTGCAACGCCAGCTCCTCAGATACATGAGCGAAGAAATCATCCGCAGCCACCGCCTGATGGTGATGCTCGGTTCCATGCGCTCCGAAGCGCGGCTGGCCACTTTCCTGCTCGATCTGTCGCGCCGCATGCAGGCGCGCGGCTACTCGCCGAACGAGTTCGTGCTGCGCATGTCGCGCGGCGAACTGGCTTCGCATCTCGGGCTGACAGTGGAAACGGTCGGCCGCAATTTCAATCGCCTGCAGGAATGGGGCCTCGTCGACGTGGTCCGCAAGCACGTGCGGCTGCTCGACATGGAACGCCTCTCCGCACTGGTCGAAACCGGCAGCGGCAGCGCCAGCGCGACGTAATCGTCCCAGGCGCGCCGAGCAAGGGAGCCCGAGGGCTCCCTTTTTCGTTCACGCGAACTGCGGCCTGGGATGCCAGCCCTCTTCCGTCCAGCCAATGGAAACAACCGGGCTTCGCGTCGCAGCTTTCCGATACATAAATGGCAGGAACCTACATACCTCCCGCGATTGAGGCAGGCTATAGTGCCAACCCGTCGTGCAACCGGGCATCGCCGATGACCTACGAAGAATATCTGGACGAAGTCACCACCCTCATCACCGAGCAATATGACGTGAGCGAAAACGCGGCGATCCGCATGGTGATGCGCGCGCAGGATCTGGAGTACTTCGTCCCCCACGATCAGCACGACGACATGCGCACGCTCGAACGCGCCCATCGCGACGCCGAGCGCATCTTCACCACCCGCGGCCGCGTGCAGCCCCCCGCCCACGGCTGATACCGATACCGTCGCATGCCCCTTTTGCAGAGGTGCTGAACATGGATTGGACGAATCAACTCGCGGACAGTCTGTGGTGGCTGCTGCGCACGTTTGTCATCAGCCTGGCCGGCTTTGCGGCCGTCACTTACTCGCTGGGCAAGTACACGCGATGGGGGCGCCAGATCTGGCACCTGGCGTGGCCCTACTTCAGCCCCCGGCGCAGTCTCGGGCCGCTGACCATGCTGGCGGTGATCATCTTCATGGCCCTGTTCGCCGTACGCATGAACGTGCTGTTCTCGTACTGGTACAACGGCTTCTACGCCGCCATGCAGGCGCTCGACGCCAAGGCATTCTGGTTCATGATGGCCGTGTTCTGCGTGCTGGCCACCGTCCACGTGGTGCGCGCGCTGCTCAACTTCTACGTCAACCAGGTGCTGCTGGTCCGCTGGCGCATGTGGCTGACCGATTCGCTCATGCGCCGCTGGCTCGACAGCCGCTCGTACTATCGCGCCGACTTCGTCACGCACAACGTCGACAACCCGGACCAGCGTATCCAGCAAGACGTGGACAGCTTCGTCACCAGCACGCTGTCGCTATCGACGGGACTGCTCTCGTCGGTGGTCTCGCTGGTGGAGTTCACCATCATCCTGTGGGGGCTGTCGGGCGCGCTTTCCTTGTTCGGGATCGACATCCCGCGCGGGATGATCTTCGTCGTGTACATCTACGTCCTGGTGGCGACGGTGTTCGCCGTCTGGGTCGGCCATCCGTTGGTGCGGCTGAACTTCCTCACCGAACGCTTCAACGCCACCTTCCGTTACGTGCTGATCCGCGTGCGCGAATACGGTGAGAGCATTGCCTTCTTCCGGGGCGAAGCGGTCGAACTGCAGGGCCTGCGCGGACGTTTCGCCGACGTTATCCGCAATACCTGGGACATCATCTACCGCTCGCTGAAATTCCAGGGCCTGAACCTGGCGGTGAGCCAGATCGCGGTGGTGTTCCCCTTCCTGATCCAGGCGCCGCGCCTGTTCACCAAGCAGATCACGCTGGGCGACGTCATGCAGACCGGGCAGGCATTCGGCCAGGTACAGGACGCACTGTCGTTCTTCCGCACCTCGTACGATGAGTTCGCCGGCTTCCGCGCGGTGCTCGATCGTCTCACCGGGTTCGTCAATGCGATGGATATGGCCGAAGCGCTGCCGATGGCGGACATCAGCCGCGGCGACGCGCTGTCGATCGAGGCCCTGTCGGTGCGCACGCCGGCCGAACATACGCTCGTCAGCAAGTTGTCGCTGCAGCTCTCGCGCGGCGATGCGCTGCTCATCCGGGGGCGCTCGGGCATGGGCAAGACAACGCTGCTGCGTGCGGTTGCCGGCCTGTGGCCGTACGTCGACGGACATGTCGAACGGCCGCTAGACGAAGCGCTCTTCCTGCCGCAAAAACCCTATCTGCCGCTGGGCTCCCTGCGTGCTGCGCTCTCTTACCCTTCGCCCACGCCGGCAACGCCGGAACATGCGGCCGAAGTGCTGCACCAATGCCAGCTCGGGCATCTCGTCAAACGGCTGGATGACGAAGCCGACTGGGGACGCGTGCTCTCATTGGGCGAGCAGCAGCGGCTCGCCATCGGCCGCGCGTTGATCGCGCGCCCAAGGCTGGTCTTTCTGGATGAGGCCAGTTCGGCCATGGATGAAGGGCTGGAACACGCGATGTACTCGCTGCTGCGGCAAGCTCTGCCGGACAGCATCATCGTCAGCGTGGGCCACCGCAGCACGCTGCATGCTTTCCACACGCATGAACTGGAACTGCTCGGCGAAGGCCGCTGGCGCAGCGGCGCGTTGATTCCCGCCTGACCTCAACCGCCGCCGGCCTGCAACGCGCGCATCAACTTGCGGGCGTTGCGCGGGCCTTGATCTTCGTTGTTAGTGTTGAGAATGACGTGCACATCCGAGACGCGCTCCGCGAGTCGGCGGATCTTTGCCGCAATATCGACCAGTTCGTCTTCCGGGTATTCGTAGTTGAAGCGCCCCGAACTGTGCGCAATGCCGCGCGGATTCCAGCTCGTCGCGTTGCGGCCATGCAGGCGCACCACCGCCAGCGACGGATGCGTCGCTTCCCACACGGACGGAATACTCGTATCGGCTACGTCCGGCTCGTCCACTACGACATTCACCGCACCGAGCGCGCGTTCGAATTCGAGCGTGGCAGCGCGACGCTCCGCGAGAAACCAGCTCGGATGCCGGAACTCGATCGCCATGCAGTGCCCCTGTATGCGCTCCGCGCAATGCGCCACGTGATCGCGCCCTTCGCGGTTGTTGATCAGCCACGATGGGAACTGGAACAGTACCGCACCAAGCTTGCCCGCCGCTTTAAGCGGTGCGAGCGCATCGATGAAGCGGCGCCACATCTCGTCGCGGATTTCCGCTGGCACCTGGCGGTAATAGATCTGCCGCGAAACATCGCCCAGCGCTAGCCGTATATCGCTCGGCAGCGCGGAGGGGTCAGTATGGTGGCCGGTCAGCAGGCGGAACGCCTTGACGTTCATGACAAAGTCATCAGGCGTGCGCATCGCCCATAGCTGCGAATTGCGCACGCTGGGCATGGCGTAATAGCTCGAATCGACCTCGACGATGGGAAACTGCGTCGCGTAGTAGCGCAGGCGCGCTTCAGCCGTCGACACGCCCGGCGGATAGAAGCGCTTGCACGCGATCAGACCTTTGTCGGCCCACGATGCCGACCCGACGAGAATCGCCATCGCGCCGCCTTACTGCCACATCTTGCGCATGCGCGCGGCGATGTCGATGAACGCCTGCGGTGGCGGCGTGGCAGGTGTATTGAGCGAGGGCGGCGAAGCCAGCGGCCACGCGCGCGCTTCGAACAAAGGCATCAATGCGGCCGGGATGAAGCGCGTGCAGGTGGCATATACATGCCGGTCGCCGCCGCTGGCCTGCCCGTGCACATAAAACCGCTGCGGCGTGAGTATCTGCAGTTGATCCTTGGCGCGCGTCATCGCCACGTACAGCAGGCGGCGCTCTTCTTCGATCTCTTCGGTGCTACCCGTCGCCATGTCGGACGGGATACAGCCGTCCACGGCGTTGAGCAGGTAGACGCTGTCCCACTCCTGCCCCTTTGCCGAATGGATGGTCGACAGAATCAGGTAGTCCTCGTCCAGCAAGGGCACGCCCGATTCGTCGCTGGTCGCGTCGGGCGGATCGAGCGTGAGGTCGGACAAGAATTGTTCGCGCGAGGCATATCCCGCGGCGATCTTTTCCATCTGCAGCAGATCGCCGGCACGCACTTCGGCGTCTTCATGGCGGCGCGCCAGATGCGGTTCGTACCACTGGCGCACGAGTTCGAATTCCGCCGGCCAGGGGGATGCCGGCGCACGCGCCACGGCCAGCATGTCGCACAGCAGCTTCCAGTCTTCCGCCGCCAGCGCGGGCGCGCGCGTTGCACGCAGGACGGCCAGCGGATCGTCGTGCGCGGCGATGTCGTCGAGCACCTTGCCGGCAGTCTTCGGCCCCACGCCGGGCAGCATGAGCATCACGCGGAAACCCGCCACGCGGTCGCGCGGATTCTCGATCCAGCGCAGCACCGCCAGCATGTCCTTGACGTGCGCCGCTTCCAGGAACTTGAGACCGCCGAACTTCACGAACGGAATATTGCGGCGGGTGAGTTCGACTTCCAGTTGCGAGCTGTGATACGCCGCGCGGAACAGCACCGCCTGACGCTTGAGCGGCACGCCTTCTTCACGCCGCGCGAGTATCTGTTCGACGATGTAGTCGGCCTGCGCGGATTCGTCGCGCACCGTCACCAATCGCGGTGATTCGGCCTGCGGCCTGTCGGTCCAGAGATTCTTGGTGAAGCGCTCCGCCGCCATGCCGATGACTGCGTTGGAGGCATTCAGGATGGCTTGCGTCGAGCGGTAATTGCGCTCCAGCGTCACCACTTTGGCCGGCGGATCGAACTGCGCGGGAAAGTCGAGGATATTGCGTACCGTCGCGCCCCGAAAAGCGTAGATCGACTGCGCGTCGTCGCCCACCACGGTCAGGCCGCGACCGTCCGGCTTCATCGCCTTGAGGATCGCGGCCTGCAGGCGATTGGTGTCCTGGTACTCATCCACCAGCACGTGCGTGAAGCGTTCGCCCACGCTTGCCGCGAGTTGCGGTTCGGTCAGCATCTGCGCCCAGTACAACAGCAGATCGTCGTAATCGAGCACGGCCTGCGACTGTTTGGCTTCGACGTACGCGCCAAACAACTGGCGCAGTTCGGATTCCCACTCCACGCACCACGGGTAGGCAGACTCCAGCACCTCTTCCAGCGTGTCGCCGGTGTTCACCACCTTCGAATAGATCGACAGGCAGGTGTTCTTGGCGGGAAAGCGTTTGTCCTTGGCCGACAACCCACGCTCATGGCGCACGAGATTCATCAGGTCGGCGGAGTCTTCGCGGTCGTGGATGGTAAAGGACGGACTCATGCCGAGGTATTCGGCGTACTCGCGCAGCAGGCGCGAACCGATGCTGTGGAAAGTGCCGGCCCAGGTCAGCGCCGACTTGGCAAGCTGCGCGTATTTGCCGTCGATGCTGCCGACGATGCGCTCCACACGCCGCGCCATCTCGTTGGCTGCGCGCCGCGAGAAGGTCAGCAGCAGGATGCCGCGCGGGTCCACGCCATGCGCGATCAGATGCGCCACACGATGCGCCAGCGTATTGGTCTTGCCCGAACCCGCGCCTGCGATGACGAGCAAAGGGCCGGCAATGCTCTGGCCGTGCTGGCCCACGCCATATTCAACGGCCTGGCGCTGTTCGGCATTCAGCCGGGCAAGATACGCCGGAGGCGTGGTGGGCGCGGGAGTAGCGGGAACCATCATTGTTGTGTGTGGGGGGCGGCCATCGAAAAGCTGTACAAACATACAGCAGCACTATCGATCAGGCAATCTTCCATTTGTGTCGCGCACCGCTCTTCGGCAGGCGGGCCGCCAAGGTCAAACCCCTTACGCTGGCAAGGATTTGGGCTCATGGTGCAACATCGTGGTTGACGGAACCCGACGACCGCGGACGGGTCCTGCCAATATCCCTCGCAGTACGCCAAGGCCTCGACATGGAAGCACTACACACCGCCCCCCGCTGGACCACCCGGACCATCGACAGCTGGACGCGCTGGGCTCCGAATCAATGGTCGCTGCGCATTCCCCGGCCGGACAACTTCACTTTCACGCCCGGCCACTACGCGCGCCTGGGCTTGCCCGCACACAGCACGAGCGACATCGTGTGGCGCCCCTACTCCATCGTCTCCGCCCCCGACGACAAACACCTGGAGTTCCTTGTCACGCTGATTCCCCACGGCCTGTTCACCAGCCAACTGGCGACCCTCGAAGCCGGCGCGAACATCCTGCTCGATCCCGGGGTGATGGGTTTCTTCGTCGAAAGCCAGCTCGCGCCCGGGCGCACGCTATGGATGCTGTCGACGGGCTCGGGCCTGGGGCCGTACATCTCGATGCTGCGCGAAGGCGGCGTACTGAGGCGGTATGAATCGATCTTCGTCGTGCACAGCGTTCGCACGGCCGCCGAACTGGCCTACGCCAACGAATTGCGGGCGCTGGAAACGCGCCACCCCGGCGTGCTGCATTACGTGCCGGTCGTCACCCGTGAATCCGGCAGCGGCTATCTCGCCCGCCGCATCCCGACGATGATCAACGACGGCTCGCTCGAAGTGCTGCTCGCCTCGTCGCTCGATCCGGCCTTTGCGCGAGTGATGGTCTGCGGCAACCCGCAATTCACCGGCGACATGCGCGCGCTGCTGCGCGACAGGAACTTCCAGCCCTGCCGGCGCGGACTCATCGGCAGCATGTTGTTCGAAAACTACTGGCAGTAAGCCGGCAGGAAAGGCCCGCGGCTAGGTCGTGGGCAGTTCGCGCCAGGTCAGGAACAGGCGCAGATCGAATTCGAGCTGGTGGTAGCCGGGCGCGATGCTCTCGCACAGCCGATAGAAAGCCTTGTTGTGCTCGCGCTCCTTGAGGTGCGCGAGTTCATGCGCGCTGATCATCAGGAGGAATTCCGGCGCGGCTTCGCGAAAGACCGTAGCGATGCGGATTTCTTTCTTCGCCTTCAGGCGCCCGCCCTGCACGCGCGAGATCGCTGTATGCAAGCCGAGCGCATGGTGCTCGACGTCGAGCCGGCTGTCGTAGTGCACCTTGTCGATGGCGGGTGCGCTGCGCAAGTGGCGCTGTTTGAGATCCGTGACGTAATCGTAGAGCGCGCGGTCGTTGCGCACCTCGTGCCGATCCGGATAGCGCTCGCCGATGTAGTCGCCCAGCTTGCCGCTGGCGATGAGCGCGCGCACCTTGTCCTGCAGGGGCGCGGAATAAGCGGAGAGATACTTCAGGCGGTCCATGGCAATACGGCGGCAAGGCGCGCCAGTATGGCCGAAAACGCACGATCGGACATCGGCGACGATGTTACGAACCTTGCCACGCCGGTGCCGCGGCCTCCGCCTGCGCGGCTCCACGCTGCTCGCGCACCATCGCGGCCTGACGACGCCCCAGCCACAGCGCATTGAAGAGCCACAACACCGACAAGGGCACGGCCACGATCGCCACGCCGACCGGCCCGAATCCCATCCAGCCAAGCAAGGCATACGACCAACTGCCCACCTGGTCGCCACCGCGATAGACCACCGTATCGATGACGGGCTTGGCCTTGTATTTGTCTTCGCGCGAAGTCACGGTGAAGAGCACTTCGCGCGTCGGCTTGGCAAAGCCGAAATTGCCCACGCGCCGGATCACCTGAACCGCCACCAGCACCGCCACCGTCGGCACCACCGCCAGCACGCCGAAGCTGATCACCGACACCAGCGGCAGCAGCCCGATGGTGATGGTCACGCCAAAGCGGCGCAGAAAACGGTTGGTCACGAATACCTGGACGACCAGCGTGAGTACGTTGACCACCAGATCGACATTGGCGAAGAACGCCGTGCGCGCGGCGCGATCGGCGAAATGTTCGGCCACGATGGCGGCCTGCTGGAAGTACAGGAAGGTCGACGTGATGGCGTACAGCAAGATGTACAGACTGATCCCAAGCAGGTACGGCGAGCGCAGCGTGTGCGCCAGCCCGGCCATCAGGCTGCCGCCGATGGGCGCGTCGACTTCCGACCGGGCCGCGGCGACTTCGCGCGGCGCGCGCAATGCAGGCGCCAGCCGCGACAGGCGACGTACGCAGAAGACCGCCAGGCACAGCAGCGCAACCGACCCCAGCAACAGCCACGTCGTCGGCACCGAATGCGCCAGCGCGGATGCAATGCCCGAACCCGCCATGGCGCCGATGGTGGCGCCCGCCGATATCAGTCCGAACAAACGCTTGGCCTGCTCCGTGTCGAACACATCGACCATCAGCGCCCAGAACACGGATACGACAAACAGGTTGAACACCGACACCCAGATGAAGAACACGCGGCCGACCCACACGAGCTGACCAGCGGAGGCAACGTGCATGGCCACCGCGAACAGCAGCAGATTGGCCATGAAGAACACGTAGGTGACGGTGATGAATCGCTCCCGCGCCCATCTGCGCACCAGCGCCGCGTAGGCGGGATTGATGGCGATCATCGCCAGCAAGGTGCCGGTAAAGAGCCATTGCAGATTATCGACACCGCCCTCGACGCCCATCGCGTCGCGCACAGGCCGGATGACGTAGTACGCCGCCATCACGGCCAGCACGTACAGCCACGCCCAGCTCAGCGCAATCCACTCGCCGGGCCGCACGTCGATCAGCCTGCGTGGCAGGGCGCCCTCGTCCACGGCGCGCTCAGAGGGCATCGATGTAGGCTTCCATGCGCCGGCGCATTGCGGCATCCGGCAGGCGCCCCGTTGCGGCGCCGAGGTTGTCGATGACGTACTCGGGCTTGGCCATGCCGGGGATTGCGACCGTCACCGCGTCGTTCGAGACGATGTACTTGAGGAAAAACTGCGCCCAGCTATGACAGTCGAAGTCTCCCGCCCATTCCGGCAGAGGCCGTCCCTGCACCGCGCTGAACAAGCGCCCGCGCCCGAACGGCAGATTCACCATCACCGCCATGCCACGATCGCGCGCCAGCGGCAGCAGGCGCTCGCCCGCACCGCGATTGTCGAGCGCGTAGTCGACCTGCACGAAATCGAGCGTTTCGCGCTTCATGGTGGCTTCGAACGCGTCGTACTGACCGTCGAAGGACGTGGTCATCCCGAGATAGCGAATACGCCCGGCCTGCTTGAGTTCGCGCAGCGTTGCCAACTGCGTGGCGGTGTCGCGCAGGTTGTGCACGGAAATAAGATCGATGCGATCCGTACGCAACTGGATGAAAGAACGCTCGATCTGCGCACGGCCCGCATCCTTGCCATTGGCGCCGACCTTGGTCGCCAGGAACATGCTGCGCCGGATGCCCAGATCGGCGACCAGCGCGCCGACCACGCTTTCTGCCATGCCGTACGACGGCGCGGTATCGATCATGCGGCCGCCCCCGGCTTCAAAGGCCTTCAGCGTCGCCCGCAAGGGCGCGAGGTCCGCCTCGCTGGCGGCGTCCTCATAGCGCCGGGCCGTGCCCAGCCCAATGACCGGCACGCGCTCGCCCGATGATGGAATCTGCCTGAGGATGAGGGCGGGTGCGGCCTGCGCGCCGGCCCGCCCTGCCATCCCGAATGCCAGCCCGAGCGCGCACACCTGTCCGATGAAGCGCCTGCGCGATGGAAAATCCGCGCCGGCCGCGAACGCCGTGCGCGGGGGAGACGTACGCATCATGACTTTCCTCCATCCGGTACCGGCGCACGGCCGGCCATGTCGTGGATGCACATCGCGCACAGGTAGTGCGTCAGCAACAGACACATGAGCCCCCATTTGGTTGCACGATCCGCCCCTCGAAAACCAATTGCGGCAATGTGTCATAGGCCCTGCAGCGTAAAAGGAAGTAAATGTTCTCTCCATTCAACTGGAATGCATGCGCACGGGCTTTTCCTTGCGTACATTCCCATTTGGGCACTCCGCGCGAGAACCGGCGGCCAGCAACACGCAAACCCAAAGAGGAGACAGCATGATCGGCATATTCAAGGCAGTGGCACTCGCTGCGCAGTGGTGGCTCATGACTATCCTGATTCCCGTGGCGATCTGGCATTGGAGACCGGAATCCGTCGGCGAGAGCGAAACCCTCCGCTCCGTTTTCCTTGTCGTCGCCTGCCTCATCGGCCTGTGCGCCCCGTTCGGCTCGATGCACGCTGTCGTGCGCTGGCTGGAGCGTCACTGACCGTCGTGGCAACAAAAAGCCCGCTCGGCAAAGCCGGCGGGCGTCAGGCCCGGTCGCCGCAAGACCGGGCAAATCGAATCCATCCGATCAGTTCATCAGGTTATAGCGCAGGCGCAGGTCCGCAGCGATCGCATGCACGACGCCCGAACACGTGTGAGGGCCGGTATAGCTGCGTAGATACCAATTGCAGCCGTCTCCATCGGGCACCACCAGTCGATAGAATTCGCCGACCTGGCAGTCGCGGGTTTCGTCGGTCAGCAGATCGCTGGACTGGAGCTTCGTGTTGAAAATCGACGCCAATTCGGTGGCTGAGACAAGTTTCCGGTTCATGGGGGCTCCTCCTTCGATACACGGGTTTTTCTAAACGGAAAATGCGCTTCCGCGTTGGAAATCCAGACTCAACCATCGTAGCGCCATGCGAAATAAAGGCGCTCAGGGCCTTCCCCTAAGGGTTTTGAAACACGCCCTGCCTTCTTGACCGTGTCGTCGCGGCCCATATGCCCATGGCGACTTCCATGCTGCGCTGCGACGAAACAGCGTGGACAACAGCGGAAGTTGCCATGCCGGACGACAAACACTTGCTCTCATCCACTGACGACGCGACCAAGCTGCTGACGCTCGTCGCGCTTGGCATTGCAGTCATCGCGGCCTTCCGCGCAGTGCTCAATCTGCAAACTGCGGGCAGCACAACCCGGTGGCGCGTACGGGCCTTGCCGGAGTCGGTCAATCAGCAGCCCGGCTGCGGCATCTGCCAGGGCGAAATCGGATTCACGCCGCCCGACGAAGCCGTCACCGCCAAGGCGCTTGCCAAAGCGTTATACGACCGGGGCAGCACCGCAGCGCTCCACGAAACCTCGTACCCCACGCCGGGGTACGTGAGCGTGTTCGTGTGCCAATGAACCGCATCGCGGCAGCGGCGCACGAGCGCACGCCGCACGAGGCGATCGACATGTATGCTCTGCGGCCATGGACCTGCACACTTGGCTCATCTACACGCTGGCGGCACTCGGACTATCCCTCTCGCCCGGTCCCAACAGCCTGCTCGCACTCACCCATGGCGCACTCTACGGACGCCGCAAGGCGCTGTGCACCGTTGCCGGCGGTTCGGTCGGCTTCATCAGCGTCGTGGCGCTGTCGATGTTCGGCATCGGCGCACTGCTCAAGGCCTCGCTGATCTGGCTCGTCGTGCTCAAGTGGGTGGGCGGAGCGTATCTCGTCTGGCTTGGCGTGCAGGTATGGCGCGCGCCGCCGATCAGCATCCAGCGGAGCGGACTGGCGGCGGCGAGAAGCGGCTGGTCCATGTTCAGGCAAGGTGCGCTGTCGGCGGTGACCAACCCGAAGTGCATCCTGTTTTTCGCGGCATTTCTGCCGCAGTTCATCGATCCGGCCCGCAGCCTCGTGCTGCAGTTCGTCATCATGGCCGGCACGTTCGCCACCATCGAATTCATCACCGAGCTGTTCATTGCCAGCGTGGCGCACCGCATCAGCGCATGGCTGTCGCGCGTGGGCCGCGTCTTCAATCGCGCCTGCGGCGGAATATTCGTGGCGATCGGAGCGGCGCTGCCGCTGCGGGGATGAGCAGGCAATCGGGCATTCCATTGGCGCGGCGACGCCTTCGCTGACTACCCCTCCACCCGATTGCGCCCGCCCGCCTTGGCCCGGTAGAGGCAGTCGTCAGCCACCTTCACCAGCGCTTCGACGCTCTCCACCGTCGTGGAGGATGTGCTGGCCACGCCGATGCTGACCGTCACCACGCCATTGGCGCCCTTCTCGTGCGGCAGCGCTTGCGCGTGCACGGCTTGGCGAACGTTTTCGGCAATGACCAGTGCGCCGGCCAGATCGCACATCGGCAGTATCACGACGAATTCTTCGCCACCATAGCGCGCCGCGCCGTCCCCCTCACGCCTGCATGCCAGTTGCACTTGCTCGGCGACACGCGCCAGCGCCTTGTCGCCCATGGGGTGACCATAGTGATCGTTGTAGGCCTTGAACTGGTCGATATCGAGCATCAGGATGGCCAGCTCGCCTCCGCCACGCAGGTGGCGATGCCATTCGGCGCGGGACTTTTCATCGAACCAGCGACGGTTGTGCAAACCGGTGAGCGCATCGGTGCTGGCCTCGGCACGCAAGCGGTTTTCGACGACATCGAGATGACGCAGATGGCGCGTCAGGCCATAGGCCAATGCCACCGTCGCCAGATTGAAGAGCAACAGCAGGCCGCTGGTGACGACCGTGCGCGTCTCCCAGGCGCGGAAAATGTCCCTGCGCGGCACATCCATCCCTACCACGACGGGATAATTGCCTACCCGCTGATACCCGCGCCAATGCGGTTCGACCTCATCGAATCCGTCGACGACGTATTCCTGCAGGCCAGAGGCGACGAATTGGTGGAAAGCGCCGAGCTCATCCTGCGAGCCCTCCTGCGAGGCAGGCCACTGCGCCAGCAAGGTGCCGTCGAGCAAGCGGATCGAAACGATTCCGCTCGGCTCCGTCTTCAGCCCTTCAATGAATCTGTTCAGATGGCGCAGATCCTTGATGACGGCGGCAACGCCGACGACGTTGCCGGCCGAGTCCGTCACGGAGCGGCTCAGCGCCGTAGCCGGGTGAATGTCGTCGTACGAAGGCAAAAAGGGATGGCTCAGATGAAGCACCCCGGGGGCGGCCATCGCGGCAGTGAAATACTCGCGCCGGGAAAGATCGCGCTCTATTTCCGATTCGTTGTGCAGGCTCTGCAACAACTGTCCCTGCACGTCTGTGACGACGATCGTCCCCTCCACCGAGCCCGCCGCATGCCCCCGGACGAGTGCCGCCAGCGCAGGCCCCGCGATTTCTCGGGCATCCGCCGAGTTCACCACGTTGTTGATGGTCTGCAGCGTCTGGGCGTGGACGTCCAGATCGCGGAGCAGTTCGCGCTCCACCATGAGCAGGATGTTCGCGCCGCTCGCCCGTGCATATTCGAGTGCGTCGCGCTTCATGGTCAGCATGTGCCAGCCCGCGAGCACCGAAACCGCAACAGCCAGCACCATCATTACCGCAAAGACGCGGACCGGCTTGAGCATGTGGGGACTCCCTCTCAGGGTGGCTCGAATGGACATAGCCTTGTCTATTCAAACGAATGGGGCCTGCTCCGGACCACTCGATCATAGTCCAGGGAACCCTTTCCTACCGGAGTGGGCTCGGCCGAACGCGTCACGGTGTGCAGTACTGCGCACGACGGCCAGTATGCACACATCATGACATCCCGTGGTGCATATCGACACGTCGTCATGAAGGCTTAGCAATCGCTTCATACACTCGTGACCGCTTGAAATCACCTCTAGCGGAGCACACCAGAAATGCAGCAGAACGTCCGGCCCTTCCCGGTGGCCACCCTTTTGTCCCTCATCCTGGCGGCATTCGCACTCGCCGCGTGCGGCAGCGATGACAATAGCAACGACACCGCAGATGGCACGAGCCCGGCGGTCGTGGCGCCCGCGGCCCCCACCGGCCTCGGCGCAGAAGAGATCGCAGCCGTTCCGGGCGGCCTTGCCTACGTCGACACGGGCGCGACCAACCAGCGCAATGATCCATGCATGGTCACGCTCAACACCAACGCCGGTGCGCGTGTGCTGAAGGGCTTTCTCGATGTATGGACGCCCAGCTCGCTGATCGTCGACGCCGGTGTGACGCTGTCGGCCGCCAATGGTTGCGCCGCGGTCACCCCATCGACATGGACGGGAATCCCGGGCGACGCCACCGACGGCACGGTCAAGAACAGCGCCGTCCACCTGGCCAACATCAACTACGTGGCCACGGTGACCAATAGCCGTACCAGCGCGCAGGAACTCGCGGCCTACCTGGACGACCGCCGCGGCAAGGGCTACAGCGTCTCGGACGGCATGGGTCCGCTGACCGCCGCATGGCGCGCCGGCACGCAGCAGACGACCACCGTCACCGCGTTGCCCGCCGACAACGGCGCGGCCGCGATCAATGACGGCGGCAACAACATCGGTGTGGGCAGCGCCAGCAACACCAATCTCGGCCTGGCCGTCGACTTCATCGCCAACCTGGATTCGGGTTCGACCGAACCGCCCAAGCGCTTCTACAAGTACGCGCGCCCGTACCGCTGGACGGCGGCCCAGCCCGCTGTGTTCAATGCGCAAGCGGTCGTTGCGCCGTCGCTGGAAAACGCCAAGAGCACCACGCCGTCGACCGATGGCGGCTTTCCGAGTGGCCACACGGCCGAAGCCTGGCGCGACACGCTGACCATGGCCTACCTGGTGCCGCAGCGCTACCAGGAACTTGTCACGCGAGCGATGGAGATGGGCGAGAACCGCATTCTGGCCGGCATGCATTCGCCGCTGGATGTGATGGGCGGCCGCATCCACGCCACGGCGGTCGTTGCGTACAACCTGAATAACTTCAGCTACTACACCGCCAACGCCAAAACGGCCGCCTACAACCAGGCGCAGGCTTACCTGCAGAAGCAGGCCGGCGTGAGCAGCTTCAGCGAGCTGAACGCGGTTGCGCATTCGGGCACCACCAGCACGGATCGCTTCGCTGACTACGCGGCCAACAAGGCCTTCTACAACCAACGCATGACGTACAACCTGCCGAAGATTAGCGCCACCAGCGCTGCTGCCACCGTACCGAAAGGCGCCGAGGTGCTGCTGGAAACGCGCCAGCCGTACCTGACTGCCGCCCAGCGCCGCGTCGTGCTCAAGACCACCGAAATCGACTCCGGCTACCCGCTCGCCAACGATGACGAAGGCTGGGGTCGCCTGAACCTGTTCGCCGCAGCGGACGGGTACGGCGCCTTCAACGGCGACGTCACGGTGACCATGGACGCCGCGCAGGGGGGCTTTTCCGCCGCGGACAGTTGGAAGAACGACATCGCCGGTGGCGGCCTGCTGACCAAGAAAGGCTCCGGCACGCTGACGCTGGCGGGCGCCAACACCTGGACCGGCGGCGCAATCGTCGCGGCAGGCACGCTGGCCGGCGCATCGGCCAACGCCTTCGGCAAGGGCGACGTCTACGTGAGCGGCGGCACGGTCAAGGTGGCTGCAGGTGGCACGCTGACGGTCGGCGGCAAGTACTCGCAACTGGCAAACGGCACGCTGGAACTCAACCTGGGTAGCGGCTCGCAAGGTCGCCTCGCAGTCAGCGGAGCGATGACCATCGTCGGCGGCACGCTGCACGTCACTTTCGCCAAGGGCTACGCCCCGGCTGTGGGCGATGTGCTCAACGTGATCACGGCTGGCAGCCGCAGCGGCACGTTCGCCACGGTCACGGTCGACGGCTTCAAGGCCACGCCGATCTACAACGGCAACAACATCCAGATCCGCATCGACGGCTGATCGCGCCTGATCCACTTCGCGTGAAAAAAGAGCCGGACGCATATCCGGCTCTTTTCTTGTCCACGTAATCCGCATGGCGGCAGGACGATTTACTACCTAATTTGGAGTGACCACCTCATCCCTCGCGCCAAGGGATCTCGATGCGCCGGCGGCGGTATGGGCGCACTACATGGGAGCCATGCATGTCGAAAGTCCTCGTCCTCTACTACTCCACCTACGGCCACATCGAAACCATGGCCGGCACCATTGCAGAAGGCGCACGCTCCGCAGGCGCCACCGTGGACATCAAACGCGTCCCCGAAACCGCGCCGCCGGACGTCGCCAAAGCCGCCCACTTCAAGCTCGACCAGGCCGCGCCGATCGCCAAGATCGATGATCTCGAAGCCTATGACGCAATCATCGTCGGCTGCCCCACGCGCTTCGGCCGCGTGCCCTCGCAAATGGCGGCATTCCTCGACCAGGCCGGCGGCCTGTGGATGCGCGGCGCACTCCACGGCAAGGTCGGCGGCGCATTCACCTCGACCGCCACGCAGCACGGTGGGCAGGAAATGACGTTGTTCTCAGTGATCGCCAACCTGCTGCACTTCGGCATGGTCGTCGTCGGCCTACCCTACAGCCACCAAGGGCAGATGTCGCTGGATGAAATCGTCGGCGGCAGCCCCTACGGCGCCACCACCATCGCCGGTGGCCAAGGCCAGCGCCAACCCAGCCAGATCGACCTCGAAGGCGCCCGCCATCAAGGGCAGTTGATTGCCGAGACGGCGAACAAGTTGTTTGGGTGAAATCCGCAGCCCGGGAGGCGGGCTGCGATAGAAAACAAAAAGGCCAATCCGAAGATTGGCCTTTTTGTTTGGTTCGATTGGTCGGGGCGGCGGGATTCGAACTCGCGACCCCTTGCACCCCATGCAAGTGCGCTACCAGGCTGCGCTACGCCCCGACACAGGAGCGGGATTATAGCAGCGATTCGCCATCTGTCCAGAACCGGCGCCACTTTTCGACGCGTCCCATGCAAGGCGCGGGCTTGACGCCTGTCCGCACAACGACTTACTTCCCCGACGACTGCTTCTCCGCGATTTCGTGCAGGAGGATTTCCTGCGCGCAACGGCGGGCGCCGCGTGCGCTGCGGCGGCGGTAGTTGGCGGATTCGCCGTCCAGTTCCCACGCCTGACAGTTGTCGCCCAGGTAGGCGCGCAGGCCTTCCTTGATGACGCGGCGCTTGAGCTTGGGATCGAGCACGGGGAAAGCCACTTCGATGCGTCGGAAGAAGTTGCGCTCCATCCAGTCGGCGCTGGACATGTAGACCTTTTCTTCGCCGTCGGCGAGGAAGTAGAACACGCGCGAATGCTCCAGGAAGCGGCCGACGATCGAGCGCACGCGAATGTTCTCCGACAGGCCGGGCACACCCGGGCGCAGCGCGCAGGGGCCGCGCACGATGAGTTCGATATCCACGCCGGCGGACGAGGCGTCGTACAGCGCCTGGATGACTTCGCCCTCGAGCAGCGCGTTCATTTTGGCGATGATTTTGGCGCGTTTGCCGGCACGGGCGTTGGCGGCCTCCTGGTCGATGGCGGCCACGACGTTGGGCTGCAACGAGAACGGCGCCTGCCACAGGTGGCGCAGCGCTTCGGCGCGGCCCAGGCCGGTGAGCTGCTTGAAGACTTCGTGTACGTCCGCGCCGATTTCTTCGTTGGCCGTGAGCAGGCCGAAGTCGGTGTAGAAGCGCGCCGTGCGCGGGTGATAGTTGCCGGTGCCCAGGTGCACGTAGCGGCGCAGGACGCTGCGGCCGCGCTCGTCGTCTTCGCGGCGCACGATGAGCAGCATCTTGGCGTGCGTCTTGTAGCCGAAAACGCCGTACACCACGTGGGCACCCGCCTCTTCCAGCCGCGCCGCCCAGTTGATGTTGGCTTCTTCGTCAAAGCGCGCCATCAGTTCGACGACGACGTTGACTTCCTTACCCTTGCGCGCGGCGCGCACGAGTTGCTCCATCAGTACCGAATCGGTGCCGGTGCGATACACCGTCATGCGGATGGCGGCGACTTGCGGGTCGTCCGCCGCGGCGTGCAATAGATCGACGACCGGCGTAAAGCTCTGGAACGGGTGGTGCAGCAATACATCCTGCTTGCGGATGGCAGCGAAGATGTCGCTGTGTGCGCTCAGCACCGCAGGCACCGAGGGCTGGAACGGCGGGTACTTGAGGTCGGGGCGATTGACCCAGTCCGGCACCTGCATGAGGCGCACCAGGTTCACGATACCCGGCACGCGGTACAGCGCTTCGTTCGACAAGCCGAATTGCTGCAGCAGGAAGTCACTCATCTGCGGCGAGCAATTGTCGGCGACTTCAAGCCGTACCGCGCCGCCGTAATTGCGCTGCTGCAATTCGCCCTGCAATGTGGTGCGCAGGTCTTTCACTTCTTCTTCATCGACGAAGAGGTCGCTGTTGCGGGTGACGCGGAACTGGTAGCAGCCCAGCACGCACATGCCGCCGAACAGATCACCGACGTGGGCGTGCAGGATCGACGACAGGAACACCGAGCCGTAATCGACGCCGGTCAGCTCGCGCGGCAGGCGGATGACACGCGGCAGCACGCGCGGCGCCTGCACGATGGCGGCACCTGAATTGCGCCCGAAAGCGTCGCGGCCTTCGAGTTCCACCGCAAAGTTGAGCGTCTTGTTGAGCACGCGTGGGAACGGGTGCGCCGGATCAAGCCCGACCGGCGTGAGTACCGGCTGGACTTCCTTGACGAAGTATTCGCGAATCCATTCGCGCTGGGCGTCGGTCCACAGAGAGCGGCGCAGGAAGACGATTCCCTCCCGCGCCATCGCCGGGAGGATGACATCGTTGAGCAGCCTGTACTGTTCGGCCACGATGTCGTGCACTTCGGTGCTGATCAGTTTGTAAAGTGCCTGTGGCGCGATGCCGCCGGCCGAGACGGTACCGGACTTGATCTGTTCCTTGACGCCGGCCACGCGGATTTCGAAGAACTCGTCCAGGTTGCTGGACACGATGCACAGGAATTTGAGTCTTTCGAGCAGCGGCACGCGCTCATCGGCGGCCTGCGCCAGCACGCGGCGCTGAAATTCCAGCAATGACAGTTCGCGGTTGATCAGTTGATCGAAGGACGCTACGCGTCTCACCTCTGCGGGGATCATGTCTTCGCTTATCTCTGAGGGACTCGGAAGTCCCAGATTCTGTGACAGTTTGATGTCATCCATATGACAACCGTTTTGGACACAAGAAAGGCACCCGTTGGTGCATCTGCGGATGCGCCCGGTAGTGAGCGAAAGGAAGCGATTAACGTGCCTGTTGCCCTGCATCTTGCTACGAGGCGGGCAAAGTGCGCCAGCGGGTATTTCACGTAATGACACGGATTCCGCCAAAAGGTTTTGCCGCGTGGGCCAGCGTGAGCGTCCGCAAGAAAGCCAATCATCAGCTCTCTTGGAGCTTCGGCCCAGGCGCACCGCCGCGTGCCTGCATGTCGACATACGGCGACAGCGCCGGCCGGCGGCGCGCAGCTCAATAGGGCAAGGCGCCGCCGATGGCGGGAAGGTAACGCAGGGAGAAGAAGACGCTGTCCTTGCCATCGGTGCGGCGCGCCAGAATGGCGGCTGCCTCGGCGGGCGGCAGCGGCTCGGCGCGGAAGGCCGAGGCATCGCCGGTCGAGCGGAAAATCTCGAACACCGTGCCGCTTGCTGCATTGCGGTGCGCGATGGCGTCCAGGTACAGGGCGCGCTCCGATGGGCGCAGGCGCCCTACCCCGGCACCGTCCTGCACCCACAGGTTGACGCCCGTCGCGCTCAGCCGGGCCAGCAGACCGGCATAGCGATCCGGCGCCATGTTGCCGACGAAAAAGCTTGTGACGTACACCGGCCGCTCGCCCAGCGTCCGCAGAAAGCCGACTTCGCGCGCGAGATGCAGCGCCACTACGTCAGCCGCACTGTCGTCGCGCCAGCGTTTGTCGTCAATCTCGATCGGCAGATACCAGCCGGCGATGGCGTCCTTGCCGATTGCGGCGATCCAGCGCTGCGCCAGCGTGCGGTTGTCATCGGCCATGCGGCGGAAATAACCGCCCAACACGTTGCCGGGTTGCTGCTGCCGCTCGAAGAAATCCGGGTCGGCCGACAGCCCCGCGACAATATTCAGACCCGCTGCACGTGCTTCCTGCACCCGCAGCACCAGCCAGGCGAATGAAGCCTTGTCCGCGAAGGCGTCGCCATAGCGTCCCCATTGCACCACGAGCGTATCGATGCCCTGTGCCCGCACGGCGGCGAAGATGGCGGGCCAGCGCTCGGCCGGCACTTCCATGTCGCGCAACTGCGGCTGGTAGATGATGCCGGTCATGGCCTGTGCCCACAGGGGCAAAGCGAGGGCAAGGCAGGCAGCGAGGCGAAGCAGACGAACCCACGTACAAGCCATTACCAGCGTCCTCCAAAGGTCAGCAACAGGCTGTCGGCGCCCTTACCGTCCTGATAAGTCTGGAAGGCATGCTGGAATTCAATGCCGAAACTCGTGCGATGACGATAGGCGTCGTAGCGGGTCTGTCCGTACCACCAGTTCCAGCGCACGCCCACACCGATGCGCACGTCGCGCTGGAAACCATAGTCGTTGTCGTTGATGAAGTTGTACTGCGCACGCCCATAGGGTTCGATCGTCTGCGCGCCGCGAAACACCTTCTGGTGCCAGCTCGCCCGGTAATCGGCGGTGAAAGCGTTGCGGTCAGCGCGCACGTAATGGGCAACGTCCAGGTACAGGTTCTGCGCCATCCAGCCGCGCCCCGATGGGTGCCAGTCGTCGCTGAAGCGCCCCGCATTGAAGAATGATGCACTGGCGCGCAGCATGACGTCCGCCTTGGTCTGTTCGTCGTTGTCGAGCGGCACTTGCTGTTCGGCTGCGAAGTAAATGACCTGCGAGCGCCAGGGTTTCCAGCTCAGCCCCGCCCCCAGCATCGGCGCGTACACCGGCAGCGGCGTATCGCGACCGCCGTCGCCCGCGAACACGCGAGCGTAAGCAGACAGCGTGCGTCCATCGCGGATCGGTTCGCGCCCCAGGCGATACTCCGCCGCCAATTGCGCAAAACTTCGATAACCCACGCCGGGCTGCGAGGCGTTGATGGCCGAGGCGTTCTGCGAACCGCCCCAGGCATCGGCGCTGAATGTCCAGCGCCGCGCAAGGTCTTCGTGCAGCCGACGCAAGCCGAATTCGCGGTCGGCAATCTCGTCGCTACGGCCATCGACGCGTGGGTCATCGCGCTTCAGATCATCGACCGCCTGACGCGCATAGCGCCGCGCGGCCGTGTTGTCGGCCAGCCGTTGGTTGGCGTAGACCAGCGCCTGCGTGATGGCGACGTCATCCGGGTACACGACGGCGGCCCGTTCGAGCTGCGTTCGCGCATCGGCCGGACGGCCAGCGCTTGCATAGGCATGGCCGAGCGAGGCCGCCAGCTCGGCATTGTCCGGGTCCAGCGCCACAGCGTGTTCGAGATTCGTCACCGCACTGCGCCTGTCGCCGCGCGCCGAGTCGACCGACGCCATGCGCGCATACAGACTGGCATCGGGCCGCAGCGCGATGGCGCGCTGCAGGTCCTGGTACGCGGCGTTGCCGTCGCGTGATGCCCCGGCCTGGGCACGCAGCGACCAGTACGCAGCATCCTGCACCGCACCGGAGGCGGCGTATCCGTCGAGCCAGACGTCTGCCTGCGCAGGATCGTCGGCGGCCACGGCGGTCGTCGCGGCGGCGAGGTATTCGGCCGGGCCCATGTCGGCGGCAGGCACTTCGCGCCATGCCCCCAGCGCGGTCGCATAGTCGTGGGTGGCGAAGGCCTGGTAGGCCAGCGCACGAGTGGTCGCCGCGCCACCCTGTGCATGCTGGGCGCGCTCGAATGCGTATTCGGCCAGACCCGGTTTTTCATGCTGGTAGCACTGGCCCAGCGCCATCCAGTCGGCGGCGCTGTAGCCGTTCCCTGCCAGCGAATCGAGCAGCGATAAAATCGCATCGCAATCACGCTCGGCGGCAAAGTGGGTAACCTGCACACTACGCAGCGCATCGGGCCGGAGCGGTTGAGACAGCATCTTTCGCTGCGTGGCGGAAGCCAACGAGGCATCGCGCGACATCAACGAGAAGACGCGGCTGACCAGCGCAGCACGTTGCGCGACGTCGGCCTTCGTGAACGGATAGGCTTCCATCAACAAGGCAAATGCGGCCGTGTCGGCGTGCTTGTCGAACAGCCGGTAGCTGAGGCTGTCGAGCAAGGCCATGTCGTCGGGGCGCTGGCGTTGCAGCGTGGCGGCGTAGCGGCCGGCGGAATCGAGTTGTCCCTGGCGCAGCGCCACTTCGAACCGGCTGTCGAGCAAAGCGTTGTCCGGCAAGATCGACAAAATGCGCGCAGCGCCCGTCACATCGCCGGCCGACAATAAGCGGGGCACCAGCATGTTGGCGCGCAGCCCACGGTTTTCGACAAAGCGCGGTTCGTATGATCGCAGAGGCGCCAGATCGGACGACGCCACGCGTCCAAGCAACACCATCCATTGCCGTTCATCCTGCGCTCGCGAAAACGACGGACTGCGGGATGCCATGTAGCGCTCCAGCGCGGCGCCGTTCCCCTGCGCGGCGAGCGCCTGGGCAACAGCGAGTTGCAGTTCGGCGTCGAACAGGCCGGCGCCTTGCTGGAGCGCTACGGCCTCGGTGGTCTTGCCGCGTTGCAAGAGCACACGCAGCCATTGCGCTTGTTCGGCGCGCGTCGCCTCGCCCAGACCGGACAGCGACTGCAATTGCGCATCGGCACGCACCCAATCGCCCAGGTAGATCGCGCGCTGGGCGATGGCGCGACGCAATTGGATGCCTTCGCCACTGTTGGCAAAACCCCTGTCGCCCAGTGCCCGTTCGGCGCTCGCCAGGTCGCCCGCCTGCACGGCAAGCAAGGCTTCGGACAATGGGCCCGGGCGCTGCGGGACTGCCAACGGCATCAATCCGGGCGGCGACGGCTCGGCAGGCGTGCTCGCGGAAGTCGCGGCGGACGGTGCGGAAACGGACTGCCCGAAGGCCGACAATGCGGCGTCAATGCGCGCGTCCTGCGGCGTGTAGCTGCGCTGCGCTTCAAGCAACCCACGTGCGCGTTCGGGGGTGCCGTTGGCGCGATACGCCTCTGCCAGTTGCAGCGCGATGGTGGCGTTCTGCGGGGCGAGCTGACGGGCGCGCTCGAATTCGCGCACGGCCTGCGCGGTGTCGCCACGGCGCAATGCCGCCTGCGCCTTTTCAACGTGCGGATAGATGAGAAAGCGGCGGTACGGCGTGACGTCCGCCCCCAGATCGAAACGGTCGGTATCGGCCGAGGACGCTGCCTGCGACTGCCCGACGAACAGGGCCGCGACGACGGCAGGGATCAATGCCAGGCGCAGCCTCATGCCAACACCATCGAAGGCGGCAGCGACACGCCTGCGTCGCGCAGCATCTTGTGCATCGAAGGTTGCAGCGTGCGCTGGACGCGCAACACTTCGTCGAGGGTCTCGGCGCTCACCACGCCTTCGTTGACCAGAAAAGACCCGAGTTGCAGGTCGGTGCGTTCGTGTTGCAGCAGCAGGGCCTTGAGCGCGGCGCCATCGATGTGGCCGAGCGACATGAGGACTTCGGCGAACAGCACCTGCCGGTCCATGTAGCGCTGCCACAGCGTCGGGGCGCGATCGGCCGCCAAGACACCGCTGCGCACGGCGGCATCGATGAGCGCGCGCGGATCGTCCTCGCGGTTGCGGGCGTACCAGTGACGCAGGCCGACGGTGACGCGCCCCTTGGGTACGATGACGTACCGGACCTCGCCGCGCAACTTGCGCGCCAGGGCGGAGAGCGACACTGGATCGATATCCGACTCGCTGCCGACGACGAGCACGCTTTTCTCGCGTCGCAATGGCAGCACCGCGTAGTGCAGTGCAACTGCCGCCGGGACGGATTCAATCAGCGCCGGATCGATGGCGTAAGCGTCGATGTCTTCCCATCCCACGTGGCTTTGCACGGCCACCGCCGCCGCCAGTTGTTCGGCCGTGATGACGCCTTCATGCACCAGCCACGCCCCCAGGCGCAGACCGCGCGAGGCGTGTGTGAGGGCCTTTTGCAGTTGAGCTTCGGTGATCGCGCCCTGCTCCACCAGAATGCTGCCCAGTGGACGACGTGCGCGGTTCTCGCCCCCGACGCTGGGAAAGTGGTGCGTGGTCTTGTCCCACGCCACGCGGCGCGGGTCACCGTGCTGGACGATCTGACGGATGGCGCGCCAGTTGGCGAGGAAGTTGATCAGGTTGCCCCAGAACAGGCGCGGCAAGGACATCAGCCCCTGGAACAGTCCGTAATAGCTCGACACGAAGATGACCCGCTGCAACATGCGGTTGGCCATCAGGAAGAAATTCACCCACAGCAGCGACATGAGCAGTTGGCTGTCGCCGAAGATCGACAGGAACTGATAGGCGTCCGGCCACACGGCCTGGTAGATGCCGAGCACCACCAGTTGCAGAAGGATCAGCGAGGCGATGAAGCTCACGAAATTGCTGATCGCCCCCTTGCGGTCGCGCCACAGGAAGTAATTGAGCGACAGACTGTCGGTCCATTTGTGCGTCTTGAATCCTTGGTACACGATGCCGATGATCCAGCGCGACTTCTGCCGCACGGCGGTCTGCAGAGTATCGGGGAAGTACTCGCGCACGCAGATGACGCTTGCATCGCGCCGGCTGCGCCCGACGCGGCCACTCGTTTCCTTGCCGCGCACCACGGGGAAGCGCACGAAAATTTCGCTCATCCCCTTGGCCTTGAGGCGGAAGCCGATGTCGTAGTCCTCGGTCAGACTCTGCACGTCAAAGGCGATACCGTCGCCTTCGGCCAGCAGCGCCATGATCGCGCGCCGGCTGAAGCACGTTCCCACGCCGGCGCTGGGCACCTGGCCGGCAACCGCTTCGCGCACCAGCACGTCCTTGCCGTGCAGCTCGGCGAATTCATCGAGGTAATGCAGGCTGGTGAAGTTCCACCACGTGCGCTCGAACGGATACACCGGCAGTTGGATGAGATCCTTGCGGTCGACAAGATAGTTGAACAGGCGCAGCTCCATGTCGGAGGTGACGTCCTCCGCGTCATGCAGGATGAAGCCGGCGAATTCGAGATTGGCGCGCCCTTCGAACTGGAAGATCGCATCGAGCACGTTGTTCAGACAGTCGGCTTTGCTGGTCGGCCCAGGCCGCGCGCACACCACTTTGTGGACGTTCGGAAAGCGTGCGCACACCTCATCCACGTCGCGCTGCGTGTCCGGATCGTTCGGATAGGTGCCGATGAAGATGTGATAGTTCTCGTAGTCGAATGTGGTCGCCGCCAGTTCGGCCATCTTGCCGATGACGCCCGTCTCGTGCCACGCCGGCACCATGATCGCCAGCGGTTTCTCGACCGGTTCGTACAGCGCCATGTGCGACAGGCGCGGGTGCTCGCGATAAACGGTGACCGCGCGCCACAGGCGGCGCACCCAGTACGTCACGTCGATGAACAGGTCGTCGAGTCCGCTCACGAACATCGCCGTCGCCACCACCAAAGCGATCAGCTTCAGCCCGTACAGATACGTTGAGAAGACGTCGACAAACCACATGGGCACTCCTTCAGGCGCAGGCGGGGATCGGGCGGGACAGGGTCTCGCGCAGCGTATGGGCGATGACCTGGCAGGCCGTGCCGTCGCCGAACGGATTGCCCGCGCGCTGCATGCGGCGATAGGCCACGTCGTCGCTCCACAGTTGTTCCACCGCGTCCACAACCGCCTGTCGTGCCGTGCCGACGAGGCGCGCGCAACCGGCTTCGACGGCCTCGGGGCGTTCGGTTTCTTCGCGCAGCACGAGCAGCGGCACGCCGAAGGTCGGCGCCTCTTCTTGCAGGCCGCCGGAATCGGTCAGCACCAGCCACGCATCGACCAATGCCTGCTGCATGTGCAGGTAGTCGAGCGGCGTGGTGAGTTGCACGTTGGGCAGATCGCCGAGGATCGCGTGCACCGGCGCCTGGATCATCGGATTGAGGTGCACCGGAAACAGCACCGGCAGTTCGGGATGCGCGCGCGCGATATCGGCGATGGCGTGGCAGATCTGCTCCACTTCATTGCCCCAGTTCTCGCGCCGATGGACCGTCACCAGCAGATGGCCGCGCCCTTGCATGGTGCGGCGGATGCCATGGTGGGCAATGCTCCATTGCTGCGCATCGACCACCGTGTTGCCGCTCAGAGCGATCTGATCCGAGCGGATGGCCTCGCTCAACAAAGCCTGACGAGCGCGTTCGGTGGGCGCGAAGTGAAAGCGCGCCACACGGCCGATCATCTGGCGCAAGCCTTCTTCGGGGAAAGGACGATCCGGGTTATAGGTACGCAGTCCCGCTTCGATATGAGCGACCGGCACGCGGTGATAGAAGCCGACGAGTGCGCCGAGGAATGCGCTTTCAGTGTCGCCTTGCACGATGACGAGTGACCATTGTCGGCTCGTCATGACGGCTTCGAGCTGCTCACGGCACCCCAGGCTGAATTCGGACAGGCTGGAGCCGCGACGGGTCAGTGAAATATCCGGAATGATGTCGAAGCACGCCAGGATCTGGTCGGCCATGTCGCCATGCTGGCCGGTGTGCAGCCACTGGACGCGAGCCCACGATTGGGCGCACAGGGCATGGTAGAGCGGCGCGAGCTTAACGATTTCCGGGCGCGTGCCGCAGATGATGAGAATGTCTTGCATAGCCGTGACTCCCTTTTTCCGTTCCGCCCAAAACGAGGCCGGATACGGCTGACAAATTCATTAAATTTGCCAATTATTCTTACACGGCTATTCATTGCGCTTTGTAAGTCAAACGTTAATTTCTGACCATATTCAAACCTTTACAACGTAAATTCACGATGCCTGACGTATTTGTAAGTAAATCTCCGAATGTTCTTTATCAAATTCGATAAAATTATTACGAGAATTAATTCAGATTATTCTTGCTGTGCAGCCGAACGTCCCTCGCCGCACACCGGGCACGAAGGATCTCGGCCGTATCGCACAGTCCGCATCTCCCCTCCCAGCCCATCCACCAGCAGGAGTCGCCCCACCAGCGGCGAACCGAATCCGGCGATGACCTTGAGCGCTTCGGCCGCCTGCATGCTGCCGACGATGCCGGTCAGCGGCGCAAAAACCCCCATGACAGCGCAGCGCACCTCTTCAACGTCGTCCGCTTCCGGAAAAAGGCAGTGGTAGCAGGGATTGTCGGGCGAGCGTGGATCAAATACCGACAACTGCCCGGCAAAGCGGATGGCCGCCCCCGACACCAGCGGCGTGCGATGCGCAACGCAGGCCCGGTTGATGGCGTGCCGCGTGGCAAAGTTGTCCGAGCAATCGAGCACGACCGAGGCCTGTGCGACCTGCTCATCCAGTTCGTCGCCCTGCAGGCGATGCGCCAGCGTCGTGATGCGTGTCTCGCCGTTCAGGCGCAATAGCGTGTCGCGGCCCGAATCGACCTTCGGCCGGCCGACCGACGCCTCGGTATGCAGGATCTGGCGTTGCAGGTTGGTCAGGTCGACGGTGTCACCATCGCACAGCACGATCTCCCCTACGCCGGCGCTGGCCAGATACATTGCGGCCGGCGAGCCAAGGCCTCCCGCCCCCACCACCAGTGCGCGAGCGGCAAGCAAAGCGGACTGCCCGTCGACGTCGATTTCGGGCAGCAGGATATGGCGGGAATACCGCAGCAACTGATCGTCGTTCATACGCGGGCGGTTCGACTCGGGAAAAGACTTGGAGCGTAGCGCATCGCGGGCCCGTGCTGCACACCCGCGCCGCGCCTGGACACAAAGACAGGCGCACCAGGAACGATATGAATCAAGGCGCCGGCGCGCTCCGGCCCCTACCATGCACGGCCCGCCAGGGCGGGCGCAGCAGCGCCGGCACTGACCTTCCACCCGCGGCCATCCTGCCTGGCCGCCGCACTCCATCCCCCGATCATGACTCTACAGCTCGATATTTTCCCATCCCTGTTCGTCGCGACCGCGGTCCTGCTGCTTGGCCGCGGGCTGATCGCGTGCATCGCACCCTTACGCACCTACAACATTCCCGAGCCCGTCGTGGGCGGACTCGTGGCGGCATTCGCGGTGACCGTCCTGCGTGCCATGGGCATCGAAGTCAGCTTCAACACCGCGCTCCAGACGCCGCTGATGCTCATGTTCTTCTGCACCGTGGGGCTGGCCGCCAACATCAAGATGGTGTTGTCGGGCGGCCGCATGTTGTTGCGCTTCCTGCTGATCGTGGCGGCCTTCCTGGTCGTGCAGAACGTGCTCGGCATCGGCGTGGCGCTGGCACTGGACGTGAATCCGCTGCTCGGCCTGCTGGGCGGCTCGATCACGATGTCCGGCGGCCACGGCACGGGCACCGCGTGGGCGGATGTCTTCGCGCGGCAATACCAGCTCTCCGGCGCACTGGAAGTCGCCATGGCCTGCGCCACCTTCGGCCTGGTGCTGGGCGGACTGATCGGCGGCCCGGTCGCGCACTACCTGATCGACCGCCTGCCTGCGGCGAAGCGCGACGCCACGGCGGGCGAGCAAGGCGCGGAGCCGGACAACGCCTTCGAGAAGCCCGAAAAACTGCTCCTCATCACCACCAAGCTGCTGGTGGAAAAGCTCTTCCTGCTGGCTGGCGCCATGTCGATCGGCTTCGTGCTTGAAAAGCTCACCAGCGGCACGGCGTGGTCGCTGCCGACCTTTGTGTGGGTGATGTTCAGCGGTGTGCTGGTGGGCAATGTCGTTGCCCACACGCCGTTCTATGACATGGAAGAACGCGCGCTTTCGGTGATCGGCAATACCTGCCTGTCGCTCTTCCTCGCCATGGCGCTCATGTCGCTCAAGCTGTGGCAGCTCATCGATCTGGCGCTGCCGATTCTCGCCATGCTGATCGTGCAGACGATCGCGATGGCACTGTGGGCTGTATTCGTGACCTATCGCTTCATGGGGCGCAACTACGAAGCCGTGGTGCTGGCCGCCGGCCATTGCGGGTTCGGGCTCGGCGCCACGCCGACGGCCATCGCCAACATGCAGACCGTCACCAACCGTTTCGGCCCCGCGCACCTGGCTTTCATTCTCGTGCCGGTGGTGGGCGCGTTTTTCATCGACCTGGCCAATTCAGTCGTGCTGAAGGGCTTTTTGAGCCTGCCGTTGTTTGCGCACTGAAAACGTCCCGCCAGCGCAGATAGCAACGAAAAAAGCGCCGTGAGGGCATGCCCTCCGGCGCTGTGCTTTTGCAGTCCGTCGCAGATCAGGCGGCCAGCTTGCGGCTGTCGATCGAACGCGAGCGGCGCGGCTTGCGGCGCACGGCACCCGGATCGAACTCGCCTTCGAGCTTCTTGAGCGCGTCCTTGCGCGCCTTGAGCGCCTGCTTGAACGCACCTTCTTCGCCGTACTTCTTGACCGAGAACTTGACGCGCTTGCGACGACCGTCCGGCAGCGGCCACGAGGCCACCCAGAACCAGCGCTGCCGGTCTTCCGGCATGTCGCGGGTTTCCGACGCGCAGTAGCGGCACACGCCCACTACGCCTGAACGGTTGTTCTTCTTGACGATGTTCGAGTACTCGCGCATCGAAAACGGCGGGTACCTGGCGATGATTTCGTCGCGAAAATCCTTGGCCGCGTTGAAGGCGCGCGTCTTGCCGCCGAATACGCCGTCCGAAAAATGCTTGCGGTGAATCACTCCGCGCCGCTGGATCGTTACCAGCCAACCGTGTGTGCGGCTTAGTTCGTTATCCACACGGCTGATTCCATACACACTGCTCCGACTCACGTCTTCCTCCAACGCCTGACAGGTTGCGAGTGCCGACGCAGCATTTTTTCCAGGATGCCCTCGGCCCTATCAGGGTTTTCGGCGATCACTGTGCAAACTTTAGGGCTCACGTCGCAATGAAACAAAAATATTAGTTGTCGAGTAATTGCAGCTCGATGCCAGAGGTCGTGACATTGACTGCGCGCGTCGCGGGCTCCCCCTGCAACGCCAGTTGCCGTTCGCAATTGGACAGACGCCGCGCAACGGTCGTAATGAGCCGCGAACGGAAATGCGCGAGGCACTCCTCCGACGCCAGGATCAAGGCCGCGGGCTGGATCTCGAGGTAGCGGACCGGCGTCAGGCTGATCACTGAAACGTGCTGCAGATGATCCTGCTCGTCCAGGTAGGCCGACTCGCCAAAACACTCGCCGGCCCGGATCACCCCTGCCTTATGGCCGCCGATCGACAGCTCCAGTTCCCCTTCGAGCACGATGCCGAAGCGCTGATCGGTGCTCCCTTCGCGGATGATCTGCGTCAAAGGTTCGACGACTCGCCAGGTCGAGAAGCGGACGACCTCCCAGATTTCGATGTCATCGAACTCCGTGAAGAACGGCAGCCGGCGTATCTGACCGAAACGCGTGCTGTCCGGCACGAGGTCTTTTTCGTCGTAGATCTTGTAGCGGACCGCGGACAGGTCCTTCGCAAACTCGGCGCCGTTCTTGTAGCGCGAGTAGAGATCCTTCTCCAGCGACTTGCGGATTACCACGTCCATCTGCTCGGGGACCAGCGGATTGAGCTGGCTGGCCGAGGGCGGATCGGTGTTGATGATCTTGTAGACCAGTTGTGCCGGATTCTTGGCACGGAACGGCAAGCGGCCCGTGAGCAGATGGAAGAGCACCACGCCCAGCGAATACAGATCGGTCTTCTGGTTGAGCGGATAGCTCTTGATCTGTTCGGGCGACATATAGGCCGGCGAGCCCACGCCCATGATGAAGGTCGAGTCCTGGTCGCTCTTCTTGTTGATGTTCAGCGCCAACCCAAAGTCCGTGATCTTCACGTTGTCGTCGTCATCGATCAGGATGTTGGCTGGCTTGATGTCGCGGTGGACGATGCCCTGGCGGTAGGCGTAGTCCAGCGCCATGCAGCATTTGAAGATGATGCTCACCGTCCGGTGGATCGGCAGCATCCGCTCGAAGCTGCAATATTCCTCGAGCGACTTGCCCGGGAAGTACTCCATGACGATGTAGGCCTCTTCCTGCTCGATGACGGCCTCGAAGATCTTGATGATGTTGGGGTGGTCCAGCTTGTTGGCCACCGCCTCTTCGGCCCGCAGCAGCTTGAGTAGCCGGCGATTCCACTTGGCCTCGTCGCGCCCCCGGTCCTTGAAGGACACATGCTTGAGGGCAACCGGCTGCGGGTAATAGGGATTCTCGGCCAGATAGACGACCGCCGTCGCCCCGCGGCCCACTTCGCGGATGATCCTGTACTTGCCGATGCGCTCCGGAATGGAAGAGCCCATTGTCCCTATTCTGCCCGCCTGCTACCGATTTGAAGAATAGCGCCGAGCCCGGCGCACCGCGTATCTTACCGATTTCGAGAATAAGTCTGACAAAAACCAGCCTGCAGGACCAACGGCCTCCGTCCGCATCGGCGTGACGAAAAAAAGAGGGCCAATGCTCTTGAAACAGCGCGGGACGCCCCCATTAAGGCTGTTGAATCTTATCAGGGAGCCTTTTTCATGCAGGACAAACAAGACTCGCTCGCGCCCCAGGAACTGACCGACGGCGCTTCGCCGGCTACGGACGCGACGCCCGCCACGGCTGACGCCGTCGGCAATGGCCCCGACATCATCCCCAGCCTGCAGGAACAACTGCGTCAGCTGGAACTGAAGGCATCCGAACACTACGACGCTTGGCTGCGCGCCAAGGCCGAGACGGAAAACATGCGCCGCCGCGCGCAGGAAGACGTCACCAAGGCCGCCAAGTTCGCCATCGAAAAGTTCGCCAACGAACTCCTGTCGGTCAAGGACAGCCTCGAACAGACCCTGGCCGTCGATAACGCCACGCTCGAATCACTGCGCGATGGCGTGGAACTGACGCTGCGCAATCTTGCCCGCGCCTTCGAAAAGAGCGGCGTGGAAGAAGTAAACCCGGTCGGCGAGAAGTTCGACCCACACAAGCACCAAGCCATGAGCGCCGTGGAATCCGACCAGCCGGCCAACACCGTGCTGCAGGTCTTCCAGAAGGGCTACGCGCTGGAAGGCCGCATCCTGCGCCCGGCGCTGGTCTCTGTCGCCAAAAGCGGCCAGTAAGTCGCCGCCGCGCGCTTTTTTTCGCCCGATTTCGCGCGTTTTTCGCGGAAACGGCCCGCAAAGGGGTTGAAGTCGGGCGACACAGCCGCATTTAGAAAGCATCACGAAATTCTGGACGGACCCGGGATACGGGGCGTCGACAAAGGAGAAAACGAACATGGGCAAGATCATCGGGATTGACCTGGGCACCACCAATAGCTGCGTGGCCATCATGGAAGGCGGCCAGCCCAAGGTCATCGAAAACGCCGAAGGCGCGCGCACCACGCCATCCATCGTCGCGTACATGGAAGACGGCGAAGTGCTGGTCGGCGCACCGGCCAAGCGCCAGGCGGTCACCAACGCCAAGAACACCCTCTTCGCGGTCAAGCGCCTGATCGGCCGCCGCTTTGAAGAGAAAGAAGTGCAGAAGGACATCAGCCTGATGCCCTACTCCATCGTCAAGGCCGACAACGGCGACGCTTGGGTGGAAGTGCGCAACAAGAAGATGGCCCCGCCGCAGATTTCCGCCGACGTGCTGCGCAAAATGAAGAAGACCGCCGAAGACTACCTGGGTGAAGAAGTCACCGAGGCCGTCATCACCGTGCCGGCTTACTTCAACGACAGCCAGCGTCAGGCTACCAAGGATGCCGGCCGCATCGCCGGTCTTGAAGTCAAGCGCATCATCAACGAGCCGACGGCTGCGGCACTCGCATACGGCCTCGACAAGGGCGGCAAGAAGGACCAGAAGATCGCTGTATTCGACCTCGGCGGCGGTACCTTCGACATCTCGATCATCGAAATCGCCGACGTCGATGGCGACAAGCAGTTCGAAGTGCTGGCCACCAATGGCGACACCTTCCTGGGTGGCGAAGACTTCGACCAGCGCCTGATCGACTACATCGTCGAAGAATTCAAGAAGCAGAACGGCATCGACCTGTCCAAGGACGCGATCGCCCTGCAACGTATCAAGGCGTCGGCCGAACGCGCCAAGATCGAACTGTCCTCGTCGCAGCAGACCGAAGTGAACGAGCCGTACATCACCATGGCCAATGGCGTACCCGCCCACCTGACCATGAAGCTGACGCGCGCCAAGCTCGAGTCGCTGGTCGAAGAGCTGATCGAACGCACCATCGAGCCGTGCCGCAAGGCCATCAAGGACGCCGGCCTGAAGGTCTCGGACATCGACGACGTGATCCTCGTCGGCGGCCAGACCCGCATGCCGAAGGTGCAGGACAAGGTCAAGGAGTTCTTCGGCAAGGAACCGCGCCGCGACGTGAACCCGGACGAAGCCGTGGCCGTGGGCGCTGCCGTGCAAGGTGGTGTGCTGCAAGGTGAAGTCAAGGACGTGCTGCTGCTGGACGTGAGCCCGCTGACGCTGGGCATCGAGACGCTCGGCGGCGTGATGACGCCCATGATCAAGCGCAACACCACGATCCCGACCAAGCACTCGCAGGTGTTCTCGACGGCCGACGACAACCAGCCGGCGGTGACGATCAAGGTCTATCAGGGCGAACGCGAAATGGCGGCCGGCAACAAGTCGCTGGGCGAATTCAACCTGGAAGGCATTCCGCCCGCACCGCGCGGCACGCCGCAGATCGAAGTGACCTTCGACATCGACGCCAACGGCATCCTGCACGTGTCGGCCAAGGACAAGGCCACCAACAAGGAAAACAAGATCACCATCAAGGCCAACTCGGGCCTGTCGGATGATGAAGTGCAACGCATGGTCAATGACGCGGCCTCTCACGCCGAAGAAGACAAGCGCCAGCACGAACTGATCGACGCCCGCAACCAGGCCGATGCGCTGATCCACACGACCAAGAAGGCGCTGGTCGAGCACGGCGACAAGATCGACGGCGCGGAAAAGGCCAAGATCGAAGCGGCCCTGAAGGACGCCGAAGAGGCCATCAAGGGCAACGGCAAGGCTGAAATCGAAGCCAAGGCACAGGCCCTGGCAACCGCCAGCCAGAAACTGGGCGAAACGATGTACGCCCAGCAACAGGCAGCGGGTGCTGCGCCGGAAGCTGCCGCTGAAGAAGCCAAGCCGGCCGATGACAACGTCGTGGATGCTGAATTCACGGAAGTGAAAGACAACAAGTAATACCTGGCAAGACAACGCACGGGCGCAAAGGTCGCGGAGCTTCATCGCGCGCCCTTTGCGCCTTTGTGCTGAGGACAACAACAGATGGCAAAACGGGATTACTACGAAGTCCTCGGTGTCAATCGCGACACTTCGGACGAAGACATCAAGAAGGCCTACCGCAAGCTGGCCATGAAGTACCACCCGGACCGCAATCCGGACTCGAAGGACGCCGAAGAGAAATTCAAGGAAGCCAAGGAAGCCTACGAAGTCCTCTCCGACGAACAGAAGCGCGCGGCCTATGACCGTTACGGTCATGCCGGCGTCGATCCTTCGATGGCGGGCGGCCCCGGTGGCTTCGGCGCGGGCGGCCAGGGCTTCGAAGGTTTCGCCGATGCTTTCGGCGGCATCTTCGACGAAATCTTCGGCGGCCGTGGTGGTGGCGGTGGCGGCGGCGGTCCGCGCGTCTATCGCGGAGCTGACCTGCGCTACAACCTCGAGATTTCGCTCGAGGAAGCCGCTCGCGGCGTCGAAAAGACCATCCGCATTCCCGTCCTCGAAGAGTGCGAGACCTGCCACGGCTCGGGCGCCAAGCCGGGTACGCAACCCAAGACCTGTACCACCTGCGGCGGCGCCGGCCAGGTGCGCATGCAGCAGGGTTTCTTCTCGGTGCAGCAGACCTGCCCCAAGTGCCACGGCAGCGGAACGGTCATCTCCGATCCGTGCAAGACCTGCGGCGGCGCGGGGCGCGTGAAGAAGCAGAAGACGCTGGAAGTGAAAATCCCCGCCGGTATCGACGACGGCATGCGCCTGCGTCATGCCGGCCACGGCGAAGCGGGCGTCAATGGCGGCCCCGCGGGCGACCTGTACGTCGAAATCCACGTGCGCAAGCATGCGGTCTTCGAGCGCGATGGCGACGATCTGCATTGCGAAATGCCGATCAGCTTCGCCACATCGGCACTCGGCGGCGAAATCCAGATCCCCACGCTCGATGGCGTGGCCGCGATCAAGATCCCGGCCGAGACGCAGACCGGCAAGGTCTTCCGCCTGCGCGGCAAGGGGATCAAGAACGTCCGCGGCTCCGGCCACGGCGACCTGATGTGTCACGTCGTGGTCGAAACGCCGGTGCACCTGACCGATCGGCAGAAAGAAATCCTGCGCGAGTTCGACACCATCAGCCAAAGCAATGCGGGCCAAAACCCGCGCGCCAAGAGCTGGATGGACAAGGTGCGCGATTTCTTCAACGACTGATCGCTACCGCTCGAGCAACGACAAAGGCCGCTTTCGCGGCCTTTGTTCTGTCCACCAGGCGAGCACGCCTACTCCGCCACGCGCTCCACCGCCCATTGATTGCCATCGCCCACGCTGCGCGTCAGGCGGAACTCACGCGCGTCCGCTCGCGGCGGCGACTCGAACCATCCCGCGATCGCGGTTTCGTTCGGGACGGAGACGTTCTTCTGGATAGCCTGATAGATCAGGTTTCCGTTAATGAAGATCGGCAAGTTCTCAATGTGGACAATGTCGCCATCCCGGACCTCGTTCATCAAACCGTTTCGCAGCGCCGCCACAAGCGAATCGCGCGGGGCGCGGTAGAAGGCATCGAGACGGACTGACTGCTGCATGTTCATGACCCAGTTCAACGACGCGTAGAGCGCCAGCGGAAGAGCCACTGCAATCCCGAGTCGGCGCGCCGCTGGCGGAATGGTGCGATCGAGCAAGGCCGCGCCGATGAAAGCCAGACCGAAATACTCGTAATAAACCGGAATGTGGGCCGCCCCCCAGGAGAGACTCGCCTGGTATTTGGCCGAAATTGCGATCAGTGCGGGCGGGATGAACAGCAGGAGCGCAGCACCGAAAACCGCCTCGCGGGGCCAGCGCTGCATTGCAGTCGTCCGCGACGTCACAAGGAACAATGCCGCCCACACGACTGCAATCGCCCACGCCAGCCAACTGCCGGCCGCCAGTCTGACAAGCGCCGCTGGGGACAATTGATTGTGGCCGTCCAAGGCATAGAAGCTCCCGGGAAAGGCTGCGACGAACTGCTTCAGGTATGTTGGGGGGATGGCAGAAACCTGGCCGAACTGTGAGCCGCCGTAGATGTTGGTTGCCATGTGTTTGGCGAACAGATTGGCTGCCACGAAGCACGCGAAGGGCACGAGGATCACCAGTAGATTGCGAGGCGAAACGCGCTTCGATGCCCATACGGCCGCCAACGCAATCGGCACATAGATCGCATTGAGCTCGTAACACAGCATCGACAGCGTCGCCAACAGCGAAGAGGCGATCAACCAGCCGGGCGAGTCGGTTTCGCGCCACTTCTGCAATCCCAACAGCGCCAGGGTCAGCATGATGCCAAGCACATGGCAGAAGGTAATGTACGCCGCGATGGGGTCATCGCTATTGCGTATCTGGAAGAGCGGAAAAAGAAGCAGCAGAAAGAACGCGACCAAGCGCTGCCCCACCCCCAGCCTGCGAAGAAGCACGACGGTCACGCCGACATGGATGAGCAGCAGCCCAACGTCAAGGCAGCGCGCCAGCAAGGCATCGTGGATGTAATAGTAGAACCCGTAGGCCAGCGGCCAGCCGAGCAATACTCGGCCGTATTCAGTAAACCAGACATAAGCCACGCGCCCCGAAAACCACCAGACGTTTTCGTGGAAGCGATTCATGGCGCCCCAGGTCTGGCTGTTGAGCGAATCGTCGAACCAGAATCCGTTGCGCAGATACGGCAGCATCAGGATGACGAGCAGAAGGGCAGACGACGCAATAACGCCCCACCAACAAACAACGCGGATTCTCTCGGACGACATGCGCGGCGGGACGGTGCGAAAGCTGGAGGGGGCATTATACGCAATTGACATCGATGCCAACGCAGGACTCAGCCGGACGCGCGACCAACCAAAAAAGAGCCGCGATTGCAGCCCTTCACACACAGACGGAAAGCTTCACATCACCTCGTTCTCCGCCCTCCACTGCGCCAGCGCCGCCAGCCGCATCGGCGCGTTGACCGCGCCGTATTGGTCGTACGCGCCACGGCGTTCGATGAATTCAAAGAAGAAGCGGTTGTCGAACGGCACGGTGTAGACGTGCAGAAATTCCCCCTGCGCATTGCGATCGTAGAGCACGTTGTAACTGCGCATCTGGTCGAGCAACTCGGGCGCGAGGTCGTAGCGCGCGGCGAGGTCGTCGTAGTAGTTGTCGGGCACTTCCAGCATTGGCGTGCCGGCTTCGAGCAAGGTCTTTGCGCAACGCAGGACGTCCGACACGGCGATGGCGATGTGATGCACACCCGCGCCGCCGAACACCGACACCGAACGGCCAGCCGCAGTGTTATGCCGATCGGATACGTTGAGCGAGTAACGCACCGCCTTGTCGGCGGATTCCATGGCACGACTGCGGATGACGCCGAACGGATCGTTCATGACTGCGCTGGAAACGGCTTCCAGTCCGAGCACCGAGCGATAGAAAAGCACCCATGTGTCGAGCCCGCCGAGCGGCACGACCTGCGAGATGTGATCGATGCGCGCGCCTTGGGCGACACCTTCGTCCGGCGCAATGTCGAGAATGAAGTCCGCCTCGAACCCATGCGTGCCACCCTTGTGCACGTCGAAGAAATACACCAGGCTGCCATCCGGCGCGCGCACGGCGGGAATGGTCAGTTCGTTCGGCCCGATACGCCCTGCCACGCGCGTGCAGCCCAATGCTTCGGCGCGCGCCAGCGCGGCCACCGCGTCGCTCGTGGACAAGGCCACCGCGCAGGCCGAGGTGCCGTGCATCTCGAAATACGAGCGCGCGAAAGAGTCTTCTTCCAGGTTGAGCACGACCCGCACATCTCCCAACCCGAACAGCTCGACCTGCTTGGAGCGATGGCGGCCGATCTTGCGGAACCCGATCACCGACAGGAATGCGCGTAGCCGATCCGCGGTGGCACGGTCGGCGGCGAACTCGATGAACGACCAGCCCTGCAATTCGGGAGCCGGCGGCAGATCGATGAGCGGCACACGATGCACGGTCGGCGTTGCTGGCGCAGCTTCGCCAATCGGCGGCAGATGCAGCACGCGGTCTTCCAGCCACAACAGCGAGCGCATGGCATCAGTGGCCGAGGCGCGCGCAGGTGCGGCGCGCAGGTCGTCGTTGAAGATCTCAAGCGAAAGCGGCCCCGCATAGCCCGATTGCAGGACGACGCGGGTAAATTTGTCGACGTCAAACTGCCCCTGCCCCGGAAAGCATCGGTAATGACGGCTGTGCGAAAGCACGTCGGTATTCACCCAGGGCGCGTCGGCCAGTTGCACGAAGAAGATCTTTTCGCCAGGGATTTTGGCGATCGGAAGATAGTCGTCTCGCAGCGCCAGGGTATGGAAGCTATCGAGAATGAGCCCGAAGTGCGGGTGGGCCACGCGTTCGACGATCGACCATGCCTGAGAGAAGCGATTGATGTGCGTGCCCCACGCCAGCGCTTCGAAGCCCACGCGCAGGCCACGCTTACCGGCACGTTCGGCGAGCATGTGCATCTGCTCGGCGATCAGATCCATATCGCCGGAGGCGTCCGGCTGCGCGTTCGAGCACACCAGTACCATCGGCGCGCCCAGTTCGTGCATGAGGTCGAACTTGCGTTCAGCGCGGTCGATGTTGCGCAGCAACTGCGCGGGGCTGACGCCTTCAAAGTCGCGGAAGGGTTGGAACAGGTCGATCGACAGCCCCAGGTCTTCGGCGATGCGGCGTACGTCGGACGGCGTGCCGGAGAACTGCAGCAGGTCGTTTTCGAAGATTTCGACACCGTCGAAGCGCGCTGTGGCAATGGCCTCGAGCTTCTGGCGCAGCATGCCGGACAACGACACCGTGGCGATTGAGCGATGCATGTGATGCTCCTACGCAGCGGCAACCGCCCCTTGCGCCAGCATGCGGCGGAAATGCGCCTCCATGCGTGCCGCGTCGGGCTTGATGCCAGTGAACAACTCGAATGCGCCCACCGCCTGCCACACCGCCATGCCGCCACCGTCGACAGTGCGGCAGCCGCGTGCACGCGCGATGCGCAGCAGCTCGGTTTCGATGGGGAAATACACGATGTCCGATACCCATAGCGACGGGTTGATCAGTTCGGCGGGCAGCGGCAGACCCGGGCATTTGTCCATGCCGGTGGGTGTCGCGTGAATGAGACCGTCCGCCGCTCCCAGCGCATCGGCCACATCGGTATTGGCTTCCACGCGCTGCGCGCCGTACAAACGCTGCAACGACTGGGCAAGTGCTTCAGCGCGTGCTGCATCGCGGTCGACAATGATCAGGTGCGCCACGCCCATGCGTAGCGCCGCATGGGCCACCGCGGCCCCCGCTCCGCCCGCGCCGAGCAGGACCACGCGCCCCAGCGGCACATTCGGTAGCGCACGCTTGAATGCCGTGGCAAAACCCGACCAGTCGGTGTTGTGGCCGGTCAGGTGCATGCCCCGGCACACCACGGTATTGACCGCACCCAGCTCGCGGGCGTCGTCCGACAAGGCATCCAGCAGCGGGATGACGGCCTGCTTGCACGGGTAGGTGATGTTCAGGCCGGCAAAGCCGATATAGCGCGCGGCATCGACCAGCGCCGGCAGGCGGGCGACGTCGCCCGCGCCGGTGTCCAGATCGATGAGCTGATAGTGCAGCCGAAGCCCATGCCAGCGGGCCTCTTCTTCATGCAGGCGCGGCGTCAGCGAGCGCTGGATGCCCGCGCCGATGAGGCCGACCAGGAGCTTGGGCGTCTCGACGCCCGGCGCCGCGACGCTCGATTCGTTTGTCATGGTTTCACTCATGATCGGCCTGCGTCGGGTTATTTCTTGCGAGCCTTGGCGATCTCGGCGTTCAGTTCGCTGACGGAGGCTTCGCCGATGGTCTGCGCGGCCTTGGCCACGACCGGCTTCACCTTGTCGCGGAAACGCGCCATCTCGGCGGCCGACACTTCATTGACCTGCATGCCGTTCTTCTTGAGCGCGTCGATGGCGGACTGGTCCGAATCGCGCGACAGCTTGCGCTGGAACGCAGTGGCCTCGTTGGCAGCGTTGACGATGATCTTGCGTTCATCGGCGTTGAGCTGGTCCCATAGCTTCTTGCTGACGATCAGCGCTTGCGGGTTGTAGATGTGGCGCGTGATCGAAAAGTACTTCTGCACTTCGTAGAACTTGGAGGCGAGGATCGTCGTCGCCGGGTTCTCCTGTCCGTCGACCGCGTGTTGTTCGAGCGCGGTGTAGACCTCGGGGAACGGCATCGGCACGGCGTTGGCGCCCAGCGCGTTGAACATGTCGATGTACACCGGCGACTGCAGCACGCGCAGCTTGATGCCCTCCATGTCTTCGACCTTGGTGATCGGGCGTTTGTTGTTGGTCACGCTGCGAAAGCCGAGGTCCCAGTAGCCCAGGCCGACGAGGCTTTTCTCCGGCAGCTTGTCGAACAGTTTCTTCCCGAACGGGCCATCGATGACGGCGTCGGCTTCTTGCGGGTTGTTGAAGAGAAACGGCAGATCGAGCGCGGCGAACTCCTTCACCAGCCCCGACAGCAGACCGGCGTTGAGCACCGTCATCTCGACGGTCCCGCCCTGCAGCGCGGACACGGTCTGCAGATCGCCGCCCAGCGTGCCGCCAGCGAAGAGCTTGACCGCAATCTTGTTGCCGCTCTTCTGCGCCACCAGATCGGCGAACTTCTGCGCGCCCTGGCCTTGCGGGTGTTCTTTCTGGTTCTGGAACGCAAACTTGATGGTGTGCTCGCGCACCTGTGCGTGGGCCACGCCCAATTGCAGCAGCCCCGCCACCGCCATGCCGAAGCACATTGCCTTGATGATCTTCATTGCCGCCTCCTCCGTGGGAATCGATGCGCGCGTTTTGATGATGTGCGGACCGCCGCGCGCACCGGATCGGCGGCCCCGTTGAATGCGTGTGACTAGAAGAACCAGCGCATGGGAACCGTGACGATCGACGGGAAGATCACCATCACGAACATGATGAGGAACTCGGCGATCATGAAAGGCAGCACGCCCTTGGTGACGTCGTCCATGGTGACCTTGCCGACCCCCGCCACCACGTTGAGTACCGTGCCCACCGGCGGCGTGATCAGGCCGATCGAGTTGTTGATGATGAACAGCACGCCGAAGTAGACCGGATCGATACCGGCGGCCTTGATGACCGGCATGAGCACCGGCGTCAGGATCAGGATCGTCGGCGTCATGTCCATCGCCGTGCCCACGACCATCACCAGCACCATGATCGCGATCATCAGCATCGTCGGGTTGTCGAGGAAAGGCTGCAGCAGATCGATCACCTTCGACGGCAGGTCGGCCACCGTGATGAGCCATGCCGACACCAGCGAGGCCGCCACCAGGAACATGACGATGGCGCTGGTGCGCGCGGCGACCACGAACACCTCCATGATCTGGCGCAGGCTGATTTCGCGGTACACCAGTACCGACACGGTCAGCGCATAGACCGCTGCCACCACGGCGGCCTCGGTCGGCGTGAAGACTCCCATGCGCAGGCCCACGAGGATGATGATCGGCAGCATGAGCGCCCACAGCGATTCACGCAGCGTACGCATCACCTCGGCGCGCGTCTTGCGCGGCGGAATCTGCGTCTGCTCCTTGCGCGCCACCAGCCACCACGTGACCCACAGCGACAGGCCCATCAGCAGGCCCGGGACGATGCCGGCGAGGAACAACTTCGAGATCGACACGTTGGCGGCGACACCGAACACGATGAAGCCAATGCTCGGCGGAATGACCGGACCGATCACGCCGGCCGCAGCAACGAGCCCCGCCGAACGCGCCTTGTCGTGCCCGGCGGCAGTCATCATCGGCAGCAGCAGCGCTGCAAGCGCGGCAGCGTCGGCCACGGCCGAACCGGAAAGAGCGGCGAGCAGGCACGCCGCGATGATGGCAACGTAGCCCAGGCCACCCGGCACGTGCCCCACCAGGGCCATCGCCAGATTGACGATGCGACGCGACAGGCCGCCGACGTTCATGATCTCGCCGGCGAGGATGAAGAACGGCACGGCCAGCAGCGGGAAGCTGTCTGCACCGTTGATGACGTTCTGCGCGAGGATCTGCGCATCGAACATGTCCAGATGCACCATCAGCGCGACGCCGCACAGCAGCAACGCAAACGCGATGGGCACGCCCAGCGCCATCGTGCCAAGCAGCGAACCGAGGAAGACCGCGATCGTCATGGCGTGCTCCTCAGGCCTTGCCGTGCGAGGCGAAGACGACGGGCGCGTCGCCGGAACCATGCGAGGCCGTCGGCGGCACCTCTTCGGATTCCTGCACCATCACGAGTTGCTCGTCGGACAGGCGATTGGTCATCAGCTTGATGAGGTCCAGCACCAGGATGATCGCGGCGCTCACCGCGAACACCACGCCCGAGGCGTAGAAGATCGCCACCGATGCGCCGGTAGTCGGCGCAGACACATCCCAGTTGATGCGTGCCTGCTGCAGGCTCCCCTGGAAGAGCAGCCAGCTCACGTACAGCATCAACAGGTGGCCGACGAACAAACAGAATTTCTTGCCGCCGCGTGGCAGGCGCCCCACCAGCACGTCGGTGCCGAGGTGAGCGTGATCGCGCAGCGCTGCGGTGGCGCCGAGGAAAGTGACCCACACGAACAACCAGCGCGAAACCTCGTCGGAGGTCGATATGCCGGAATTGAATGCGTAACGCAGAACCACGTTACCGAAGACCAACACCACCATGATCGCCAGGAATATGGCGGACACGGCGTTGAGCAGGCGGCAGTAGCCCGCGATCAAACGATCCATCTCTCTGTCTCCTTGGGTCATTCGCCCGTGCGGTCCGGATTCAGCCGCCGAGTCGTTTTTTGCAGAATGTACGAACTAGTTCGTTTTTGAAGTAATGGAATACGCGTACTTCCCCGCTGACACCCCCTTGTTGTTCGGTAATCGCGCAGATTTGCGCGATTTCGTTCAGCGTGGCATCAGGCCTCGACGTATCGAACGACCATCTCGACGATGCTGGCGCGCCGCTTTTCCAGCTCTTTGGGCGAAGAAATGTCGCGCTTGAAAATGATCGAGAACGTGTGCCGGTTCGACACATTGAAAAAGCACAACGAACTGATCAGCAGGTGCAGGTCGAGCGGATCGATGTTGGGCCGGAAAACACCCGCCGCCACGCCGCGCTCGTAGACGTCATGAACGGCCACGATCGCCGGCACGTTCAGTTGCTGGATGGTCTTGGACTGTGCAATGAACTGCCCGTTGTTGATGTTCTCCGTCATCACCAGACGGATGAAGTCCGGGTTGGCAAGCTGGTAGTCGAAGGTGAAACTCACCAGTTTGCGCAGCGCATCCACGGGCGGCAGGTCTTCGAGGTGAAGTCCGCTTTCGATGCTGCGGATGCGGCGGTAGGCTTCCTCCAGCACGGCAAGGTAGAGATTCTCCTTGCTGCCGAAGTAGTAATAGATCATCCGCTTGCTGGCCTTGGTCAGCTCGGCGATCTCGTCGATACGCGCGCCCGCCAGACCCTTTTGCGAAAACTCGCGCGTGGCCACCGCGATGATGTCGCGCATCGTGCCTTCGGGGTCGTTGGTGCGCGAAGGGGCCGACGTGCGGCCGACGGTCTTCTTCTGCGCGGCGACCTTTTTCGGTGCGGCCTTGTCTGTTGTCGTGCTCTTTGCCGTTGGCATGTGGCTCTTCACTCTCCCTGTGTGGCCTCGCGCATTCTATAGCAGGGGTCGCGCCACAGCGGGCAGCGGGTTTTCCCGCAACGTGACGTGGATGAGGCCCGCGCCAGAGGGCTTTGCTACGATAGTGGTCTCGCAGTTTTCTTCCGCCCCATCATGACGCAATCCCCGATCCGCCTCACGCAGTACAGCCACGGCGCAGGCTGCGGCTGCAAGATTTCCCCCAAGGTGCTCGAAGTGATCCTCGCCGGCAGCGGCGCGCAGCATCTCGATCCGCGGCTGTGGGTCGGCAACGCCTCGCGCGACGATGCGGCCGTCTATGCGCTGGACGAAGAGCGCGGCGTGGTATCGACGACGGACTTCTTCATGCCCATCGTCGACGACCCATTCGATTTCGGACGCATCGCCGCCACCAACGCCATCAGCGACATCTACGCCATGGGCGGCAGTCCGCTCATGGCCATCGCCATCCTGGGCTGGCCCGTCAATGTGCTGCCGCCCGAAGTCGCCCGCGAAGTCGTCGCAGGAGGCCGCGCAGCCTGCGAAGCGGCGGGCATTCCCCTGGCTGGCGGACATTCCATCGATGCGCCGGAGCCGATTTTCGGGCTGGCCGTCACCGGTATCGTCGACAAACAGAACCTCAAGCGCAACGACACCGCCGCTGAAGGCAGCCGGCTCTATCTGACCAAGCCGCTGGGCATCGGCGTGCTCACCACGGCAGAGAAAAAATCGAAACTGCTGCCCGAAGACGTGGGCGTCGCGCGCGACTGGATGTGCCGGCTCAACACCTTCGGTGCCGCCCTCGGCAAGTTGCCGCAGGTCACCGCGCTGACCGATGTCACGGGCTTCGGCCTGCTCGGCCACCTCATCGAGATGGCCGACGGCAGCGGCCTGACCGCTCGACTCGACTACGATCGCGTGCCGCGTCTCGATCGCGTGGAACACTACATTGCCGAAGGATGTGTGCCCGGCGGCACGCAACGCAACTTCGACAGCTATGGCCATCGTGTGGCCGAACTCACCGATGCACAGCGCGCCCTGCTCTGCGATCCGCAGACCAGCGGGGGACTGCTGGTGGCGGTCACGCCGGCAGGCGAAACCGAGTTCCTGGCCGTCGCGCAGGCTGCCGGCCTGTGGCTGACGCCGATCGGCGAACTGGTGGAAAAAGGGACGTACGCAGTGGAAGTGTTTTGATGCGCGAGGACACCGCCGACTATCGCGCGCTGTTCCTGTCCGGCGTGCCCATGATGGATACGCGCGCGCCGGTCGAATACGCGAAGGGCGCCTTCCCGAACACGGTTAACCTGCCGCTCATGAGCGACGCCGAACGCGAACGCGTCGGGACCTGTTACAAGCAACGCGGGCAACAGGCGGCCATCGCGCTGGGCCATCAACTCGTCGCAGGCGATACCAAGGCTGCACGCATCGCCGCCTGGGCCGATTTCGCACAGCGCCACCCGGAAGGCTACCTGTATTGCGCTCGCGGCGGACTGCGCTCGCAGATCGTGCAGGAATGGCTGAAGGCCGAAGCCGGCATTGCGTATCCGCGCGTACATGACGGCTACAAGGCCATGCGCACGTTCCTCATCGACGAGACCGAACGCGCCGTCAAGGAATGTGATTTCGTGCTGATCGGCGGCCTGACCGGCACAGGCAAGACGGACGTACTGGCCGCATTGCCCAACGCGTTGGACCTGGAAGGCCACGCGCACCATCGCGGCTCCGCGTTTGGCAAGCACGCCACGCCGCAGCCGACGCAGATCGATTTTGAAAACCGCCTGGCCATCGACATCGTGCGCAAGCGCGCCTCCGGGCATGAGCAGTTCGTGCTGGAAGACGAGGGCCGCGCAGTCGGCTCGTGCTCCGTCCCGCACACCCTGATCGTCGGCATGGGCCAATACCCGATCGTGTGGCTCGAAGACGATTTCGACGCGCGCGTCGATCGCATCCTGCGCGACTACATCGTCGGATTGCACGCCGAATTCGCCGCCCTGCATGGCGAAGCAGCCTTCGATCCATTCGCCGATCGCCTGCGCCAGAGCCTGCACAACATCGCCACGCGCCTGGGTGGCGACCGCCATCGGCAACTGCTCGGCCTCATGGACGACGCACTGGCCCGACAGCGCGAAACCGGCGAGGTAGACCTCCATCGCGCGTGGATAGCGCGGATGCTGGCCGACTACTACGACCCGATGTATGCCTACCAGCGCGAAGCGCGGCGGGCCCGCATCGAATTCACCGGACAGGCCGGAGCGGTCGCCGATTACCTGCGCCACAGGGCCGGCCGAACATGAGTGGCGTACCTCATCGCGTTACAGAGTGCAAAAGCAAGAAGAGTTGTCGCGTAATTTGAAGATAATTTGACGCAACTCGGTATTTATTCTGATAGCCACCCCGAATATTTCTGCCCTCGCCGTACCAAACCAAGATTCAGCGAGACACCAGCCCTGAGGTTGCGGGCGACACCACATCACGCATCACGCGAGGACGACAGTGACTCAACAAATACAGCAAGACGGGGAAGAGCACCTCAAGCGCAACCTCAGCAACCGACACATCCAGCTCATCGCCATCGGCGGCGCCATCGGCACCGGCCTCTTCATGGGTTCGGGCAAGACCATCAGCCTGGCCGGCCCGTCGATCATCTTCGTATACATGATCATCGGCTTCATGCTGTTCTTCGTGATGCGCGCGATGGGCGAGTTGCTGCTGTCGAACCTGCAGTACAAATCCTTCAGTGACTTCGCCGCCGACCTGCTTGGGCCGTGGGCGGGCTTCTTCACGGGCTGGACTTATTGGTTCTGCTGGGTCGTCACCGGCATCGCCGACGTCGTCGCCATCGCCGGCTACGCGCAATTCTGGCTACCCGATCTGCCGCAGTGGATACCCGCGCTGATGTGCGTCGGCCTGCTGCTCAGCCTGAACCTCGCCACGGTCAAGCTCTTCGGCGAGATGGAATTCTGGTTCGCGATGATCAAGATCATCGCCATCGTGTGCCTGATCTTCATCGGTATCTACATGGTCGGCACCCACTTCACGTCGCCCTCCGGCGTGCGCGCGTCCTTCACGCACCTGTGGGCGGATGGCGGGATGTTCCCCAAGGGGGTAATGGGCTTCTTCGCCGGCTTCCAGATAGCGGTGTTCGCTTTCGTCGGCATCGAACTCGTAGGCGCGGCGGCCGCCGAAACCAGGGACCCGGAAAAAACTCTGCCCAAGGCAATCAACTCGATCCCCATCCGCATCATCATGTTCTACGTGCTGGCGCTCCTCACCATCATGTGCGTCACGCCGTGGAGCAGCGTTCACGCCGACAAGAGCCCGTTTGTCGAACTCTTCATGCTCGCCGGCCTGCCGGCCGCCGCTGGCGTCATCAACTTCGTGGTCATGACTTCGGCAGCATCGTCGGCCAACAGCGGCATCTTCTCCACCAGCCGCATGCTCTACGGCCTGGCGCAAGAAGGCGACGCGCCGCAGAATTTCGCCAAGCTGTCGCGCCGCGCAGTGCCGGCACGCGGCCTGGTGTTCTCGTGCATCTGCCTGCTCGGCGGCGTGGTGCTCATCTACATCGAACCGAACGTGATGGCCGCCTTCACGCTGGTCACCACCATCTCGGCGATCTGTTTCATGTTCGTGTGGTCGATCATCCTGCTGTCGTACATGGCCTATCGCAAGAACCGCCCCGCCCTGCACGCCGCATCCAAGTACAAGATGCCGGGTGGCGTGGCGATGTGCTGGGTATGCCTGGCCTTCTTCGTCTTCGTGCTGGCACTGCTGGCACTCAAGGAGGACACGCGCCTGGCACTGTTCATCACACCGCTGTGGTTCATCGCGCTGGCGCTCGGCTACGGCGCATCGCGCACGGGCCGCATGGCCAAGGCCGCGAAAGCCACATCCTGACCATCTGGGGCGGGCCCTGCCCGCCCCGGCCCCCGCGAACACGTATGAGCGCAGGGTGTCCATCCGCAGCACTTCAAAGGTGACTGCACGGGTGCCAAAGGCGCCCTCCTTTCCCCGGCCACTCGGGCCAGACCGCCTCCCGCATGCCGCAAGATAGCGGCCCCGTCACTCCGTCCTATCGGCTCATTCCAGGCGCACACGACAAGACACGGCAGCGCTTGCGCCAAGCACGAGCAACGACGACGTACCGTTCCGAAAGCGGCGCGAACAAGCCCCTGCAACACCTCTGATCGAAAACGACGACACGAGAGAGACAGACCTCAGACATACGCAGCGACCCGCCGACAGACGTTGCATCGAGCACTGGAGATAATTCCAGCCTTGTGCACGGACTCATTCGACATATGCCAAACGGCGTTTTTCCCGGAGTCCGTAAGCCACCCCTGGCTCGCCAAATCGCAATGACTTCGCAACCATGTCCTCTACACAATCGTCTGCAGATTCCGACGTTGGACGCTTTGGCACCTGCATGAATTGGGCTGCCACGCTCCCGGCTGGCGAAGAAGTCGGCCGCCAGCTCGACGCTCTACTCAAGTCCTTTGTCGCCCTGCCAGCCCAAACAGCGCTGTATCAGGTCGAAACCCTGTTGGCGAACAATTCCCAACACCCTTTGCTGGGATTTCTGACGCAGTTGGCGACCGCATGCCATCCAGACCATGCCCTCGGGTGGTTTCTACGTGGGTACTACCTGCTACTGCGAAAGCAGGCCGAAGCCATCGATGCTCTTGAGCGTGCCTGGCGAATAGACCCGGCCGCTCACGACATCCTGCCGTCCAATCTGATCGATGCGTATCTCCGTCAAGATCGTCTGACCGAAGCGGAACATGTGGCGCGATGGTATGTGGCGCACTACCCGGACCAAAGCGGGCCACTCGCCAAACTGAGCCAGGTGCTCCGCCAGCAACATCGCGTAGATGAAGCGATGGCATTCGCTCAAGCCGCAAAAGACATCGCCGCAGACGGCCCCGGCGTACATATCGAGTATTGGTATGGGCTCAACAACACCCTTCGTTTTGAGGAAGCCCTGCAATATGCACAGCAGCTATACGCCCAGGCACCCGATGGACGAAACGCCAACGTCATGCTGGGCGAGTCGGTAGCACGCATGGGGAACTGGCCCCCCGCCTGGTACCTCATGCAATGGGACTACAGACCGGAGTGTTCCTTCAGCGTGCAGCTGAATGCTCACCCCCATTCACGACGCCACTATCACTGGGACAACCCCGTGCCCGATATTCCGCAATGGACAGGGCAGGTGCTGCGGGGCAAAACCTTGTGCGTATGGCTGGACCACGGTTACGGCGACTGCATCCTGGTCGCACGCTTATTGCCCCGCATCGCCAGGTACGTCCACGCCAATGGAGGAAAACTGTTCGTGCTGGCCTATCGGCCGTTGGCAGAGATGCTGAGACCGTTGGTGGAACATGAAAACGGCATTGTGCGCGACGGTCTTTCGGAGCCTGCGGATTACCATCTTTCCATCACGACCGCTGCCGGCATCTTCCAGCTCAGCAACAACACACTACCCGGCACGGCCTATTTGCGTGCCAGCGAGGCCATAGCGACACGCTGGCGGAACCGGATCGATCGCGAGCAAGGGCAACGCAACGTCGCCATCGTCTGGTCGGGCGGCCCGAGCCACAGTCGCGACGCGCTACGATCGATATCGCTCAACGACATCACGCCGTTGCTTGCCTTGCCGGGCATTACCTTTCACTCGGCCAACCCCGCCAGCGCACGCGACGTGGCGCATCTGCAGGCACAGGGTTACGCCGTCCGTGACTGGAGCGCCGAGCTCTCTGGTTCATTCGAAGAGACGGCCGGCCTGTTCTGCGCTGTCGACATGGTGGTGTCGATCGACAGCGCCCCCGTCCACCTCGCGGGTGCCGTTGGCGCGCCGACAGTCCTTCTGCTCGATCGCGTCGGCTCGCATCTTTGGGGAACCGACGACGCACGAACACCCTGGTACGACTCAATGCAGATCGTGCGTCAGCATGTGCTTGGACAATGGGCGGAAGCCGTGGAACGCGCAGCGACAATCGTCCGAAACGCTTTGCCGGACGAACGTTGAAAGCATCCAGGATGGGCGGCACGGGCGGCGCGCTGGGATTCTTCGCCGAACCGGCTTACCACGAAGACATGGCGGGCACGGAAAGCACAGACAAAAAAAGGCCGCTCTCTCGCGGCCTTTTTTGCTTGCGCAGAAACCGATCAGTTGCCGTCAGAGATTAGCAGGGTGGCCTGCTTGCGCTCGTCTTCAGGCTTGGCCAGCCATTGCGGCCAGTATTCAGTGTTCTTGGCCTTCACGTCAGCCTGGTTCTGAGAGAACCATTGCTCCGACTCCGGGCTGTTGCCGACCCACTTGGTGCCGGCAAGCATCTCGGTGAAGCTCTTGGCAGCCGTGTTGTAGTCTGTGGAGCCATCCGTCCGCACGGGGTACAGCGAGAAGCGCGCTTTCCATGCGCCCATGCGCGGCACGACGACCGAATAGTAGGTCTTGCCCGGCGCCAGGTCGGCGCGCAGATAGTCGGCCGCTTCCGAGACCACCATGAACACGTGTTGGCCCGGCTCGGTGTCATAGGCCAGCTTGGTACTGTTATTGACGATGCCGATGAACTTCGGCTCGCCGTTCTTCACGTCGTAGACTGACGCACTGATGGCCGACCCCAGGAAGGTTGAGCGCATGAACACCACACGCGTCTTCTGAGGTTGTGCGGCGATCGGCTGAGGATCTTCCACGGGCCGCATCAGCGAGCTCGCGCAGCCGGTCAACGCAATGGTGGCACTCAACGTCACCAACGTGACGATACGTCTCAACATGTCTTCCCCCGTATGTATCTTGGTTATGGTTTCAGCCCGCTTGTCGGGCTGCGGCGATACTACGCACGGGGGTATCGGAGAAGACCTTCCCTTTCGGGCAAGGTTGATCTGGATCGACCTGGGGTTGCCTTCAGTCAGCCGGTCGTGGCGCGCTCTTGGGCCGGAAGGCGGCGACCACGTCATCCACCGTTTCGACATACGGGCCGCCGATGAGGTCGATGCAGTAGGGAATCGCCGCGAACACGCCCGCCACGCGCAAGGTGCCATCGGATTCGCGCAGGCCTTCGAGCGTTTCGCGGATGGCCTTGGGCTGGCCCGGCAGATTGAGGATCAGCGTACGGCCGCGAATTACCGCTGTCTGACGCGACAGGATCGCCGTCGGCACGAAATGCCGCGAAATACGTCGCATCTCTTCGCCGAAGCCGGGCATCTCGCGTTCGCCGACGGACAGTGTTGCCTCGGGTGTGACATCGCGCGGCGCAGGTCCGGTGCCGCCGGTGGTCAGGATCAGATGGCAGCCGCGCGCGTCGGCAAGGTCGATCAGGGTGCGTTCAATGTCGGCACGCTCGTCCGCGATCAGGCGCTCTTCCGCGCGCCACGGACAACGCAGCACATCGGATAGCCATTCGCGCAGGGCCGGAATGCCTTTGTCATCATAGACGCCGCTCGACGCACGATCGCTGATCGATACCAGGCCGATAACGAGAGGTTCAGCCTCGGTCGGGCGACGCGGCAGCTCACTCATCGTCGCCCTCTTCGTCGTCGCCAACCGCCGCGGCAGGCGCGTCGAGTTCGCGCAACAGTTTGAATATTTCGCGGAAGGCGCGCGGCGGCTTGTTCTGCTCGCGCTCTTTCAGCGCATTGCGGCGCAACTGGCGCAGACGCTGCAGATCGGCATTCGGGTAGGCATTGCCGATTTCGGTCACGGTGTCTTCGTTCTCCAGCAGCAGTTCGCGCCAGCGCTCCAGCCGATGCAGGTGCGCGGTAGCGGCCGCGGACACGCCCTTGATTTCGTCGAGCACGGCGCGCAGCGGCTCGGGGTCGACGCCGCGCATGATCTTGCCGATGTACTGCAGTTGCCGGCGCCGCGCTTCGTGCTTGGTGAGGCGATGCATCTCGAGGATGGCGTCGCGCAGCGACTCGGGCATGTCCATCTTCTTGAGACGATCGAGCGGTAGTTCGACCAGTTCGGCGCCAAGGTCCTGCAACGCGTTCATGTCGCGCTTGCGTTGCGATTTGGAGGGACCGTCGTAGAGGGAATCTTTGTCGTTGTCGTCTGGATGCATGGATCAGGCAGGCCGCGCCGGGCCTGGTTTTGTTCGAATGGCAGCACCTTGGGCCGCAGTCAATGGCAGGCACCAATGGGTGCGCGCTGCCAGAGTTGGTAAGATTATAGCTTTTGCGAGCGCGCCTCCCCTCATCCATGGCCAGCAGACACGACGGTTTTGCCTATCCCCAAGAGCGCCTGCGCGACATCGCGCAGGAGATTGTCGACTACGCCAAGAGCCGTGGCGCCACGGCCTGCGAGGCGGACGTGTCCGAAGGTGTCGGCCAGTCGGTCACCGTCCGCCGCGGCGCGGTCGATACTATCGAATACAACCGCGACAAGGGCATCGGCGTAACGGTCTATCTCGGCCAGCAACGCGGGCATGCGAGTTCGTCCGACTTCTCGCGCGATGCCTTGCGCGCCACGGTCGACGCCGCCCTGTCGATCGCCCGCTTCACAGCGCCCGACGCCTGCGCCGGCCTGGCGGACGCCGACCTGCTGTGGCGCGGCAACGAGTCCGAAATCGCCTCGTTGAATCTGTATCACCCATGGAATATCTCGGTGGACGATGCGGTCGAGCTTGCCCGCTATTGCGAGGCTGCCGCGTTCGACGTCAGCCCCGAGATCCGCAACTCCGAAGGTGCCACGGTATCGCGCCAGGAGTCGCAATTCGTCGCCGCCAACAGCCTGGGCTTCAACGCCGGTTTTGCCACGTCGCGCCACTCGCTGTCGTGCTCGGTGATCGCCGGCGAAGGCGAAGCCATGCAGCGCGACGACTGGTACGCCTCGCGACGCGACGCGCACGAACTGCCCAATGCTGCGCGGCTGGGCGATTACGCCGCGCGCCGCACGCTGTCTCGCCTGGGCGCATCGCGCGTACCGACCTGCAATGTGCCGGTGATCTTTGAAGCGCCGCTGGCGTGCGGACTCATCAGCAACCTCGTGCATGCGGCCAGCGGCGGCAGCCTGTATCGGCGCTCGTCGTTCCTGCTCGACGCGCTGGGCGAACAGATCTTTTCGCCGATCGTGCAACTGCGCGAAGACCCGTTCGTGCCCAAGGCGCTGGCCAGCACGCCTTTCGACGATGAAGGCGTGGCCACGAAGGCGCGCGACATCGTGCGCGACGGCGTGCTGCAGGGCTACTTTCTCGGCACCTATTCGGCGCGCAAGCTGGCGATGAAGTCGACCGGCAACGCTGGCGGCAGCCACAACCTGGTATTGGAGCCGGGCGAGCGCAGCCTCGTCGAACTGGCCGCCGACATCGGGCGCGGCCTGCTGGTGACGGAACTGCTCGGCCAGGGCATCAACTATGTGACGGGCGATTACTCGCGCGGCGCCGCAGGCTACTGGATCGAGAACGGCGAGATCCGCCAGCCGGTGCAGGAAATCACCATCGCCGGCAATCTGCGCGAGATGTTCCGCAACGTGAGCGCCATCGGTAACGACGTGATCGTGCGCGGCGGCAAGCAATCGGGCTCCATCGTCATCGACGGCATGACCGTCGCGGGCAGCTGATCGCCCTGTCCTTGCGGCGCCCCGCGTTCGCCGGGGCGCCTTTCCCCGCCTTGCTTCCCTGTCTTGACCGTGCGCCTGCGCCACGCAGGACGTCGTCATTACTTACATCAAACTTACGGAATTAGCGCCGTATTTTCATACGGTTATCAGCAATAAATATTCCATGCGGGTTCGCCCTAGGGCTGTTTCTGACATTACGATTTCTATAATCTGACAGCCTGCAGGACAGGCAACACACAGCAGCACACAACAGAGAGGAGACACCGTGGAACGCCGTTCATTCATGAAGAAGGCGAGCGCTGGCCTCGCCGTGGGTGCGGTCGCCGCACCGGCCATCGCCCAGTCATCGCAACCGAACATCAAGTGGCGCCTGGCATCGAGTTTCCCCAAGAGCCTGGACACGATCTATGGTGCTGCTGAATCCGTCGCCAACCGCGTGCGCGCCGCAACGGGCGGCAAGTTCGACATCCAGGTCTTCGCCGCGGGCGAGATCGTCCCCGGCCCCGGCGTGTGCGACGCAGTCAAGGATGCCACCGTGGAGATGGGCCACACCTGCAGCTACTACTTCGTCGGCAAGGACGTGACATTCGCCTTCGATACCGCCCTGCCCTTCGGCCTGAACAGTCGCCAGCAGTCGGCATGGATGTACGAAGGCGGCGGCATGGAACTCATGCGCGACTTCTTCCGCGACTACAACGTCGTCAACTTCCCCTGTGGCAATACCGGCGTGCAGATGGGCGGCTGGTATCGCAAGGAAATCAAGTCCGTGAAGGACCTCGAAGGTCTCAAGTTCCGTATCGCGGGCGCCGCCGGCCAGGTGATGGCACGCCTGGGCGTGGTACCGCAGCAGATTCCCGGCGGCGATATCTACCCCGCGCTGGAAAAAGGCACCATCGACGCGGCCGAATGGGTCGGCCCCTATGACGACGAAAAACTCGGCTTCAACAAGGTCGCCAAGTACTACTACTACCCCGGTTTCTGGGAAGGCGGTCCGCAGATCACGGTGTATGTGAACGCCAAGAAATGGGCTGAGCTGCCCAAGGAATACCAGCAGATCCTGGAATCGGCCTGCGCGGCGGCGCACGTCGAAATGCAGGCCAAGTACGACGTGAAGAACGTGGCCGCGCTGCGCAGACTGGTTGCCAGTGGCACCCAACTGCGTCAATTCCCGCGCGACGTCATGCAGGGCGCATACAAGGCCGCGTTCGAGTTCTACGACGAGACCGCCGCCAAGAATCCGAAGTTCAAGAAAGTCTACGAGCAGTGGCGCAAATTCCGCGACGACGAATACCTGTGGTTCCGTGTCGCCGAGAAGAGTTTCGACGATTTCGTCTACAGCCAGCAGACACGCCGCGCGTAGCGCTCGACCCGAGTCTCATCCCTTGGTGCAATCGTAGCCCCGCCGCGTGCGGGGCTCTTTTTTTCACGACTGCGCGGTCGCCGATGCGGGCACGAAAAAGCGTCCGCGCAACTCGTCGAGCCCGAGCATGGAAAGCAGCTCTTCGAGCCGGCGTGCCGCGCGACGCTGCGGCGCACCCTTGCGCGAAGCGATGATGAGCTCGTTCTTCATGGAATGTTCCCAGCCCACCAGCTCGGTCACATTGAGCTGATAACCGTGGGCTTCGAGCTGCAGACAGCGCAGCACGTTGGTCACGTGGCTGCCGAATTCGCGCGTCTGGATCGGATGGCGCCACATCTCGGCCAATGCGCCTGCGGCCAGTTGCTCGGCCTTGTTCCTGCGCAGCACGGACGCCACCTCCGCCTGGCAGCACGGCACCAGCACGATGAAGCGGCTCTGGCGCTCGAGCGCGAAACGTATCGCGTCATCGGTAGCGGTGTCGCACGCATGCAGCGCCGTGACGACATCAATGCGTTCGGGCAAGGCTTGCGAATGCATCGACTCGGCAACCGAGAGATTCAGGAACGACATACCGGCAAAACCCAATCGGTCCGCCAGCTCGCGCGAGCGCGCCACGAGTTCGTCACGCGTTTCGATGCCATAGATCTGTGGTCCGGCACCCAATTGCTTGAGGAACAGATCGTAGAGAATGAAGCCGAGGTACGACTTGCCTGCGCCGTGGTCGACCAGACGCAGGTCAGCGTGTTCGGCGAGCACGTCGCGCAACAGCGGCTCGATGAACTGCGTGAGGTGATAGACCTGCTTGAGCTTGCGACGGCTGTCCTGGTTCATCTTGCCATCGCGCGTCAGGATATGGAGTTCCTTCAGCAGTTCCACCGACTGGTCGGGACGGACTTCGTACTTGTTCTCTGGTGGCGCAGCCTTAGCGCGGTTTTCCTTGCCCATATCGATACCGGTCATGAATTGCGGCATGCATCCGGGCACGCCGTCGAAGGTGGTGTTTTAGGCCTTTTCGGGTGCATGCGCCTGCGGCGGCACGCGCAGCGCTTCAGGGGCGTTTGGCGCCGATCAGGCCGGCGTCGCCCAGTTCGCGCTTGAGGTAGGCATACAGCACGGGAGCCGCCACGACGCCGCCGACACCGAACAGCGCTTCCATGGTGATCATGGCGATCACGATTTCCCACGCCCGGGCATCGATGCGGTGCCCGATGATGCGTGCGTTCACGAAGTATTCGAGCTTGTGGATGAGCACCAGGAACAGCAACGAAAACGCCGCGATCTGCAACGACAGGGTCGAACTGACCAGCACGATGAAGGTATTCGAAATCAGGTTGCCCACCACCGGGAGCAGCCCCGCGATGAAGGTCAGGGTGACGAGCGATTTCGTATAGGGCATCGGGTGCCCCGACAAGGGCAGGATGCCCACGAGGTAGATCGCCGTGAGCAACGTATTGAGCGCCGAGATGCGCACCTGCGCGAAGATCACCGTCTGGAACGACTGCGTGAGCCGTGCAAAACGCTCGATGAGTGCGGCCGACAGAGGGCGCTGGCTGGCGGGATTGGCCGCATCGTTCCACGACACCATCGCCCCCAGCACCAGCCCTATCAGCGCCAGGATGCTCGCCCGCACGCTACCATAGCCCAAAGTGGACACCTGCTGCCCGTGCTCGCGCAGCAATGTCGCCACGCGCGCGCGCAATTCGTCCACGCCTTCGGGGATATATGCCTGGATGTCCGCGGGCAGGAAACCACGCAGATCGGCGACGATCTCCGCCAGACGCAGCAGCAGCCCGCTGAACCCGTGGCTGCGCTGGACCAGGTAGGCGATGCCGAGGCCGATGGCGGTGAGCAGCATGCACACCACGACGATCACCACCGAGATCGCCAGCATGCGCGCCCAGTGCGACAACTGACGCTGTCGCAGAAGCCGCCGCTCGATGCTGCGCGTCACGCAATACACCAGCAACCCGGCGATGACCGCCGGCAACAGGTGGAAGACCAACACCGCCGCACAGATCAGTGCGATCAAGACATAGCTGGCGATACTTGCGGCACCCGAAGGGCGCGATGCAGAAAGAGGATTCATTCGCGTGGCGGCGTACGGGCCGTCAGATATGGCCACGCGGTCGCGTGGTGTCGGCCCGCATTCTAGCGCGCCGCCGGGGCGCGCACGCATATTGAGTCATGCGCGGCGCACACGGGCGGCGTCAGATCAGACGCTTGTTGAGCGTATACGTGCCCTCGATGCTGGCCTGCCCCAGCGTATGGGGCTTGATCGCGGCGAGCACGTCCTGCCCGGTAAAGCGTCCGCTCACCGGCAAGCGATCAACGTCGAGCGCGTACACAGTGAAGCGGTAGCGGTGTTCGATGGAGTCATTGAACGGCGGGAACGGACCGTCGTAGCCGTAATAGTCGCCCGCCATCTGCGGGTCGCCGGCGAACCAACCGGTGTAGTCGTTGATGCCGTGGCGCGCGCCGTAGAGTGTCTCCGGCCCGGGGCGGCCGTGCGGCACCAATCCGTTGCTGAATTCGCCTTCGCGGATTTCGGTCAGATCGGGCGGCAGATCGACCAGCACCCAGTGGAAAAAATCCACGCGAGGCAGATCGGGCGGTACTTCGCGGTCGGTCTTGTTCACATCGTCGCCGCGGCTGGGCGCGTCCGGATCATGAACGATCACCGCGAACGAGCGCGTGCCAACGGGCACATCGCTCCAGGCCAGATGCGGGTTGATGTCATCGGACACGGAGACGATGCTGGAATCGTCCGGTTTGCCGGCTGCATTCCGCGGATTGATGCGCGCGCCGGGGGTAATCGAGTGGCTTGTCAGACGCATGACGGGCTCCTGAGGGGTCGCAATGGATGGAGAGGGTCGCGGCTGCCGTCACGTTGCGAATGCCCGCGAGGCAAGCCTTCGGCGTCGACCTTAACGCGCAGCTTCCGGGCCGGTAAACCCCCGACGTGAAAATGGCGCCCGCAGGCGCCATTGATTCACCGCCGAACCCGCAGGCTCAGGCTGCCGCGAGCGCCTGTTCGATGTCAGCGAGAATGTCATCGATGTGCTCGATGCCGATCGACAGCCGCACCATGTCTTCCGACACGCCAGCCTTGGCCAGCTCTTCGGGCGACAACTGGCGGTGCGTGGTCGATGCCGGATGGCAGGCCAGCGACTTGCAGTCACCGATATTGACCAGGCGCGTGACCAGCTTGAGCGCGTCCTGGAAGCGTGCGCCACCTTCACGCCCGCCCTTCACGCCAAAGCTCAGGATGCCCGAGGCGCGACCGCCCATGTAACGCTTGACCAGCGCGTAGTCGCCATGGTCTTCGAGCCCGGCGTAATTCACCCAGTTGACCTTGGCATGCCCCTTGAGGAACTGCGCCACCCGCACGGCGTTTTCGCAGATGCGATCCATGCGCAGCGCCACGGTCTCGATGCCCTGCATGATCTGGAATGCGTTGAACGGGCTGATCGCCGCGCCCATATTGCGCAGCGGCACCACGCGCGCGCGGCCGATGAACGCAGCCGGACCGAGCGCTTCGGTGTAGACGACGCCATGGTATGACACGTCCGGCTCGTTGAGACGGCGGAAGCGCACCTTGTGCTGGGCCCACGGGAATTTGCCTGAATCGATGATCGCGCCGCCCAGCGACGTGCCGTGGCCACCCAGGTACTTGGTGAGCGACTGCACCACGATGTCGGCGCCATGTTCGATCGGCCGGCACAGGTACGGCGTCGGCACGGTGTTGTCGACGATCAGCGGAATACCGTGGCGATGCGCAACTTCAGCGAGTGCGGCGAAGTCGGTGATGTTCCCCAGTGGGTTGCCGATCGATTCGCAATAGATGGCCTTGGTCTTGTCATCGATGAGCGCTTCGAACGCTTTCGGGTCGCGGTAGTCGGCAAAGCGCGCCTGGATGCCCAACTGCGGAAAAGTGTGCGCGAACAGGTTGTATGTACCGCCGTACAACGTGGCGGCCGAGATGAAGTTGTCGCCCGCCTCGCAGATGGTCTGGATGGCGTAGGTGATGGCTGCCGCACCCGAAGCGACCGCCAGGGCCGCGATGCCGCCTTCGAGCGCGGCGATGCGCTTTTCCAGCACGTCCTGCGTGGGGTTCATGATGCGCGTGTAGATGTTGCCCGGCACCTTGAGGTCGAACAGGTCTGCGCCGTGCTGCGTGTCGTCGAACGCATAGGCAACGGTCTGGTACAGCGGCACCGCCACCGCGTGGGTGGTCGGTTCGGGCGTGTAGCCTGCGTGGACGGCGAGCGTTTCGAATTTCACGGCGGTTCCCCCTTTGGTCAAAAGGTGACAAGTATAGGCACCCCGGGCCGCGCCGCCATTGCTCAAGTTCGCATATGCAATGCGCCGGTTTGCGCCATGCGCGGACGAGCGCGTAGGATCGACCCTTTCGCGCGCGATGTGCGCTGAACTGGCACGGGGAACCCGATGAAAGTCCTGATCCTTGGCGGCACCGGCGTCATCAGCCGGGCCATCGTACCGCTGTTGCTCGAACGTGGGCACGACGTCACTGTCTTCAATCGCGGCCAGCGCGCCCAGGCACCGGCAGGCGTGCGCGTCATGCTTGGCGATCGCGCCGATCGCGAAGGTTTCCGCGCCACCATGCAGGCTGAGAAATTCGACGTGGTGATCGACATGATCGCATTCACCGAAGACGACGCCCGCTCCACGGTGAAAACCTTCCGCGGTCGCGTCGAGCAGATCATCGTCTGTTCGAGTTCTTCGGCCTACCAGCGCCCGTATCGCACGATTCCCGTGCAGGAAGACGCCGAAGCGCTGTGCGAAGACCCTGTCTTTCCATACTCCTTCAACAAGGCGCAGATCGAGCGTTACCTGCAGGCGTTGATCCGCGATGAAGGTCTGCCGATCACCATCATCCGCCCCTCGCTGACTTTCGGGCCCGGCGCGGCGGGCTTCGGGGTGCTGCGACAGAATTACGGCGTCATCGACCGGATCAGACGCGGCAAGCCGCTGGTGATGTTCGGCGACGGCAAGAACCCATGGAGCTTTACCTTCGCGCCCGATCTGGCCGTTGCGTTCGCGGGGGCGGTCGGCAATCGCCGCACCTACGGCCAGCACTATCACGCCACGAACGAAGCGCGCACGGCGTGGCAGGATCTCTACCTCGAAGCAGGGCGTGTGCTCGGCGTCGAACCGAGGCTGTTCTTCCTGCCGGCCGATCTGCTCTATCGCGCAGCGCCGACGCTATGTGCACACCTGCATTTCGAAAAGTCGTACCCGGGCCTCTTCGATAACAGCAAGATCCGCCGCGACATCCCCGAGTTCGCACCGCGAATCGATCTGCACGCCGGACTGACGACGCTGTTCGCGTGGTTCGAGGCCGAATCGCGCGCCATCGACCCGGAGAAAGAAGCGCTCGAAGATCGACTTCACGGGATCCATCGCGGACTCGGCGAGCAAGTTGCCAACCTTTACACCCGGTAGTCGAATGCCTCTCGCGAAGAACACGCCGCCCGGGCAATCCCCCTGCCCGTGCGGAAGCGGCCGGACCTATGCCCGCTGCTGCGGGCCTTGGCACGATGGCGAGCCGGCGCCTACGCCGGAAGCGCTCATGCGCTCACGCTATTCGGCCTACGCGCTGGGGCTGGACGACTACGTCGCCGCCACCTGGCATGCCAGTACGCGTCCGACAGACACCGCCAGTGACGACGCGGTGAAATGGATCGGGCTGAAGATCGTGCACGCCCCGCAGGCCGAAGGCGACGCGGCAGCGGTGGAATTCATCGCCCGCTACAAGATCGGCGGGCGTGCCTACCGCATGCACGAGACCAGCCGCTTCGTGCGCGAAGATGGGCGCTGGTACTACGTCGACGGCGACGTGACCGACGACTGACACCCCACGCGCGCCGCTCCGAATCTCCATGCATAACGACAACGACTCCCTGACGCACCCGCCTCTGGCCGCACGCGTCGCAACCAAGGCGCATTTCTTCATCAGCGGCCTGCTCTTTGCAAGCTGGGGCGTGCACGTGCCGACCGTGCGCAAGCTCTATGACCTGGGCGAAGCGGAACTCGCGTGGCTGATGCTGGCCGCAAGCCTCGGCGCCATCATCGCGCTGACGCGCGTCGGCAACTGGGTGGCCCGTCATGGCGCGCGACCGGTGGTGCTCGTCGGCGGCCTGATGATCTGCCTGCCGCTCGCCCTTCTCGTCCATATGCCCGGCTACTTCAGCGCCATGGCGACCTTGTTCGTCTTCGGGCTGGCCACCGGCACTTTGGACGTGGCGATGAACGCAGAGGCGGTCGCCGTGGAGGATGCGTATGCGCGACCGATCATGTCGTCGTTCCATGGATTCTTCAGTCTCGGCGGCATGGCGGGCGCGCTGATCGGCAGCGCCGTGGCAGCCGCCGGCGTCACGCCCGCCGTACATCTCGCGCTGGTCGCCGTCGGTGGCTTCATCGGCGTGTGGATCGCCGCGCGCTACATGCTGCCGACCGAACACACGCACTCGCCCGAACACGCAGATGCGCCCTTCCGCCTGCCGCGCGGGGTGCTGCTCCTGCTCGGCATGCTGGCGGCATTCGGGCTCATCGGCGAAGGCGCCATGTACGACTGGAGCACGCTGTACATGGTGCGTGTGCTCGACAGTCCTGCGGCGGTCGCGGCCCTCGCCTATGGTGCATTCTCTGCAGCCATGGCTGCCGGCCGCTTCGGCGGCGACTACGTGCGTGCCCGGCTCGGCTCTGCGCGCACGCTGCGCGTATCGGCATGGCTGGCGGCGATATCGATGATCGCCGCCCTGATCATCGCGCAATCATGGGCGGCGCTGGCGGGGTTCGCGCTGGTGGGCGTGGGGTTCTCGAACATCATCCCGGTACTGTTCTCGGCCGCCGCCAAGGTGCCCGGCGTGCCGGCGGCGCAAGGCATCGCGGCGGTATCGGGCGCCGGTTACGTCGGGTTCATGATCGGCCCGCCGATGATCGGATTTCTCGCGCACGGGTGGGGACTGGGCGTCGGGCTGATCGTCGTGGCAGTGTTCGCGGCACTCGTCGCGCTTCTCGCCCGTCGTGCGATGGCGACAACGATGTGACGAAATTTCAAAAGGGTTTGCAAATGCTTGCAAAGCATTACAGCGGCCCAGAGACCGCCCGCATAACGTTCTGTTCGTGGAGTTCAGCCTGATCGCAGGCCGACCAAGCCCCAGAGGAGAACAACAATGCGTACATTCACCAAGGTTGCCGCCGCCGCGATCCTCGGTACCAGCACCCTGCTGCCGATGGCGGCTTTTGCCCATGACCGCGATCACGATCGCGGCCGTGGCCCGCGCTACGAGCGCTATGACCGCTACTATGGCGGCCCGCGCGTGGTCGAGCGCACGGTCGTCTATCGCCCGGCGCCGCCGGTGGTGTACCGCGAACGTATCTATCGCGAGCCGGTGGTGTACCAAGAGCCGGTATACGTGGCGCCCGTCGTGCCGGTGTATGGCCGCCCGGCGGTGACGATCGGCGTGAGTCTTCCACCGATCGTGATTCCGATACGCTAGGCGCGCGAACGACAAAACCCCGGCATGCCGGGGTTTTTCACGTCCAGCGGCGTTTCAGGCACGTCGACGCCAACGCCCCGCCAGCAGGCCAAGCGCGCAAGCCACCAATGCCAGCGATGCCGGCTCCGGCACGCTGTTGGCCAGCCCGACGACCGAAGCGCCGCTGATGGTCAGTTGATAGGGCAGCGCAGTCGCATTGACGCGCGAGAGGAGCGACTCGAACTGCAATCCGTCGAGCAGATCGATCGTCGGAATGATCTCGGGCCACGCGTAGGTGCCCACCGCCAGGATGTAGCTGCCCGGGTTGAGCACCGTCGACAACAGCGCGTCGAGCGCACCAAACGCCGTGTTGCTGGCAAAGGCCACGTAGTCGAAGAGGTCGAGCGAACCGTCGTCGCGGAACAACCACAGTGCCGAATCGAAGCTGCCGGTCTGGAGACTGAACGTCGCCGCGCCCCCCGCAGAGGTGATGTGCCAGAAGTCCACGGATCGGCCTGACTGAATGCCGAAACTGTTCGAGTACTGGTCGATCCGGTCAACGATGACGGCCGCATTAGCACCACTGACAGCGCAGCACAAGGCCAGCGCGACGAGACAACGGCGGAACAGCGTCGTGAGCGTAGTCATTGCATTCCCTGGACATGAATTTGGATCAATGCAGCGAGCGCATCGTATCGTCACAGACAGGCACGACACTGAGAACTTCGCCACAATGGAGCCATTTCTCCTGGTCCAATGGGTTGCCGAAGATGAGTCCCCCACCCTTCAACGATCTCACGCCCGATGCCGTGCTCGATGCGGTCGATTCCACCGGACTGCGTGCCGACGGCCGTCTGTTGGCGCTGAACAGTTACGAGAACCGCGTCTACCAGGTCGGCATCGAGGACGCCACGCCCGTCGTGGCCAAGTTCTATCGCCCGGAGCGCTGGACCGATGAAGCCATCCTTGAGGAACACCGCTTTGTCCAGGCATTGGCGGAAGCCGAAATCCCGGCGGTATCGGCGCTCGCTGCCGGCTCGACGACACTGCATCGTCACGCGGGCTTTCGCTTTGCATTGTTTCCACGTCGCGGCGGCCGCGCACCCGAGCTGGGCGACGAACAGACGCTGGCTTGGCTGGGACGTTTTCTGGCGCGCATCCATAGCGTCGGGGCGCGCGAGCCTTTCGTGCACCGGCCGACCGTGGATATCGAATCGCTCGGCGTAGAGTCACGCGACTGGCTGCTGGCGCACGACAGTGTCGCACCTGAATTGCGCTCAGCGTGGCAAGGAACAGTGGATGCCGCGCTCGACGGCGTACGCCATTGCTTCGATCGCGCCGGCCCGGTGAGGCGTCTGCGACTGCATGGCGATTGTCATGTCGGCAATGTGCTGTGGACGGACGGCGGCCCGCACTTCGTGGATTTCGATGACGCCCGCAACGGGCCGGCAGTGCAGGATCTGTGGATGCTGCTGTCGGGCGAGCGCGAGAGCATGGAGCGCCAGCTCGGCGTGGTGCTGCGGGGTTATGAGCAATTCCGCGAGTTCGATCGCGCTGAATTGCACCTGGTCGAAGCGCTGCGCACGCTGCGGCTCATTCACTATTCAGCCTGGATCGCCCGTCGCTGGCACGATCCGGCTTTCCCTGCCGCGTTCCCGTGGTTCGGGTCCACGCGCTACTGGCAGGATCGCATTCTTGAACTCAAGGAGCAGATCGCCCTGATGGAAGAGCCGCCGCTGTACCCTGCGGACTGACCACTGCGGAATTGTCTCAGCGCGTAGTCTCCGAGGACACGGGTTCGACCGCGTAGACCTCGAACGCGGGCGCCTGCGGCGGACGCACCGGCTGTGCCACGCCAGTGACGCGCAGTATCTGACGCTGCAGACGCGCCGCCGTCGTCTGGTCGATTCCCGTCAGGATGTACTCGCCCTTGTCGGTACGCAGCGCGACCGTCGCGTGCGGCTCGGCCCCCTTCAACACCAGCATGCCGACGATGGTCGTCGTACCGGACAGCGTCGGCGCGGGCTGTTGGGCGCAGGCGGCGAGCAGTGCTGCAATGCCCGCCAACACTGCCACCCGCGTGCGCGCCGCGATGTTCATTTCACGACCACCGTCACCGATACGCCAGCCGGCACCGGCACAGTTTCCGTGTACGCGCCGGAAACCGCAGAACGGCGCAGCGGGAACTGTGCATACGGCTGCAGCGTAGTCGGCAGCGAGGACGGATAGGTCACGTACGCTGCGTAGGCCGGCCCGTTGATGGCTGGCAGCGTGAAGCCGTATTCCGAGCGCGCCGGCATACCATAGCCACTCGGCGCACCGGTCGCCGGCAAGAGCGTGCCCATGGTGCTCCAACGGCGCAGCGCTTCGGCGAAGCCAGGGCCGCCGGCCTTGCGGATGGCGCCATCGAGCAGTACCACAGAGTCGGTCGAGGACTTGTCGCGCAGCAGCGATTTGTAGAAGTCGACGCCATACTGGCGCAGCAAGTAACCACCAAAGCTCGCCGATACTGCGTAGCTGAAGCAACTCGTGTTGGGTGTGCCGTTCCAGTCGATGTAGCCGCAGTTGTAGCGGCTGGAGTAGATCCAATCCGCGAAGCTGTCGTCCCGCAACGCGTTGTACGTCGGGTCGATGTTCAGCCCGACGATATCTTCGGTCATCAGCGCGCTGCCTTCTTCGAGGAAGGTCTCGAAGTCATAGTAGGCATTGCTCGCGGGCGACGACATGAGTACGCCGCGCTGGTAAAAGTTGATCATGTGCGTGAATTCGTGCGCCAGCGTGCTGAGCTGGATCTTCACGCCATCGTCGCCACTGGCCAGATAGACCGTCTCGGTGTCCATGTAGAACGACAGCGACTCATTACTGTACTGGCCGTACTGTACGCTCGGATCGATGTAGAAATTATTGTTCGACCAGAAGTAGCCGATCATTCCGTACGGCTTGCTGTTGCGGTCGAAGTTCACGAACACGATGTCGAGTTCCTGATCCGCCGGGATCAGATCGTTGGGGTATGAGTGCGAACCCCAGGGCTCGCCGATCAGCCCCACCACCATCGAATACACCGACTGACTGTCGATGGCAAAGCGCTGTGCGAACTGATCCACATGGGCGGAGGTAAAGCGGCCGCTGCCGTATTCGCTATCCTCGACCCAGATATTGATCACGCGCCCATCACTTGCCGTGGCCTTGCGGCGCAGGGTGGCCGTGCGCGTGGTGATCGAATTGTCATTCTGCGAGATGTACCAGTTACGCGATTGGCCCACGGTGTACTTGGGCGTCGCAGCCACGGCCAGTGTCTTTGCGCGGCCGGTGTTGCTCGCCGTGGCGGCGCTGCGCATGCGCGAGCGGGCGTCGAAATCGCGGACGATGGAGGGGATCGTATTGGCACGGCTCGAATCGGCCGTATCGGTCGCCGACGCCACCTTGGCCACCACGCTCTTGCTGGTGCCCAGCGACACCGCCGGGAAAGCCACCGACGTTGCTTTGTCGTTGGTGTAGATGAGCGTCACCGATGCCGACGAGGGCACGTTGTAGATGGTGATCGGCAGACTGACCGGCGCGCTGCCGGTGTTGCTGTAGTGCCAGATACCGACGCCCGTCCCGCCATAGGTATTGTTGGAAGCTGCCCCGCAGTTGGTGCCCGAGCAATCGGCG
>NZ_JBGVSA010000023.1:0-65740 GCF_041807905.1 Uliginosibacterium sp. sgz301328
CCGCCGATGGAAAGCTGGTAACCCGTCATGACGACGGAATCCATACCCTGCGACACCTTCTTGCCGTAGATCATCGCCGCCGACAGGATGAACGCCGACATCACCACCGCACCATCGCCGGCGATGGTGAAAGTAAAGTCCAGCAGATCGTGGCTGAAATTCACCGCCATCACGCCGGCAAAGCCCAGCAGACAGCCGATAGCCTTGGCGCCCGTGATACGGTCGTTCTGGTAGATGAAGTGCGCCAGGATCACACTGAAGAAGGTCGCGGTCGAGTTCATGATCGAACCCTTCACGCCAGTGGTGTAGGCAAGGCCGATATAGAAGAACACGTACTGCAGCGAAGTCTGCGTCAGCCCGAGGATGGCGAGTTGCTTCCACTTGCCGGCCGACAGCGGCCCGAGCTTGCGATGCGTGAAGCGCGCCAGCACCAGCAGCACCAGCCCGGCAAAGAAGAAGCGCCAGCCGGCGAACACCAGCTTCGAGGGAATGTCATTGGCCGCGATGTTGAACAGCGCGTAGCCGTTCTTGATGGCCGGATAGGCGCTGCCCCACAACAGGCAGCACAACGTCGCTACGGAAAAGACAAATCGCCTGTCCGTGAATACTTGCGTGTTCTTCTTCAAAATGACTCCTGCGGCGCCCTTCGACGGACGCACCAAAAAAACAAAAGCGCGCCGCGATGGCGCGCCATCAAACCTGCCCGGGGGCTTCTCGCCGCGACCTGCACAGACGGGACGCGACAAACGGAAAAACAGAACTAGATGTCGGCCTCTCGCGAAGCGTCGTCCTGCATCCACTCCTGCGCCACATATCGCGCGCCGGCGGCCAACTCACCGGAAGCCAGGATGCGCAGGATCGCCGCAGCAACACGATCGGGTGACGCCAGTTCGCCCGCGTCGCGCCGCTGGATGAAGCGGCCCACATCGGGGAGGTCTTCTTCCGGCGTGGCACGGATCAACGACTGCATGCCCGTATCCATGACCCCCGGATTGATGTTCACGGCGATCAGTGGATGGGGCTGGCGCGCCTGCTCGAGTGCGAGCGACTGGATGAAGTTCTCCATGCCAGCCTTCACCGCGCAGTACAGCGACCAACCGGCATAGCCCTTGAGTGCGGCGCCAGACGAGATGTTGGCCACCACTTTGCGACATGCGTGTGACTGGAAAGCAGCGACGACTTCGGTGAGCACCAGGATCGCGCTCGAGAAATTGACGTTCAGATTGTCGAGCACCGCATCGCGCGCCTGACGCGAGGTCGGGCCGATCGGCTCGAGCGTGGCCGCGTTGCCAATGAAGATGAGTTCTTCGATCGGTTGCACCGCCAGCGGTGCGAGCGTATCGGCCACCACGCGAGCCGCTGACGAAGGCTGCGAGAAATCCACTTGCACCGACCAGTCGTGCGGGGCGCGACGCGAGAACTCCACCACCCGGTAACCAGCGCCCACCAGCCGTTCGCCGAGCGCGAGGCCCAGCCCCCGAGAGCCGCCAGTCAATAGTGCGAGACGCATGGCAAGGGGAATCTGCCGACAAAACAACTCGGCATTATAGGTCATCCGGTGTTTCGATGCAGGAACCTACCTACGACCACCCGAACCACCGCCCTCTACTGGCCTTCCTTGAGCAAGCGCCACAAGGTCGTCCGGCCCACGCCGAGCCGGCGCGCGGCGAGTGTGGCGTTGCCGCCCGCTTCGGCCAGCGCGACACGTGCTTCGCGCCGATCGAGTTCGCGCCGGGCGCGGCGCAATGGCGCTTCGTCCTGCACGATCGAGGTGCCTTCCAGTTCGGGAAACAGCATCGTCAGCAAACCCGCACGCAGGTTGGCGTCGGGCTCGCTGGCTGCGGCCATCAAGCGCTCGACCATGTTTTCCAGCTCGCGCACGTTGCCCGGCCACGTGTAGGCGCGCGTGCGCTCCAGAAAGCGCCCGAGCAGCATCGCGTCCGGCCGCTGAAGTCCGTGGCGGCCCGCGTGTTTGGCCACGAGTGCGTCAATCAGCGCGGGCAGGTCTTCGATGCGCTCCCGCAGGCTCGGCACCACCAACCGCAAGCCGTTGAGCCGGTAGTACAGATCCTGCCGGAAGGCACCGTCCTGAACGCGCTGTGAAAGGTCGCGGTGGGTGGCGGCCACGATGCGCACGTCAATGGGAATCGGCTCGCGCCCGCCCACGCGCAATACTTCGCGCTCCTGCAGCACACGCAGCAGGCGCGTCTGCAAGGCCAGCGGCATGTCGCCGATCTCGTCGAGAAAAACGCTGCCGCGATGCGCAGCTTCGAGCAGGCCGGGCTTGCCGCCGCGCGACGCTCCGGTGAATGCGCCCTCCTCGTAGCCGAACAGTTCCGCCTCCAGCAAGGATTCGGGCATCGCCGCGCAGTTGATCGCCACGAACGGCCCGCGCCGACGGGCGCTGGCGTTGTGCAAACCTTGCGCGATGAGTTCCTTGCCGGTACCCGATTCGCCGGTGATCAGCACCGTCAGGTCGAGACTCGCGAAGCGCTCGGCCAACGCGCGCAGGCGGCCCATGGCGTCCGACACGCCGACGAGATCGTCGAGTGCATGTTTCGCCCGCAGTGGCGTGCTGTGCGCGTGGCGGCGCAGGTCGCGGTCGGCACGCTCGACGCTGGCGGCCTCCTGCAAGGTCAGCAGTGCGCCGGGCTGGGCGCTCTGTTCGTCGATAGGAATGATGTTGCCGATCACCCGCCGTGCGCCCACGCTGAACACTCTCCGCAGCAAGGGGCGAGCATCCTTGCCCAGTGCATCGCGCACATCGACCTGCGGCATGACGTCTCCGAGCGAACGGCCGATGACGGCCTGTGCGGGTGCCCCCAGCAAATCGCACGCGGCCGGGTTGGCGAGCCATACCTGCTGCGCGGCGTCGACGGCGACGATGCCTTCGCGCACGTGCCCGAGCAGCGTCGCCAATTGCTCACGGCGCGCACGCTCCACCGCCCGCACGCGGGCCAGTTCGATGGCTTCTTCGATGGCGCGGCGCGCCGATTCCGGCGTGTAGATGAAGACGCTCTGCAGCCCGTGCTGCTCCGCCGTTTCGGTGACGAGACTGGTGCCGATGACGACTTGCGCCCCGGCATCGCGCAACGCCCGCACATGCGCCTGCACGTCGTGCTCGCTCGTATAGCGCCGTACATCCAGTCGGATGCGCAGCAGACGGCCGAGGTCGCCGAGGTCCGGGCTGATCGGCTCATACGTCACCAGTCCAACGTGGTCCCCCATGCCCGCTGCGCGCGACAGGGCCCGCATGATGTCATAGCCGGTCACGTTGACCAGCGCCACCGGGTATTCGAGTTGTCGCCGCAGCAGGGCGCCGTTGGCGCCCGCACTGATGAAGACATCCACATCGCCACGCTCGATGAGCGAACGCGCCTGGGCGACCGCGTCGCCGAAGCGACGATGCTCGACGACGATGTCGGCCTGGTCCGCGTAGTCGTCGCCCACGGATTCGATGAGCGCGGAAAGACGGCTGAAGCTCACGACGCACAGGCGCGGCCGATGGACGGTTGGAGACATGGCGGACCTCGTTCAACGAGGCTTCAACTGAAACACATGTTCCATATCTGAAACAGCCACGCTTACCCTAGGGCGGACGACACATCGCGCCTTGGCGAGCCGATCCGCCTGCATCGCTTGCGGATCAATGACATAGCGCCCGGATGCGTCCGCCTGCGCTGTGGAAAACCCGCAGGGCCAGCTCGGCTGGCACAGCCGTTGCACCGTATGGCACACAGAGTTCCGAGAGACCGCCATGACCGCCAAGACGCCGGGCCAGCTTTTCCGTGAAGCCCTTGCCGCCGAACGCCCCCTGCAACTGCCGGGCGCCATCAACGCCAACCACGCGTTGCTGGTGAAACAGGCCGGCTTCCGGGCTACGTACCTTTCGGGCGGTGGCGTGGCCGCCGGGTCGCTGGGATTGCCGGATCTGGGCATTTCGAATCTCGATGACGTACTGGTCGACGTTCGCCGCATCACCGACGTATGCGATCTGCCATTGATGGTCGATGCCGACACGGGCTTCGGCGCCTCGGCCTTCAACGTGGCGCGCACGGTCAAGAGTCTGATCAAGGCGGGTGCCGCCGCCATGCACATCGAAGACCAGGTCGGCGCCAAGCGTTGCGGCCACCGCCCCAACAAGGAAATCGTCAGCCAGGCCGAGATGGTCGACCGTATCAAGGCGGCCGTCGATGCCCGCACGGACGAGAGCTTCTTTGTCATGGCGCGCACCGACGCACTGGCCGTCGAAGGGCGCGAGCGCGCCATCGAACGCGCACTGGCCTGTGTCGAAGCCGGCGCCGACGGCGTGTTCCCGGAAGCCGTGACGGAGCTTTCGCAGTACCGCGATTTTGCCGAGGCGGTGCGCGTGCCGGTACTCGCCAACCTCACCGAATTCGGCAAGACGCCACTGTTCTCGCTCGATGAGGTCGCCGGCGCCGGCGTGGGCATCGCGCTCTATCCCCTGTCGGCGTTTCGCGCCATGAACAAGGCCGCGCTCGGGGTCTACAACACATTACGGCGCGAGGGCTCGCAACGCAGCGTGCTCGACACCATGCAGACACGCGAAGAACTCTACGACGCCATCGGCTACTGGGATTACGAGCGCAAGCTCGACGAGCTGTTCGCGCGTTCGCGCAACTAGGAACCCGAACGCACCCAACCCCGACAGAGAGCAACAGAGAGCCAAGAAAAGCGGCCGGCAACACAGCACACAACAGCCGGCCGCACCCCACGAGAGGAGACACACCCCATGAGCGTGCAAGCGATCGCAGAAGCCCCCGTCAGCGCCATCAAGCCGAAGAAATCGGTGGCGCTGTCGGGCGTGACCGCCGGCAATACGGCATTGTGTTCAGTGGGCCGCACCGGCAACGACCTGCACTACCGCGGCTATGACATCCTCGATATCGCCGACACCTGCGAGTTCGAAGAGATCGCCTATCTGCTGGTGCACGGCAAACTGCCTGCACGCAGTGAGCTGGCGGCCTACAAGACGCGCCTGACCGCAATGCGCGGACTGCCGGGAAACGTGCGCAACGTGCTCGAAAACCTGCCGGCATCCACGCACGCGATGGACGTGATGCGCACCGGCGTTTCCACGCTCGGCTGCCTGCTGCCAGAGAAGGACGACCACAACACCGCCGGCGCGCGCGAGATCGCCGACCGCCTGCTGGCCTCGCTCGGCTCCATGCTGCTGTACTGGTATCACTTCAGCCATCACGGGCGCCGCATCGAAACGGAAACCGATGACGACTCCATCGGCGCACACTTCCTGCATCTGCTGCATGGCCGCCGCCCTTCCGCCGAATGGGTACGCGCAATGCACACCTCGCTCAATCTGTACGCCGAGCACGAATTCAATGCGTCGACCTTTACCGCGCGCGTCATCGCCGGCACCGGCGCCGATGTGTATTCCGCCATGACCGGCGCCATCGGCGCCCTGCGCGGACCGAAGCATGGCGGCGCCAACGAAGCGTCGTTCGACATCCAGCAACGCTATGACTCGCCGGACGAAGCCGAAGCCGACATACGCCGGCGCGTGGATAACAAGGAAGTCGTCATCGGTTTCGGCCACCCCGTCTACACCATCGCCGACCCGCGCAACAAGGTGATCAAGGAGGTCGCCCGCCGGCTCTCGCAGCAGGCCGACGACATGAAGATGTTCAGCATCGCCGAGCGAATCGAAAGCGTGATGTGGAATGCCAAGAACATGTTCCCCAACCTCGATTGGTTCAGCGCGGTGAGCTACCACATGATGGGCGTGCCGACGAACATGTTCACGCCGCTGTTCGTGGTGGCGCGCACGACGGGCTGGGCCGCACACGTCATCGAGCAACGCATCGACAACAAGATCATCCGGCCGAGTGCGAACTACACCGGGCCGGAGAACCTCGCCTTCGTCCCCATCGAACAACGCCGCTGATCCACTTCGCACAGGAACCTCGTATGAGCAGTCATATCTCGAACGTCCGCCCGCAACCCGACAAGGTACTGAGCGACATTGCCGATTACGTGTGCGACTACCGCATCGACAGCGCGCTCGCATTCGAAACCGCGCGCAATTGCCTGATCGACACGCTCGGCTGCGGACTCGAAGCGCTGGAATACCCGGCGTGCACCAAGCTGCTCGGGCCGGTGGTGCCTGGCACGATCGTGCCCAACGGCGCCAAGGTGCCCGGCACGCAGTTCCAGCTCGATCCCGTGCAGGCCGCGTTCAATATCGGCGCGATGATCCGCTGGCTGGATTTCAACGACACCTGGCTGGCGGCCGAATGGGGACACCCGTCGGACAACCTCGGGGGCATTCTCGCCACCGCCGACTGGCTGTCGCGCAACGCTGTCGCGGCCGGCAAGCCGCCGCTGTCGATGCGCGACGTGCTCGCCGCGATGATCAAGGCGCACGAAATCCAGGGCTGCATCGCGCTGGAAAACAGTTTCAATAAGGTCGGGCTCGATCACGTCGTGCTGGTCAAGGTCGCCTCGACGGCAGTCATCGCGCAGATGCTGGGCCTGTCGCGCGAAGAGATCATCAACGCTGTCTCGCTGGCATGGGTGGATGGACAAAGTCTGCGCACGTATCGCCACGCGCCCAACACCGGCAGCCGCAAAAGCTGGGCGGCGGGCGACGCCACCAGCCGCGCGGTGCGCCTGGCATTGATCGCCAGGACGGGCGAGATGGGCTATCCGTCCGTACTGACCGCCAAGACCTGGGGCTTCTACGACGTGAGCTTCAAGGGCGAGCCGTTTCGCTTCCAGCGCCCCTACGGCAGTTACGTGATGGAGAACGTGCTGTTCAAGATCTCCTACCCGGCCGAGTTCCACAGTCAGACCGCCGTGGAATGTGCCATGACCTTGCACGAACAACTGCAGGCACGCGGCCGTAGCGCGCAGGACATCCGCAAGATCACCATCCGCACGCACGAAGCCTGCATCCGCATCATCGACAAGCAAGGTCCGCTCAACAATCCGGCCGACCGCGACCATTGCGTGCAGTACATGGTGGCCGTGCCCATGCTGTTCGGTCGCCTGACGGCCGGCGACTATGAAGACGCCATCGCCGCCGATGCGCGCATCGATGCGCTACGCGAGAAGATCGTGTGCGTGGAAGACCCGCAATTCACGCGCGACTATCACGACCCGGAAAAGCGCAGCATCGCCAATGCGCTCACCGTCGAATTCAACGACGGCAGCACGCTGCCCGAAGTGGTGTGCGAATACCCCATCGGTCACAAGCGTCGCCGCGCCGACGGCATCCCGTTGCTGGAAGCCAAGTTCCGCACCAACCTGGCCCGCCGTTTTCCGCACAAACAGCAGGCCGCGATCCTGGCGGCATCGCTGGATCAGGCGCGGCTCGAGGCAATGCCGGTCAATGAGTACGTAGATTTATATGTGATCTAGACGACACGACTCCCACCGACGCACAGAGACACAAGTCCGGCGCCGCGGGCAGAGGACGGAGGAGACACACCCATGAGCACCACGCTGCAAGCGTTCCATCGTCGTTCCATCGAAGACCGCGAGGGCTTCTGGAACGATCAGGCCAGCCTCATTCACTGGCACAAGCCTTTCACGCAGGTGCTCGACTACAGCCAGCCGCCTTTCGCGCGCTGGTTCGTCGGCGGTCAGACCAACCTCTGTTACAACGCCATCGACCGCCATCTGCCAGAGCGGGCGGACGCGCCCGCGCTGATCTGCGTATCGACCGAAACCAACACCGAGCGCACCTACAGCTTTGGCGAGCTGCATCGCGAAGTCATGCGCATGGCATCGATCATGCGATCGCTGGGCGTCAAGCGCGGCGACCGTGTGCTGATCTACATGCCGATGATCGCCGAGGCCGTGTTCGCCATGTATGCCTGCGCGCGCATCGGGGCAATCCACAGCGTGGTGTTCGGCGGATTCGCGGCCTTCAGTCTCGCGTCGCGCATCGAGGACGCCGAGCCGGTGCTGATCGTGTCCGCCGACGGCGGCTCGCGCGGCGGCAAGGTGGTGCCCTACAAGCCCCAACTGGATGAAGCGATCCAGCGCTCCACGCACAAGCCCGCCCACGTGCTGCTCGTCGATCGCGGGCTCGCACCGATGGATCGTGTGGAGGGACGCGATCTCGATTACGCCGCATTGCGCGAGCAACACGCACACGCGCAGGTGGACGTCACCTGGCTGGAATCGAACGAAACCAGCTACACGCTCTACACGTCCGGCACCACCGGCAAGCCCAAGGGCGTGCAACGCGATGTCGGCGGCTACGCGGTAGCGCTGGCGGCTTCGATGAAGTACATCTACTGCGGCAAGCCTGGCGAAACCTACTTCTGCACCAGCGACATCGGCTGGGTGGTGGGGCATTCGTACATCGTGTACGGCCCGCTCATCGCTGGCATGGCGACCATGCTGTATGAAGGTCTGCCGATCTGCCCGGACGCCGGCATCCTGTGGCGCCTGGTCGAAAAATACCGTCCTAGCGTGATGTTCTCATCGCCCACGGCGATTCGCGTGCTCAAGAAGCAGGACCCGGCATGGCTGACGAAGTACGACACCAGCAGCCTGCGCGCATTGTTCCTCGCCGGCGAGCCGCTGGACGAACCGACCGCATCCTGGATACAGGAAGGGCTCGGCCACCCGGTCGTCGACAACTACTGGCAGACCGAAACGGGCTGGCCGATCATGACCGTCGCGCGCGGAGTCGAAGACACGCCGACGCGACTGGGCAGCCCAGGCATGCCGATGTACGGATATGACGTCAGGATCGTCGACCAGCAGACCGGCAAGCCCGTCGGCGCGGGCGAGAAAGGCGTCATAGCCATCGCGCCGCCGTTGCCACCCGGCTGCATGCAGACCGTGTGGCGCAGCGACGCGCGCTTTCTGCATTACTTCGACACCCTGCCCGGCCAGATGCTGTATTCGACCTTCGATTGGGGCGTGCGCGACAAGGACGGCTACATGTTCATCCTCGGCCGCACGGACGATGTCATCAATGTCGCCGGCCACCGGCTTGGCACGCGGGAGATCGAAGAGTCGATCACCGGCCACCCGGCCGTTGCCGAATGCGCCGTGGTCGGCAAGGCAGATTCGCTGAAGGGCCAGGTGGCGGTCGCCTTTGCCGTGCTGCGCAGCGCTCACGGCGCGCAGGATGCCGCCGCGCGCAAGGCCCTGGAGGCCGACATCATCGCCACCGTCGACCGCCAGCTCGGCGCGGTGGCACGGCCGGCGCAGGTGTGCTTCGTCACGGCACTGCCCAAGACGCGCTCGGGCAAAGTCCTGCGGCGCGCCATCCAGGCCTTGTGTGAAGGCAAGGACCCGGGCGACCTCACGACCATCGAAGACGCTGGCGTGCTGGAGCAGATCCGCGAGGCCGTGGCCGCCTGACCACGGCATTGACGGCGCCGCGCGTCAGGCGCAGGTGCGATGCTCAACTGAAATCGAGCAGCACTTTCATGTGCGTATTGCGGTCCCCGGCGAGTTCAAACGCATGCGCGGCTTCATTCAGGGGGACGACAGCGCTGATGACGGGGCGCACATCGATGCGCCGCTCGCTGACGAGGCGCGCGGCAAGCGAAAACTCGCCATTGAAGCGATGCGTGCCGACAAGGCTGATTTCCTTGCTGATGAGGGTGCCGAGCGCCAGCGTTACCGAATCCGGATATCCGACCTGGACGATGACGCCGCGTGGCGCCACGGCAGGGAGTACGCCCGACAGGATGGCCGGCGCCCCCGTGCATTCGAGTACGACGTCGAAATAGCCTTTTCCCCCGCAGAAACGCCGCTCGATCGCGTCCGGCTGCGTTGCCGTGTTGACGACGTCGGTGGCTCCCATCTGGCGGGCAATCGCCAACGGGCGATCACGCAGATCGCACGCGACGATCTCCAGTGCGCCGGCAAAGCGCGCTGCCGCAACCGCGAGCGCGCCGATGGGGCCGGCCCCCGTGACCAGCACGCGCTTGCCGACGAGCCCGCCCGCCTGGCGCACAGCATGCAGCGCCACCGACAGCGGCTCGCAACACGCGGCCTCCGTCACCGAGATGTCCTCGCCGACAGGCTCGCACTGCGTCTCCTCTGCCACGATCCAGTCCCGGAACGCCCCCTGGCTATGGGGCATGGTGCGCGCGCTGCCGTAGAAGACCATGTCCACGCAATGCTGATGCTGGCCCGACTGACAGAAGCTGCACCGCCCGCACGCCCGGCTTGGGTTGAGCGCAATGCGCTGGCCCTCACGTACGCGCGTGACACCGGCGCCGATCCTCTCGACCGTACCCGCGACTTCGTGCCCGAGGGTCAATGGTTCGCGCACGCGGATCGCGCCGAAGCCGCCATCCTGAAAGTAGTGCAGATCGGACCCGCATATCCCGCCCGCGCCAATGCGCACGAGCACTTGACCGGGGCCGGGCTCACCTACATCGGCAGTATCGATGCGCAGGTCGCGTGCGGCATGCACGACACAGGTCCTTGACCTCATCTCGGAGACTCCTTCTTCTCAGTTCGGCGAAAGGCGCAGGGTGCAGTGCTGCATCACACCGTGCTGGTGAGACCGCCATCGACGTAGATGACATGTCCATTGACGAAATCGGAGGCCGGCGACGCCAGGTAGATGGCCGCGCCGCAGAGCTCTTCGACCTTGCCCCAGCGACCGGCGGGCGTGCGCTTGCACAGCCAGGCCGAGAATTCTTCGTTATCGACCAGTGCACGGTTCATTTCGGTGGCGAAATACCCAGGCGCGATGCCGTTGATCTGCAGGCCGTGGGAGGCCCAGTCTGCGCACATGCCCTTGGTGAGCATGGCGACAGCGCCCTTGCTCGCGGTGTAGGGCGCGATCGTCGGGCGGCCGAGCATGCTCTGTACCGAGCAGATGTTGATGATCTTGCCGCGCCGGCGAAGCAGCATCCGTCTGGCCACCGCCTGCGAGACGTTGAACACGCTGGTGAGATTCACCGACAGCACGCGGTCCCAGTCTTCCGGCGGAAACTCATCGAGCGGCGCGCGGCGCTGGATGCCTGCGTTGTTGACCAGGATGTCGATCGGCCCGAGCGTTCTTTCGATGCGTTCGACGGCGGCATCCACCGCCACGCGATCGACCACGTCGAACAATTCGCCACTTGCCTTGGCGCCCTCGTCGCGCAACGCCTGAACACCCTTGTCGAGACGCTGTGCGTCGATGTCGTTGAGCACGATGCTGGCTCCCGCGCTTGCCAATCCCCGAGCCAGCGACCAGCCGATGCCCTGGCCCGAACCGGTGATCAATGCGCGCTTGCCGCGCAGGTCGAAAAGGGCGTTGAGTTGGGCGGTCATAGGCTTCCTCATACGGTGCTGGTCACATCGCCATCGACGTAGATGACGGGGCGTTGACGGATTGAATGTTGGACGGGCGCCCTGATGCGTCGCGGCGCACGTCCCTGCATTCAGGGAATGGATAGAAAGGTAACGGTCTTTTTTATTGTATTACTTGATGACAATCACAGTTATACACATGAACTACGTTTGTACTACAAAAATGGCAATCCAAAGAAGCTCCGCGGGCCAGAGCGGCGCGCCGAACGCCCGCGTCACATCTAGTGGATAATGTGGGGCCAGATTGCATTGCCGCACTTCATTCGGACGGAGAGACTTGTTTGTTAGCCGGTATCACCAAGACTGAACGCATCATCGAACTCTTCGGCCGCCAGATCGTCTCGGGCGAGTACGCGCCGGGGAGCGCTCTGCCTTCCGAAAACGAGCTGTGCGCCGAATTCGACACGTCCCGCAACATCATTCGCGAGGCCGTCAAGGTGCTGTCGGCCAAACGCCTCATCGATGCGCAACGCCACCGGGGGCTGTTCGTCATGCCCCGCGAAGGCTGGAATTATCTCGATAGCGACGTGCTGCGCTGGGCGCTCGAAAAGGATGGCGGCGACCGCGCCCTGATCGCAGCGCTCAACGACGTGAGAAGCGTGGTAGAGCCCGCAATCGGGCGCTGGGCCGCCGAATGCGCGACGGCCATGGACCTGGCGCACATCGAGATGGCGCTCAACGACATGGAAAAGCACGCTTCAGGCGGCGACAAGGATGCCTTCAACGAAGCCGACATCCGCTTTCACAAGGCCGTGCTGGCGGCCGCACGCAACCCGGTGATGCTGCAATTGGCCGACGCCATCAGCGCACTGCAACGCGCCATCTTCGACCGCACGTTTCTCAATAGCGAGGCGCTGATCCAGCTCACGCTGGAGCAGCACAAAGACTTGTTCGAAGCCATTCGCTACAAGGATGGGGCCGCCGCCGAAGCAGCCTCGCTCACCATGATCCGGCGCACCGCCCGCCGCATGCTCGAACGCGACCAGGCAAAAGCCTGACGCATTCCTTTCCACGCAAATCCCCATGTCGCGCCGTCGGCGCCCCCGCTCTCGGCGCGCGCGTTGCCGTAGCGCGTTCGGGAAATCCCTTGCGTCGCCGGACCGCTCTGTCTCTTCTGGATTTGATCCATATCGCGGTACCTCATACCAATATGGTTTGTAGTACAGGCGTAACAAACCGGTACTTCACGAAACGGACACGTCTGAGGAGACATCATGCAATTTCCGACTCAATCGCTGAGCAGGCTCGTTTTGGCTGCACTGCTGGGCGCGGCCTGCATTGCAAGCGGCACCGCGCTGGCGCAACAGAAGGTCCGCCTGGGCCACGCAATGCCCACGGAGCATCCGCAGGCCAGGACAATGGACAAATTTGCCGAGCTGGCCGGCAAGTACACCGAAGGCCGCGTCCAGATACAGGTGTATCCGGGTGGCGTTCTAGGTGGCGACGACAAGATGCTGCAGGCCACCCAGGCCGGCACGCAGGAGATCTACTACGGCGCGGTGTCACCTATCGCCGGGCGGATCAAGCCGCTGCAGGTGTTCGACTTCCCGTTCATGTTCAACAACTACGACGAAGTGGATTACGTGTTCCGCGGCGCGATGGGGCAAAAGCTGTTCGACATGATGCGTCCGCTCAATGTCGTGGGCCTGGCCTGGGGCGAGGCAGGCTTTCGCCAGCTATCGAACAGCAAACGCGCCATCAAGCGAGTGGAAGACCTCAATGGCCTGAAGATCCGCGTCATGCAGAACCCGGTGGCGCTCGAAACCTGGAAGGCCATGGGCACCAATGCCGTGCCGATGTCCTTCGCCGAAGTCTTCACCGCGCTGGAGACCCGGGCGCTCGATGGGCAGGAGAACCCGCTCATCCACATGTACGCCAACAAGATGTACGAGGTGCAAAAGCACATCACCGTCACCAACCACGTCTATACGCCATGCGCGATCCTGGTGTCGACCAAGTTCTGGAACACGCTCTCGCCCAAGGATCAGGATGCGCTCAGGAAAGCCGCCACCGAATCGATGGTCTTCCACCGCCAGATCATGACCGCCGCCGATCAGGACGTGATCGCCAAGCTGCGTCAGCACGGCGTCAGCGTGGAACCCTTGCCCGCCGCGGAGCTCACCAAGTTGCGTACCAAGGTCAAGCCCGTCATCGACAAGTTCACGCCTGAAGTCGGCAGCGAGTTCGTCGCCAGCTTCTTCGCCGAGATCGAAAAGGCCCGCTCGCAAGCCAAGTAAGTCAGCCATGCGCCCCATCGTCCATCGCCCCGCTCCGCGGAGCCTTGTTCGGTGGGGCTTCTTCCCTGTCCAGACAAGGAGGCAACATGTCGACGACATGTCGTGCTTTGGCGAACGGCTTCTACCGGCTCCTCGAAGCGATCCTCGTGATCTGCATGGTGACGATGTTCGTGCTGGTGTTCGGCAACGTCATTCTGCGGTTCTTCTTCAACAGCGGCTTCGACATCGCCGAAGAGTTGCCGCGCTTCATGTTCGTGCTGATGACATTCCTCGGCGCCACGGTCGCCATGCGCGACCGCACGCACATCAGCGTCAACATCGTCCTCAGCCGTCTTTCCATTCCCGCCAGGCGAGTGTGCTGGGGTATCTGCCAGGTACTCATCCTAATCTGCGCCTGCTACATGCTGTACAGCTCCTACCTGCAGCACGAGATCGTGCGCGAGACGCTCTCGCCCGTCATGATGATCAGCATGCTGTGGGTCTATGGCGTGAGCTATATCGCTGGCGCGGCCATTGGCTTGCATGCCCTGGCGAACCTGCTGCGCCTGGCGTGTGGCCGCGTTGCCGACGATGAGTTGATGACGGTGTCCGAAGAGGGTTCCGCGACGCACGGCCCGGCGGAGGCGCAGTCATGACCATGCTCGTCTTCATTGGCGCCTTGCTCGGCACCATGGCGCTGGGCCTGCCAATCGCTTTCGCACTGCTCGTCACCGGCCTCGTACTGATGTTCTGGCTGGGCCTGACAGACCCGCAGATCGTCATGCAGAACATGTGGGACGGCGCCAATAGCTTTCCGCTGCTGGCAGTACCGTTCTTCATGGTGGCCGGCGAATTCATGAATGCCGGCGGCATGACGCGCCGGATCATCGCCATCGCCATGGCATGGGTCGGCCATATCCGCGGCGGCCTCGGCTACGTCGCGGTCATTGCGGCAGTCATCATGGCGTCGTTGTCCGGCTCGGCGGTTGCCGATACGGCAGCGCTGGCGGCGGTGCTGCTGCCCATGATGCGGGCCTCGAACTACAACGTGTATCGGGCTGGCGGCCTCATCGGCGCGGGCGGCATCATCGCACCGATCATCCCGCCGTCGATCCCGATGATCCTGTACGGCGTGAGCGGCCAGGTGTCGGTCACCAAGCTGTTCATGGCGGGCATCGTTCCCGGCATGCTCATGGGCATGGCGTTGATCCTGACCTGGCGCTTCTATGCCCACAAGGAGAAAGTCCACACCGCGCCCAAGGCGAGCATGAAAGAACGCCTGTCGAAGACGGGTGAAGGGTTCTGGGCCCTGCTGCTGCCGATCGTCATCATCGGCGGCCTGAAGACCGGCGTTTTCACGCCGACCGAAGCGGCCGTCACCGCAGCAGCGTACTCATTGGTGGTCGGCCTGTTCGTGTATCGGGAAATCAAGCTCAAGGACACCTGTCGCCTGTTCCTCAACGCGGCAAAGACGACGTCGATCGTGATGTTCCTGGTAGCGACTGCGTCGGTGTCGGCCTGGCTGATCACGGCCGCGGACATTCCGATGCAGTTGGCCGGTCTGCTCGCGCCAGTGATGGACAAGCCGGTTCTGCTCACGCTCACCCTGATGCTGATGGTGCTGCTGATCGGCACCGCCATGGACCTGACGCCCACGGTGCTCATCATGACGCCCGTGCTGATGCCGATCCTCAAGCAAGGGAATATCGATCCGGTCTACTTCGGCGTGCTGTTCATCATGAACGTATCGATCGGTTTGATCACGCCGCCTGTAGGTACCGTGCTGAACGTGGTCTGTGGCGTGGGCAAGCTGTCGATGGAAAAGCTCATCAAGGGCATCTGGCCGTTCCTGCTCGCGGAGACACTTGTGCTGCTGTCCCTGGTCGTATTTCCGGAGCTGGTCCTGGTGCCGCTGAAGTGGATGACGCACTGATCTGATCGCAGGCACAAAAAAGGGCGCAGACAATTGCTGCGCCCTTTTCTTGTCGTCTTCGCCCGGGGGCCCCTGTCAGGCGATGATGCCGCCCCCGAGGCAAACGCGGCTTTCATAGAACACGACCGACTGTCCAGGCGTGAGCGCCCATTGCGGCTCGGCGAAAGCGATCTCGCAGGTGCTGCCCGAGATCGATTCGATGTTGCACGGCGCGTCCGGCGTGCGGTAGCGCGGCTTGGCGGTATAGACCCAGTTGGTGCGCGGCGCATGGCCCGACACCCATGACAGATCGATGGCACTCAGGCGTTCGCGCAGCAGCGCCGGGTGATCGTGCCCCTGCACGGCGTACAGCACATTGCGTTGCATGTCCTTGCCGGCCACGTACCAAGCGTCGTGTTCGCCCGCGTGGTCGTTGCCCTTGATGCCGCCGATGTGCAGGCCCTTGCGCTGGCCGATGGTGTGGTACATCAGCCCTTGGTGTTCGCCTACCACGCGATCATCATCGAGCGCGCGGATTTCGCCGGGCTTGGTGGGCAGATAGCGCATGAGGAATTCGCGGAACGGCCGCTCGCCGATAAAGCAGATACCGGTCGAATCTTTTTTGGCCGCCACATGCAGGCCGGCATCTTCGGCAATGCGCCGCACGTCGCGCTTGTAGACGCCGGCCAGCGGGAACAGCGTCTTCGACAGTTGCGCCTGGTTCAGGCGGTACAAGAAGTAACTCTGATCCTTGGTGCCGTCCTCGGCCTTGAGGAGCTGGTATTCGACCTTGCCGTCGTTGTGCCATTCGCGCACGCCTGCGTAGTGGCCAGTGGCGATCTTGTCCGCGCCCAACTGCATGGCGTGGTCGAGGAAGGCCTTGAACTTGATCTCGCTGTTGCAGAGGATGTCCGGGTTCGGCGTGCGGCCGGCTTCGTATTCGCGCAGGAAGTCGGCAAACACGCGGTCCTTGTACTCGGCGCTGAAGTTGACCACTTCGAGGTCGATGCCGATCACGTCGCACACCGATGCAACGTCGATCAGATCCTGCCGCGTCGAGCAATATTCGTCGTCGTCGTCATCTTCCCAGTTCTTCATGAACAGGCCGATGACCTTGTAGCCCTGCTGCTTGAGCAGCAATGCCGCGACCGACGAATCCACACCGCCGGACATGCCGACGATGACCGTTTTGCCTTGACCATCCATTGCGTTGAGATTCCTGCTGAGCGGCGCGGGGCCGCGTGATACCCGTGTTCAGTTATCGAAGTGGCGGACCAGTTCGAGCGGAAAGCGCCGGCCAGCCGCGTGGTCGCGAATGCACTGCAGCACCAACGGACTACGCAGGCGTTCGGGGCTGGCTTCGAGTTCGGCCAGCGTCATCCACACCGTGCGCACGATCCCTTCGTCCAGCGCGCGCCCCTCTTCCTTGCCGGTGGCACGCGCGGCATAGGCAAAGCGCAGGTAGGTGATGTCCCCTGCCGGGCGCTTCCATTGATAGACGCCGACAAGGTAGTCGGGCACGACATGATGCGCGGTCTCTTCCATGGCCTCGCGGATACACGCGTTGATCAGCGATTCGTCCTCTTCGAGGTGCCCCGCCGGCTGGTTCAGGCGCAGCCCCTGGTCGGTATGTTCTTCGACCAGCAGGTAATAACCGTCGCGTTCGACGAGCGCTGCCACCGTTACATCGGGTTTCCAGGCCATGTTCGCCCCTGTTGCAAAAACCGCCCATTGTACCGTGCCGCATGGCAGCCTCCCACCCGCGGCGCCTTGGCCGGCCCCGCCTGCAGCCATTTCAAGCGCAAACATTTGTGCAAGTCGCTTGCTGCGGCAAGATAAAGACCGTTATGGGCAGGCGCGCACGCGGGCCGCCAATGCGATAAAATCGAAAGCTTCTTTTGCACCTTGAGCGGAGTTCTTTCATGTCGATGTCGGATCGCGACGGTTTCATCTGGATGGACGGCAAACTGGTGCCGTGGCGCGAAGCCACCACCCACGTGCTGACCCACTCCCTGCACTACGGCCTGTCGGTGTTCGAAGGCGTACGTGCATACAAGACCGAGCGCGGCACCGCCATTTTCCGCGTCAAGGAGCACACTGACCGCCTGTTCGCGTCGGCCCACATCTACCAGATGAAGATGCCGTTCGACAAAGAAGCGATCATCGAAGCGCAGAAGGAAGTCGTCCGCGCCAACAAGCTCGAATCCTGCTACCTGCGCCCGATCGCCTTCTACGGCTCCGAAAAGATGGGCGTGTCGCCCGTGGGCGCGCAAGTGCACGTGGCGATCGCCGCCTGGCCGTGGGGCGCGTACCTGGGTGCCGACGGGCTGGAAAAGGGCATCCGCGTGAAGATCGCCTCGTTTGCCCGCCACCACGTCAACGTGACGATGCCGCGCGCCAAGCTGGCCTCGACCTATGCCAACTCGATCCTGGCCAACCTCGAAGCCACGCAGGACGGCTACGACGAAGCCATGCTGCTCGACACCGAGGGCTTTGTGGCCGAGGGCGCGGGCGAGAACGTCTTCATGGTCAAGAACGGCGTGATCTACGAACCCGAGATCGCTTCGGCGCTGACCGGCATCACCCGCGACACGGTCCACACCCTGGCGCGCGAACTGGGTCTCGAAGTGAAGACCCGTCGCCTGACGCGCGACGACCTGTACATCGCCGACGAACTGTTCTTCACCGGCACCGCCGCTGAAGTCACGCCGATCCGCGAACTGGACCGCCGCGTCATCGGCTCCGGCTCGCGCGGCCCGATCACGGCCAAGCTGCAGGAACGCTTCTTCGACCTCGTCGGCGGTCGCCTGCCGGAACACGAAGGCTGGCTGGCCTACGTCTGACGCGGAGCGCGACATGCCCGAGAATCAAAACAAGGCCGAAGCCATCGCGGTGACTGCCAAGGACCTGCCGCTGCATTGCCCGATGCCCGACGCGCCCCTGTGGGCTCGTCATCCGCGCGTATTTCTGGATGTTGCCAAGACGGGTGAGGCAGCCTGCCCGTATTGCGGCGCCAAGTACGTGCTGCACGGCGAAGCGCCCAAAGGTCACTGAGCCGGTCAGAGAGTCGAACAGGGGCCCATGCGGCCCCTGTTTGTTTTGGGCTTCGATTGAGTGCTTGTTTCAGCGAGATATGCAGTGAGATCCGTCGCTCGCGCCATCCTGATCGTCGCGCCCTCGTGGATCGGCGATACCGTCGCAGCACACCCGCTCTTCGTGCGCTTGCGCCAGCACCACCCGCAAGCACGCATCGACGTGCTCGCCCCGCCGTGGGTCGCGGCCGTGCTGCGGTTCATGCCGGAGATCGACGGCCACATCATCGACAATCCATTCGCGCACGGCCAGCTACGCCTGAAGGATCGCTGGCGGCTGGCGCGCGAACTGGCGCGACGCGGCTACGACGCCACCTACGTGTTGCCCAATTCGCTCAAGTCGGCGCTGATTCCGCTGCTGGCAGGCATCCCGGACCGGGTCGGCTTTACCGGTGAATCGCGCTACGGTTTCATCAACGTGCGCCACACGCTGGACGAAAAGGCGCTGCCGCTGCAGGTGGAGCGCTACGCCCAGCTCGCCGAAGCGCCCGGCGCACCGCTTGCCCGCCCTCTCCCGAAACCGCACCTGACCGTTCCGCCCGAAACCGTCGCGGCAAGTTTCAGCGCCCATGGATTGGCACGGGAGCCCGCACCGGTGATTTTCTGCCCGGGCGCCGAATACGGGCCGGCCAAGCGTTGGCCGGAGCGGCACTTCGCGGAACTGGCGCGCACGCTGGCAGCTCAAGGCCGCCCGGTGTGGCTGCTCGGATCGAAGAAAGACGCCCCCGTGGGTGACGAGATCGTACGCCTGTCGGGCGGGGCGGCACGCAACCTGTGCGGCGTGACGTCTCTGTCGGAAGCCGTCGGCATTCTGGCCGGCGCGCATTACGTCGTGACCAATGACTCCGGCCTGATGCACGTCGCGGCGGCACTGGGCACGCCCCTCGTGGCCTTGTTCGGATCGAGCAGTCCGCTCTACACTCCGCCTCTGTCGGACAAGGCGCGCGTCATCTGGCTGCAACTGTCCTGCAGCCCCTGCTTCCAGCGCGAATGTCCGCTCGGCCATCTGAATTGCCTGAACCAGATCGAACCCAACCGCGTACTGGAAGAAGCCGACACCCTGCCGACCAAATGAGCAAGCCGATCTTCGCCACTCCCGACGATGCCGAACGCGCCTTCTACGAGGCCGTTGCCCGCAGCGATCTGGAAGGTGTGATGGCCGTGTGGGCCGAAGACGAGGAAGTCGTTTGCGTGCATCCGGGTGGCTCGCGCTTTACCGGGCTGGCCTCGATCCGCGAAATGTGGCGGCAGCTCTTCGCCGCCGAGGTGAAGATCCGCATCCGCACCAGCCATCCGGTCAAGACGCAAGCCATGCTGTTGGCCGTGCACTGCGTACTCGAACATGTGAACGTGGATGGGGAAGACCAGATTGGCCCCCCGATGATCGCCACCAACGTGTATTCGCGCGGCGCGCAGGGTTGGCAACTCATCGTGCATCACACTTCGCCGGCTCCGGATACGCACGGATTGCTGGCGCAGGAAGCGCCGCGCATCGTTCACTGATCGGCGCGCGGCCGCGGGGGCAGCCGTCGAACGAACAGAACTCCACCACCATGTCATACCGATCACCACGCTGGTTGCGCGGCGCACACGCACAGACGATCTGGCCGCTGGCCCGAAAGGGCGAAATGCCGCGCTTCGAGCGCGAACGACTGGACACACCGGACGGCGACTTTGTCGATGTCGACTTCTTGCCCCGACAGAAGGGCAAGCCGCTCGTCACGTTATTCCATGGCCTGGAAGGCTCCAGTCGCAGTCACTATGCGCGCGCACTCATGCGGGCGCTGATGGCGCGCGGATGGAATGGCGCGGTGGTTCACTTCCGAGGCTGCTCGGGCGAGCCCAATCGGCTGGCCCGCGCATATCACTCGGGCGACGCAGACGAAATCGACTGGGCCCTGACGCAGATCGCCGCTCGCTACCCGGACGTGCCGCGCTATGCCGCGGGCGTGTCACTAGGTGGCAATGCACTGTTGTGCTGGCTGGGCACGCGCGAATCGCTGGCGCACAGACTGGTGGACAAGGCGGCGGCGGTGTCCGCCCCGCTCGATCTGACGCTGGCCGGGCATCATCTGGACAAGGGCTTCAACCGCGTCTACACGCGGCACTTTCTGACCACCCTGCAACGCGCGGTGCAGGTCAAGGCGCAACGCTTTCCGGGCCTGTTCGACGCCGCGCGAGCAGCCGCCGCGCGCAGCCTGTTCGAGTTCGATGATGCCTACACCGCGCCCATGCACGGCTTTGCCGATGCTCACGACTATTGGCGGCGCGCGTCGAGCAAGCCGCTGTTGCGCGGCATCGCCGTACCGACTTTGATCATCAACGCGCGGAATGATCCCTTCATGCCGCTCGAAGTGTTGCCGTCGCGACAAGAGGTTTCGCCCATGGTAGAACTGGACCAGCCCGCCGAAGGCGGTCACGTAGGGTTTGCCAGCGGATCGTTCCCCGGCCACATCGACTGGTTGCCGAGACGGTTGTTGGACTTCTTCAGCGCACCGTAGCCCATCGCACCGGGCAAGCGAAATCGCCGAAGGACACCGGCCGGACCTGCACCCGCCCACCACAAAAACGAACGCCCGAGGCATTTGCCTCGGGCGTTCGCTTACTGGGCGGACTTCAGGGATGAGCTGGTCACTCGCGGAAGTTGCCGAACTGCAGCGGGAAGTCGGTGATCGACTTCTTCAGGAAAGCGATAGCTTCTTGTAGGGTGTCGCGCTTGGCGCCCGATACGCGCACGGTGTCGCCCTGGATGCTGGCCTGTACCTTGAGCTTTTCGTCCTTGATCAGGCGGACGATCTTCTTGGCCAGTTCGGAATCGATGCCGACCTTCACGACCACGCTCTGCTTGACCTTGTTGCCGCTGATCTTGTCGACATCCTTGCGCTCCATGCAGCGGATATCGACGTTGCGCTTGGCGAACTTGCCGATGACGATGTCCCACACCTGATCGAGCTGGAAGTCGTTGTCGGCGAAGAGGGTCAGCGTCTTGTCCTTCTCGGACATTTCGATGCGCGCGTCCGAGCCCTTGAAGTCGAAGCGGTTGCCCACTTCCTTGTTGGCCTGGTCGACGGCGTTATGGACCTCGACCCAATTCACTTCGTTGGTCACGTCAAAACTGGGCATGGGCGTCTCCTTGTAGGTGCTTGAGGGGAGGAACAATAGCGGAGGGCGAAGGATTCGGCCTTCGCGCGGCGCAACGAACGTCGCACCGCGGGTAATACAGCGATCAGCCGAAGTGGCAGACGTAGTGGTACGGCACGTCCTTCACTTCGATGTCGAAACTGGAGTTGGCCGGCACGCTGAAGGACTGGCCTTCGGTGTAGGTCTTCCATTCGGTCTCGCCGGCAATGCGCACGCGGCAGATGCCGCCCACGGTTTCCATGATCTCGGGCGCGCCGGTGTTGAATGTCAGCGTGGCCGGCAGGATCACGCCCACCGATTTCTTGGTCCCGTCGGCCAGCACGACCGTGTGACTGACGCACTTGCCGTCGAAGTACACGTTGGCTTTCTTGATGACGGCAACATTGTCGAACTGGGCAGCTTGGGTCATGGCGGATTTTTCCGGGTCGAAATGAAAAAAGGCCCCGGATTATAAACCGGAGCCTTCACTCACAGCCGGGGCGGCGGTGTCTCACATGCCCAGCACTTTGGCGATCACTTCCTTGGCCATGAAGCCGAACATGCCGAAACCGAGTCCGAAAAACATCATTGCCGTGCCGAATTTACCCGCACGTGATTCGCGCGCCAGATTCCAGATGATGAACAGCATGTAGGCAATGAGGCCACTGACGAAGAACTTGAGTGAAAGGTCTTCGAATTCGGCAATGGTCAGGCCAAAGATCACGGTGAGCTACCTTCGGAGATTCGGGGGTTGTCCGAAATCCGCTGGCTCGCCGGAAAAAACACTTCAGCGCAACGGATTTTGGGCAAACCCGTTGACGATTTTACCTAGCCTTGACGCAACGCACAAACAAAGGCGCCGCCGTCACACCCTTTTGCAGTCCGTCCCCCGGGCCGACCGAAGCCGGCCCGGAGACAACTATCAGGCGACCAGCGCGGCCACCGTCTTGCGCGCGCCCTGCTTCATCAGACTATCGAGTGCGGCAGTGACGGCTTCAACAAAACGCGGCTCATTCGGCAGATCGGTCTTGAAGACGCTATCGAGGCTCAGCAGTGCCTTGACACGCTCTGCCGCCGTCTGTTGCGGCGTGCACAGCGTGGTGAACTGCGCAGCCAGCGGATCGCGCACATCGATCGGCTGCCCGTTCTCATCCACGCCACCGACGTAGCGCATCCAGCCCGCCACGCCCAGCGCCAGGCACGGGAACGGACGATTGGCGGCCAGATGGGCGCGGATCGAATCCAGCATGCGCTGCGGCAGTTTCTGCGTGCCGTCCATGGCGATCTGCCAGGTGCGGTGCTTGAGGCTCGGGTTGCTGTAGCGCTCGATCAGGCGGTCGGCGTAGCCGGCCAGATCGACGCCCTGCACCTTCAGTGTGGGAGCTTGTTCCTGCAGCATCAGGCGGTGCGCGGCCTTCTTGTAGGCAGCGTCGGTCATGCAGTCGTTGATGTGCTCGTAGCCACCCAGGTAGCCGAGATAGGCCAGGAAGGAATGGCTGCCGTTGAGCATACGCAGCTTCATTTCTTCGTACGGCAGCACGTCCTTGACCAGTTCGGCGCCAGCGACTTCCCATTGCGGACGGCCCGCGACGAAGTTGTCTTCGACCACCCACTGGATGAACGGCTCGCAAGCGATGCCGACGGGGTCGGACACACCCAGCGCATCGGCGATCTGCGCCAGCGTCTCAGGCGTGGCGGCCGGCACGATGCGGTCGACCATGGTGGAGGGGAAACTCACGTTGGCGGCAATCCAGGCGGCCAGATCCTTGTCCTGCGCCTCGGCCATACCCAGCACCGCATGCTTCACCACGTGGCCGTTTTCCGGAATGTTGTCGCACGACAGCACAGTGAACGGCGCAACGCCCGCAGCGCGGCGGCGACGCAGCGCCTCGACGATGACGCCCGGCACGGTGCCGGGAGCCGCCGGGTTGGCAAGATCCTTGACGATGCCAGGATTGGCGCGATCCAGCTCGCCCGTGGCGGAGGAGACGCAATAGCCCTTTTCCGTTACGGTGATCGACACGATGGCCACTTGCGGTTCGGTCATCTTGACCAATACGGCTTCGATGCCATCGAAGGTCGGGTGCAGCGCTTCGACGACGGTGCCGATCACGCGCACGGTGCTCTCGGTCGCGCCTTTTTCCATCACGGTGTAGAGGTGGTCTTGCTCGCGCAATTGCGCAATCAGCTCTTCGCCGCCCACCAGGTTGACCTCGCAGATGCCCCAGTCCCCGCCCTGCGCGTTCAACACGCGATCGGTCAACAGCGACTGGTGGGCGCGGTGAAATGCACCGAACCCGAGATGCACGATGCGCGACTTGAGCGCGCGGCGATCGTAGCTCGGCTTGGCGACATTGGCGGGCAAGGCGGTATTGCTGATGTTCTTCATTGTGTGCAGCTCCATAGAGTGTTCCAGGGCGACGAATCGAAGATCTTCGGTCCGGGCCGATCAAAAGGTGAAGCTTCCTCTGCGAGTCATCGTCCGCCTTAGGCCGGCGACGGTTTGGCGCGCATGTCGAGCATGCGTCTTGTGCGGTTCGGCGACAGTATCGATCGGCGGCCGACCCGCATTGTGAATTGGTCCGACCACTTTATCATAGTGGCTTGACAATAGTCACTGTGCGGACCAATATCCAACACATCAACGGTCGATTGGCGGCATAGTACCGACACCGACCGGCCAAGGCTGGAAAAGTGTTCAGACCAATCTAGACCGATTATTCGACCGACGCAATTGCGGCCAGACCGCATGGCCACCCTCGACATGGACAACAAACGCCTCTACCAGACGATCGGAACCCGCCTGCGCGAGCAGTTGCAGGCTGGCGTCTATCCGGTGGGCGAACGCCTGCCGCCCGAGCGCAACATCGCCGAACAATTCGGCGTGAGCCGCAGCGTGGTACGCGAGGCATTGATCATGCTCGAGCTGGAAGGCTGGGTGGAAGTGCGCCAGGGCTCCGGTGTGTATGCCCGCCAGGCCGACAACATCAAACCGGTGGCGGACGACATCGGCCCCTTCGAACTGCTGCAGGCCCGCCAACTGCTCGAAAGCAACGTTGCCGCCTTCGCAGCCACGCAGGTGACAAAAGCCAATCTGAACGAGATGCGGCGAGTGCTCGATCTCGAGCAGAAAAACCTGCAGTCGGACAACGAATCCTACGAAGAAGACGAGCGCTTTCACCTGCTGATCGCCGAAGCCACGCAGAACAGCGTGCTGCACGACCTGGTGCGCGAACTGTGGGAACGCCGCGCCACAAGTCCAATGTGGAAGCAACTGCACGCGCGCATCGTGGGGCAGGACTATCGCGCCCGCTGGCTCGAAGATCACCGCCAGATCTTGCTGGCCCTGCAGCGGCGCGATGCCAACGCGGCCCGGCTGGCGATGTGGCAGCACCTTGAGAACGTCAAACAGTCGTTGCTGGTGCTCTCGGATGTCGAGAACCCGCACTTCGACGGCTACCTTTTCGCGACCGACCCGCTGACGTGGGCCGAACCGCTTTCGCAAACTGCAAGTTAATCACCGAGGAACACCATGGAACAGACCTGGCGCTGGTATGGCCCCAACGATCCCGTCTCCCTCTCGGACGTCCGTCAGGCGGGCGCCACGGGTGTGGTAACGGCCCTGCACCACATTCCGAACGGCGAAGTGTGGCCGCTCGAAGAGATCCAGAAGCGCAAGAAGATCATCGAAGACGCGGGCCTGGTTTGGTCGGTGGTGGAAAGCATCCCGGTTCACGAAGACATCAAGAAGCATGTTGGCGACTACGACAAGTACATCGCCAACTACCAGCAGTCGATTCGCAACCTGGCGGCCTGTGGCATCGACACCGTCTGCTACAACTTCATGCCGATCCTGGACTGGACGCGTACCGACCTGGAATACGAATTGCCCGACGGCTCGCGCGCGCTGCGCTTCGACCAGATCGCCTTTGCCGCCTTCGACCTGCACCTGCTGCAACGCAAGGGGGCCGAAGCCGACTACACGGCCGAGGAAATCAAGGAAGCCAAGGCCTACTTCGACAACATGAGCCAGGCCGACAAGGACAAGCTCGTGCGCAACATCATCGCCGGCCTGCCCGGCGCTGAAGAAGGCTACACGCTGGACCAGTTCCGTGCCCGCCTGGCCGAGTACGCCGACATCGACAAGGCCAAGCTGCGCGAGCACATGGCGTACTTCCTGCGCGGCATCGTGCCGGTGGCTGAAGAAGTCGGCGTCCGACTGGCCGTGCATCCGGACGATCCGCCCCGTCCCATCCTGGGCCTGCCGCGCATCGTGTCGACCATCGATGACATGGAATGGCTGGCGACGACCATCGACAGCATGGCCAACGGGTTCACGTTCTGCACCGGTTCGTACGGGGTGCGCGCCGACAACGACCTGGTGACGATGGCCAAGCGCTTTGGCAACCGCATCTATTTCACTCACCTGCGCTCGACCTGCCGCGAAGGCAACCCGAAGACCTTCCACGAAGCAGCGCACCTGCACGGCGACGTCGACATGGTGTCGGTGGTGCAGGCGATCATCGAAGAAGAGCATCGTCGCGCCCAGAACGGTGACACTCGTCTGATCCCGATGCGCCCCGACCACGGTCACCAGATGCTCGACGACCTGAAGAAAAAGACCAACCCGGGCTATTCGGCAATTGGTCGCCTGAAGGGTCTGGCAGAAGTCCGCGGCGTGGAAGTCGCGCTCAAGCGCACCCTGTTCGGCCAATAAGCCGCACAGGCGCCCACAAAGAGGCCGGCATCGCCGGCCTTTTTTTTCGTCCTTCGCCGGGCGTTGGTCGATGCTGCCTGCCCCGCCGCCAAGGCTGGACAGAGGCCACCACGCGCATGCAAAAAAGCAACAAGCCAGCGCACATCGGTAGAAATCAATCGAATCAATAGATCGTAGCTGCGAAAATCGACAATATAATGCGAACAATTCGCATCCACGAAAGCATTCCGCTGTTCGGATGCGGTTGCGGGGCCTCTTCGTCCCGCCCAACATTGATCGAACCATTCCATGCAACAACGCTCGCTCAAACTGTCCGTACTGGCGGTTGCCGTCCTGTCGTCTTTCAGCACCCTCGTGCGCGCCCAGGAAACAACCGAGAACAATGAGGCAACACTGCCCGCCATCCAGGTCAGGGCCAATGCCGACGCCTCAGCCGAAGGTCTTTCGGCCCCCTACGCCGGTGGGCAAGTCGCACGGGGCTCGCGAGTCGGTGTGCTGGGCCAGCAGGACTACATGGAGACGCCTTTCACCGTCACCAGCTATACGCAGGAACTCATTCAGAATCAGCAAGCCGCCAGCGTGGGCGACGTGCTGCTCAACGATCCCGCCGTGCGCGTCGCCCGGGGCTTTGGCAATTACCAGCAGCTCTACATGGTGCGCGGCCTGCCGATCTATTCCGACGACATGTCGTACAACGGTCTGTATGGCCTGCTGCCTCGACAGTACCTGTCGACCGAAATCATCGAGCGCGTAGAAGTCCTGCGTGGCGCGAATGCATTCCTGAACGGCGCAGCGCCCGGTGGCAGCGGCCTGGGCGGTGCCATCAACATCGTGCCCAAGCGCGCCGGCAATGAACCCATCACGCAGGTGACCGTCGGCACTCAATCCGGCGGCCAGGGGTACGTGGCAGCCGATCTCGGACGCCGCGTGGCAGACGATCGCCTCGGTATCCGCCTGAACGTGGCCCGCCGCGACGGCAACACGGCAGTGGACGGCGCGTCGGGCGAACTGACGGTCGCCGCCATGGGCGTCGACTATCGAGAGGGCCGCGTGCGCGTTTCTGCGGATGTTGGCTACCAGGATCACCGGCTCAAGGCTGCGCAACCCAGCTTCTACGTTGCCACGCCCGACGTGCCGAAGGCGCCGGACGCTTCCAGCGCCATCGCACAGCCCTGGACCTATTCGAACGAGAAGGACAGTTTTGGCACTCTCCGCGGCGAGTACGACTTCAGCAGCAACATCACGGGCTGGGCCGCGTTCGGCGTGCGCGAAGGTCGCGAGAGCTCGAGCTTTGCCAATCCAACCATCCTGAACGGCAACGGCGACACATCCACCTACGTCCTCGATACCGTGCGGGAAGACTCCATCCAGACCGGCGAAGTCGGCTTGCGCGGCAACTTCAAGACCGGCAGTGTGAGCCATAAGGTCAGCCTGTCGGCGATGGGCTACAAGGCCATCTCTAAGAACGCCTACGGTTTTTCCGACTTCTCAGGCTTCCCTGGCAACATCTTTTCGCCCACGCATATCGACAAGCCTTCGACCACGTTCTATACCGGCGGGCGCATGACCAATCCGCTGGTGACCGAGCGCCTGGAGACATCCAGCGTCGCACTGGCCGACGCGATGTCGTTCCTGAATGACAAACTGATGATCACCGTAGGCGGCCGTTACCAGTACATCGACGACACCACGTACAACTACGATACCGGCGTGGCGGACCCCGGCACGGCCAAGAGTGCCATCACGCCTGTCGGCGGCATCGTCTATCGGATCACGCCGGCCATGTCGGTGTACGCGAATTACATCGAAGGCCTGGTCAAGGGCGACATCGTGTCGGCAAGCTCGGGCGCCACCAACATCGGTGAAGCGCTGGACCCGTACAAGACCAGGCAGGTGGAAGCAGGCCTCAAGTTCGACACAGGTCGCATCGGCGGGGCCGTAGGCGTGTATCAGTCGCGCAGACCGGTCGCTGGCTTGCAGGATGACGGACGCTTCGACACTGTCGGCCATCAACGCTATCGAGGCCTGGAACTGTCGGCATACGGCGAAATCGTCCCCAGCCTCAAGGCGCTGGGCGGTGTGAGCTTGCTCGATACCGATCTGGACGGCAAGGACGGCATCGGTGCCCCCAAGACCCAAGCCAATTTCGGTCTTGAATGGGCCGTCAGCCAGATCAAGGGGCTGTCGCTCGACGGCCGCGTGATCTACACCAGTTCGCAGTACGCCGACGCGGCCAATACGCAGAAGGTTCCTTCCTGGACGCGCGTCGACCTTGGCGCGCGCTACGTCATGCCGCTTGGCGAACAAGTGCTCACGCTGCGTGCACGTGTGGAAAACGTGGCCAACAGGGATTACTGGGCATCTTCCGGTGGCTACCCAGGTCAGGGCTACCTGACGCTGGGTGCACCGCGTACCTACATCGTGTCGGCGTCAGTGGATTTCTGATCGATCCGCAACGCCCCTGCCATAAGCAGACGGGGCCGCAAGGCCCCGTTTGATTTGCACTGTCGCGCGCACTCACCAAGCGAAATCGCCGTCCGGATCTTCACCGTCCTCGTCGACTTCGTCGGGGTACTTATGGCTGCTGCGTTCATGGCAAGCCAGCAGCATGCTGTCCGAATCATCGGGCTCGAGGCAATGCTCGTTGCTCGGCAAACGGATGGGGTTGGGGCTGTTCATCATCGTCGTACCTCCTGCAGGGGATGTCGCACTCAAGGCTCGCAATCCGCGCGCCCGGCCCAAGTCATCCACTGATATTAGCCGCCCGTCACCAACTCGCCACCGACACAGCCACCGCGGTCAAGTCACCACACGCTCCGCTCCCGCCGTTGGCGTGGGACCGATCCGTCGCGGCACACTACGCACGTAACCCCAATCGATGTCGGGCCGCAGTTCCTCGCAGCTGACGAAGCCGGCCGTCATTCGTTCGATCAGCGGGCAGTACTTCGCCGGCACTCTGCGGTCCGGCTGCTTCCACTGCCCAAGTGCACTCCGGCTCACGCCAAGCATCTTCGCCATACGCGCATGTGAGCCAACGAGTTCAGCGGCAATCTCAAGAGGATGTTTGTCCATGGTGTGCGCTTCATTACATTTGCCCAAAAGTCTATTGTCACCATACCAGCCTGTCAATAAACAATATACTTACGCTGTCTCGATTTTCTTTACCATTCCCGCCATGAAAATGGGAATCTGGATCAGAAAAGCACGCGAAGCGGCAGGGCTCACCCAAACCGAATTGGGTGACGCTGTGGGCACCAGCAAAGGCAACGTCTCCGCGTGGGAACTTGGGCGCCATTCGGCAAGCTTCGATCGACTGCGAGCCATCGCCAGGGCCACAGGCTACGCCCTGCCCGACTCCGAAGCCGGCCTGGAGAACGTTGTGCCAGCCGACATCGGGGCACGGCAAATCCCCCTCATCAATTACGTCCAGGCGTGTCAGGTAGCGGAAACACTTGCCGCCTACGCAGTCGGCACGGCGACCGCGACTGAATACCTCCTGCCCGACAGGGACCTTTCCACCAACGCCTTCGCCCTTGAAATCAAAGGCAGTTCGATGCAGCCCGAATTCCGCGAAGGCGACCGCGTCATCATCGATCCCGCAGTGGAACCTCACCCCGGCGACTACGTCGTCGCCAAGAACGGCAAGAACGAAGCCACCTTCAAGAAGTACCGCCCGCGCGGCCTGAACGACGATGGCGAGGCAGTCTTCGAACTCGTTCCGCTCAACGAAGACTACCCGTCTCTACGCTCCGACCGAGAACCCATCACCATCATCGGCACGATGGTCGAACACCGCCGCTATCGCGCCCGCTGAGGACGCAGGGCAATAGCCCTTGTCAGATGATTAATCGTCCGCACGGCAACTTTTGCCTGCATCAAGTGAATCGTGAATAACTAGCGCGAGGACGACGCAAAGTCCACATTTTGTAGACGGCGGCGTCGTGTGTTCGAAAGAAGAATTGGCGGAAATTCTGGCCCAGGCACGGTGGCCCTCAGCACGGCGCCCGATCGGGGTTTTGTGAGTTCAAGAAGGCAAACGAAATCAACGAGAACGCAGTCGCCCTGCGCCCGCGTCATCCGCCGGCTCCGAACAAACCGGGCAAAGAAAAAGGGGCTAGCCGAAGGCTAACCCCTTGTATCTGGTGCTGCTGACCGGAATCGAACTGGTGACCTACTGATTACGAATCAGTTGCTCTACCGACTGAGCTACAGCAGCAAGAGGCAGCGATTATAGACAGGCCTTGGGTGAAACTCAAGGCCTGTTTTGCCGCCTTCGAACCTTACTCGCTCAGCGCGCGCCAATTGACGAACTTGGGACGGGAACCGCCGCCCAGGGGCTCGCCGACTGTCTGTGTGTTGCCCTTGTCGTCGGTCACGATGATGCGGATCTGGTTGCCGACGCGTCCAAAGACATCGCCGGTGACCGCAAAGGATGTCGTTATCTTGGCGATGATGGTCCCGTCGGAATTCTTCAGCGCGCTCTGGCCCGTCGCCATGTTGGCGACGTAGATGGACGTCGTCCAGCCCGGGTCGCACACGTCCATGCCGTTCGGTGTCGATCCCAGCCACATCACCAGCGACCCGTTGACCGAGAAGTTGGAGACGATCCGTTCGGTCTGGTTCGAGCTGTTCGTGCCGGGCAGATCGTAATACCACCCCATGCTGGTCGAGGCGAGGGACACTCCGGTCGTGATGTCCGACACCGCCGTGAGGTTGGTGCGCGAGATCGGGTAGGTGGCGCCCCCCGGTAGCGCATCGGCCGAGAATGTCGTGTCGTAGTTACCGTCCCGGATGGCATAGACGGTCTGGCGCTGCTCGGTGGTCGGATTGGCCACGCCCGTTTCGGCGAACAAGTCCGACGAGTCGAGCGCGCGGCCGGTGCCGACCATGATCCAGCGCTTGCCGTCGACCACGTCCACCCACGGCGGAATGGTCACCGATTGCGGGCGCGTGCCGTCGGTCAGCGTGGCAAGGCGGGTCACGGTGATGTCACCGGCGCCCTGCGCTTCGGCGGCATTGAACGTGCCGGGCAATGCGAAGCGCCATACGTTGCCCTTGAGGTCCGCGCCATAGACTTCGCGATAGGTCCAGTCGGTGTAGTTTCGGGTGAAGCCCGTCAGTTGCGACAGACCGGCCTGATCGGTCGCCGTGCCGGCGGAAGTCGCCTGCTTCTTGAGCAGCGTTCCGTCGCGCGGGTCGAGCACGAAGATGTAGCCCAGACCATCGCTGTTGTTATAGCCGGAGGAGATGATCACCACCCAGCCCCAGCGCTCCGTCTTGGCAATGATGGGCTCACCGTAGGTGAAGCCGAGGTCAGGATCGGTGAACTCCCACAGCACTTTCTTCTTGGCGCCGGAAGCGATGTCGCTTTCGCTGTCGCCTGCATCGGGCGGCGTCGTCACATCGAGCGCGTAGTAGCTCTTGCCACCCTTGCCGAGACCACCGACGAGAATCGTCCTCCAGTCGGGGCTGGCGTTTGTGGTTTTCCACGACAGGCTGCCCGCACGCGAGAAATCGACGTCGCGTATCGCGGGCGTTGCGTTGATGTAGTAATGGTGCGCGTATGACGCGTCGGCCAGCGCCGCCAGACCGTCGGTCTCACGCACGTTGGCGTTTTCGGTCACGCTGCCTTCGAAGAGATAGGACGGCACGTACGCCCAGGCCTCCGTGCCGTCGGAGTCATACAGCGCATGCAGCATGCCGTCATTGGCAGCCACATACACCATGGTCTTGCGGCCGTTCTGGGCAACCTTGAACGCGCCGTATCCCGGGTTGAAGTCGTCGGAGTACTTTTCCGCAGGGATGCTGACGGCCACCGGCTTCGCATCGACGATGTCGCCAAGCAGGTGCGTGCGTTTGCGCAGAGACTTGCCCTGGTCGGCCTGCTTGCCACGCAGATAATTCAGGACGTTCTGCTGCTCCGTCGAATCGAGTCCGAGCGTCGCTTTCTGGGCGTCATTCAGGCTGGTATAGCGGAACGGCACGCCCCGCGCCGTCGTCGTACCGTTGTTCGTGACGACGCTGTAAGTGACGATGCGGCGCGATGTATCCCATGCCGTGTTGGAAGCGTTGCTTGCACCAAACTGGTTGTCGATCACCGACTGCGCAGTCCAGCCTTCGCCGGCCTTGGTCTGCGCCGCTCCGGTCGTGTCATTGAAACCCGTGATGACAGCTTTGGTGACATTACCCGACCAATCACTGCTGTCATAGCTCGTCTGGTATGCGCCCTGCCCCACGCCCGAGGCGAAGTACGGCGACATGGCCGACACGCCTGTTCCGGAAGAGGCCTTTTCCTTGATGTTCGAGAACGCCTTGCCCAGGCTTTCCACCATCTTCTTGGCATCCGAGGCGGCATAGTAGTTGGTGGGCAGCATCCACTGCGTCAGCAAGGTGTTGCCATTCGTGAGCACGTTGTTGGTGGTGTACCAATCCTTGTTGGCCGCCACGCGCGCCGCTTCGTTCGACGCCGAAATCGAATAGTCGGTCGTCGGTACGTCCGTCGGCTTGAGTTCAATATCCTTGCCGTTGGCGTCCTTGCCCTTGTTGAAGCCACCGTACTTTGCCGCCAGCCAGAACTGGTTCCGATTCTTGTACAGACCGTTTTCCAGCACGTCGACCCAATAGGTCTGCACGGTCTGCTTTTCCTTTAGCGAATCGTTTACGTCGTTGGTGTTGGCCCAGTACGCGATACCGGCCATGTAAAAACCGTTCTTGTTGCAGCAGTAGTTGGTGGTGCCACCGCCGAGGAAGTTGTACCCCGTGCCGTCGCCGCTGATCGTCTGCGATGAAGCAATGGTGCCCATTTTCTCCGCTGCGCCGACCTTGTTGGTCCACTCGGCCGCATCCATGCCGACGTCGATGACGCCACTGGTCGGCTCGTTACCGGACTTGTCGGCAGTCTTGATGTTCTTGTCGGCGTGGGTATTGGTGTCGCCAATGCCGATGACGAAATTCTTGTCGCAATAGTTCTTGATGGCTGGATAGCCCGACCAGTCCTTGACGACCGGATACCCGTCCTTCTGCGTGTCATTGAGCGTGCCGCTCGGGATCATCGTCGTCGATGCCGTGGTGTAGCCGCGGAAGTAGCGAATGGTCTCGGCGTAGAGTTCGCTCACCGGGTCATATTGCTTGTAGGTGCGCGAATAGAAGCCGAAGTTGTTCAGGTAGTTCATCGCGCCACTGTTCGACACGCCCGATGCCGTCGCCAGCGCGGTGTCCGGGTTGGCGACGAAGCCGCCCATATCCGAAATCTCGATGCTGATGTTCTTCATCGGCGCGCGCATGACGCCGCCATCGAGCGTCAACGTGCCATCGTTCAGATAACCAAAGGCAGCAAACCGGAAGGTGCTCTTGTACTGCTGCATCAGCCCTTCGGGCTTGTACGCGATCTTGGTCTTGTCGTTCGGATTGACGTACTTCTGGCAGTTGGTCTCGAGCAGCGCGAGGTTCGAATCGGTATTGCAGACCTCCACGTAGGCATTGAACTTGTCGACCGTGCTGCCGCGCGTCATCGTGAAGCGGTTGCCCAGGCTCAGGCTCGTGAAGGAAACGTCGCTATTGCTGCTGTAAGGGATGTACTTGGACACGCCACCCGCGACCGTACTCTTGAGCACCTTGGTCGGGAACACCGACGAACTGGCCTGGTTACTGGCGTAGGCGCGCTGCAGGATGACCTTCTGCGCGCTGCTGTCCGTGGAATCGAACGGTTTGTCGACAACGCGGCTGCCACCCGTCATCGCCCACCGAAAAATGTCGATGGTCTGCATGGTGACAAAGTTGAGCAGGTTGCCGCTCCACGCACTGTTGCACTGGCGCGCACCGTTCGAAATCGTCGCCTTGGCCGTCGGCTTGAAGTAACCGGTGAGGTTCTTGCTGGTGTTGCTCCAGTCGTTGGGATCGTGCGACGTCACGGTGTCAGTCGTCCACACGTAGCACTTGTCCGGATCGAAGTAACCCACATACGCGTAGGTCGGATCGAACTGCGTCCCCTTGTGGGCGTCGCCGAGCGCGGTAGGCCACTCCACCGACAGCGCCAACGCGACGTTAGCGTTGGCGGCCTTGGATGCAACGATCGGCTGATCAGCCAGGCGTACCTGCGCATTTGCGCACGACAGGGCCAGGGCCGCCGCCATGCAGGCCAGCGCGCGGATGACATAAGCAGGGGTCTTCTTGTTGGGCATTGCCTGTGCTCCTACTTGAGCGCCACGAACATTTGGGCGTATGCGATGCTGTTGCGCGCGCCATCGGCACGCACGGTGACGCGGAACAAGGGCAGATCGGCCGTGCCGACCTTGCCGCCGAGCTGGCTGCTGCCGCCGCGATAGTCACCGTAGTTCTTGAGCGCCACACCAGCGCCATCGTCATAAGTGCAGTGCTCGTCCGACGGACTGCCCGCCTGATCGCACATTCGCTCGATCAAGTAGCGCAGTTCCACGCCGGCCGGCGTGCCGCTGCCGATGGGGTAGTACTCATCGAAGGTCGTCTTGTTGGTCATGACCACCGGTACGCCGTCGATGCGCGTCTCCAGCGCGACCGGAGAGTAGTGGCGCGTGTTCTGGCCCTTCGCCACCCCCGTCACGCCGTAGCTGTCAGTGATGCTGATGAAGTCGCTGGCGGTCATCTTGGACAGCACATCCCGCAGTCCTGCCGAAGCGCTGGTGAGCGCATCGCGCTTGAAACCGATGTTGGCCGACAGCAGCATGGCGGTGTCGACCGAACGGAACAGCGCGATGCTTGCAAGTGTCATGGCCACCAGGATCACCAGCGTGATGACCAGGATGGCGCCGCGTTGCGCGGCGGGACGGTAACGCTGCATCACAGACCTCGCGGATTCTGCAGGGCCACGGTCATGTCGTAGACCTGGTACTGGTAGCGGGCTTCGGCCCCGGAAAAGGAATACGTAATTTTTTTGCTGTCCCCCAGATCCGGGAACAGGGTCACCGTCGCCGTTGCGGCGTCCTGCGTCACCATCTGGGAGCTGCGCACCACGATGCCGATGCGGACGGCCCGTATCTTGTTGACGTTGGCCGCCTGCGCGCGCGTGCCGTCCAACAACGTGCCAGCCGCCCACGTACCGGTCGGTGCGACCCAATCGCCCGACGCGATGACGCCGTCGGAATCGCTGTCGATGCCGTACATGACCTTGATGGCATAGACGTTCTCCGCCACCGTCTGCACGTTGCCATCGAGCAGGTTGACCTGCTGCAGCGATGCGTTGTCACCGCGCGTCAATGCCACGAACGACGGCGCCGCGCCAAGGTTGCGAATGAGGAAATTGCTGCCGGTGCTGACCGCGTCGGGCGTGCCATAGTCGGCGTTGAGTTCGACGACCTGTTTGCCGGCGCCGATGGGCTTTCCGCCCCATGCATCGCTGAATGTCCCCAGGGTGCTGGGAGCGAAATTGCTGGCCACGCGCAGCATCTGGCAATCGGCCACATCGGTGACCGCCGAGGTCCCCGACGGCAGTGTCGGATCGGAGAACGCCAGCAGATAGTCGCTGGCGTTGAACAGAATGGCCGGCGTCGGAGAAAGCGTCAGCTTGGTGTTGAACACCGCCGGATAATCTTGCGGCGATGCGGTGGGCTTGCCGGTCATCAGGACCAGCGTGTCCGAGTCGGCAGAGCCTTCCGCGTTGGTACTGGCGATGGCAATCGCGGGCGCTACGCGCAGCGTGGCCGGAACATGATCGAAAGGTGCATCGAACGGAGCCGTGCGGGGCCACTTTGCATCGACACCCACCGTCAGTTGCAGCGCGCAGCCGACGATGCCTTCGCCGCGCACCAATGCAGAGCCCGACTCCTGGAACGCTTGCGAAAGATACGCCCCCAGCATGCCGGCGGTCTGCTGTGCGTCGCTCGCGCCGGTCGTGTTGCGCTTGTAGGCCTCGCTACCGGAGAACGCGTTGATGACGACCAGGCTGGCGAGCAAGGCGACGGTGATGCCCACCATCACCTCCACCAGGCTGATGCCGCGCTGGGTGCTTCTCGTACGTCGCATGTCGTGCGCTGTCATCGGTAGATCACCGCTGAAGTCTTGTATTGGCCCGAATACGGCTCGCTGGCCGAAATGGACTCTCCCGGCGCAGTCCATTGAAGCGTGAGATTGACGACAGTCCCGGTGACGGTATTGGCGTCGATCGAGATCGAAGCGGCCCCGCCCGGGAGCCCCGCGGCGCCCTTCACGCGGTTGTCCAGCCAATCCTTGAACTTGTTGCTGGCGCCGCCGCTGGAAAAATCGGTCGCGATCGTGCTCGGGTCCGACACGTTCATGCGGGCGATCAGTTCGTCGGCCAGCATGGCCGCTTCGGTCTGGTAGCGGGCATCCGCCGTCAGCTTGGAAGAGGCGGCCTGGAAACCGATGATGCCGAGGATCGCCAGCGAGAAGATCAGGATGCCGATGATCGCCTCGAGCAGGATAAAACCCTGTGATGTGGTCTTGCGCATGGTGGCAGGCATGATGCGGAGGCTAGTTCAACGGACATGCGTCGGCCGCTGCGCCGCAACCGCGCGGATCGCTTGACGCGACCGCCGGGTTGCACATGCGCACCGAAGCGCCGGGGGTCACGAGCACGCAGCGCACTTCGGACACCTTCGGACTGGCAATGCGGTACACCATCGTGCTGGTCAGCACGGCGTCGTCGCTGTTGCGCACCTGGCCAAAGCCGGAGAACCGCAGAATGTTGTTCTTGGCATCCGACGAGGTGAATTCCGCGTCGGCAGCGTTGGCCGAGACGTTGTCTCCCTGCACGAAATAATTGTCGCTGCGCACGCGCACCATCCAGCCCTTCCAGTCGTCGGTGTTGGTCGCCAGCGACGCGTTGCCCGCGTCGGCCGCCAGAGGCACCGACTGCACCAGCGCGAACTCCACCGGCGTGTTGCGGCGGATGGCTTCCTGTTGCGCCACGCGCAGTCCGTTCTGGATGCTCTCCGCCGCGGTGCGCACGCCCGCGCGCCGGACCCAGTCGCCCATGTAGGGGATGCCCATGGTCAGCACGAGCGTGATGATGAAGACCGACACCATCAGTTCGATCAGGGTGAAGCCTGCAACGGTGCGTCGCATCAGTTGCACTTTTGCCCCCGTTTGACGACCCAGCATCCGGTACCGGCCGTGCCCGATACGGCCCAACCGGCCTGCGTGATCTTCGATTGCTTGGTGCCCTGCTGATCGATGGTGTAGAGGAACTTGCCATCCGTGCTGGCGGCGCGCAGCGTGAAGGTGCTGGCCGTGCAATCGCCTGTGCCGTCGAGCTTCTTGCCTTCGATGACGAAGCTGTTGTCTTCGGTGCGGCGCGCCGTGCAGGCGGGCGCGCCCGAATAAGTCCGGTTGGCCGCGAAGTACTGTTCCATGCGTACCTTCTGCTCGGCCAGCAATTGAGTGCCGGCGGCGACCTTGCCACGCAGGATGTAGTCGGAGTACGCCGGCAGGGCGACGGATGCCAGGATGGCGATCACCGCCACCGTGATCATCAGCTCGATCAGCGTAAAGCCCGCATATCTGTTTGCCATGGCCCCTTGCCCTCTGCTTACAAACTAGTCGATAAAATCGCCATCCCCGACGGCGTACGACCGAAGGTCGCAGCAGCAGGATGGGCGCAGCGCGGCGGATGCGCATCAGTCTGCGATCGCCTTTTTCCACATCGCTGGAACAACGTCACAATGTCTTGTTTATATTGGTTTTTGGTGACGCACCCCCTCACCTTATGGGGTGTCGGCGACTGTAGCACCGCCCGCAGACGCTCACGACGGCGAGCGGATGGGCGCTCTCGATTGGGGGAGCAACGGGCAGGCCGCCGACTAGGCCCTGGGCGATAGTGTCGAACCGGCGCCCCGAGGCCAGGGCGCATCACGCCACACGCATGAAGATTACTTACCGACTCACCCTCGCCATTGCCGCTTCGCTGCTCGTCCACACCCTGGTGATTGGCGTGCTCGAGGCGTATCGGCGTGCGCCGGGGCCGCGCCCCTCGGCGAGCCGGCTGCCGACGCGCGTGCATGTGCAATTGGTGAAATGGCATGGGATCGACGCGCCCGCACAGACCACAGCCGCTGCGCAACAGCCCGCCCCCGCTCCGGCCGAAGCAGCAGCAACACCGTTGCCGGGCGTGGCGAATGCCTCGGTACCGACGGCCAGTGCGGACAGTACCCCCATGGCATCGCCGTACCTTTCGGCACGCGAAGTCGACTACCCGGCCGAGTTCGCCCGCGAGGTGGACTTCGACCAGACGCTGCAGAATGTTCCCGTCATGGCCGAAACCGTGCGCGTGGCGATTCTCATCAATGCGCGCGGGACGGCCGACGATGTCATGTGGTTGGGTGCGCAACCGCAGCCAGCGGTGCTGGAGCGCTTCACACCCTACCTGATGGGTCAGCCGTATCGGCCGGCCATGAAGAACGGCCAGCCCGTGGCCAGCCGCATGGTGCTGGAATTTTCGATCGGCCAGCCCGGCTCCGACATCCCCGAATTCAATCCTGGGCGCTGAGCGCCTGCGGCAGCATCTTGCGGACGGCATCGAGCAACAGGCGCAGGCGCAAAGTGCCGGTGCCGCCCGGTTGCAACAGCGCGTAGATCGGCACGGGCGGTGGCGCGAATTCGTCCAGCAGGCATACGAGCTTGCCTGCACGCACGTCCTCCCACACCTCCCACCAGCTACGCCACGCGATACCCAGCCCCGCCACGGCCCACTCGCGCAGGACCGCGCCGTCCGAACACTGGAAGCGCGAGCGCACGCGCATGACGGCAGGCTGTGCGTTCGGCGCTGGCCGGAGTTGCCAGCCACGTTGGTGGGAGAGCACGAGACAATCGTGCGCCATCAATGCCTGCGGCACTTCAGGCATGCCGTGGCGGGCGAGGTAGTGCGGGCTGGCCACCAGCACGCGACGATTCTCGGCCAGCCGCACGGCAACGAGCGCCGTATCGTTCGGTTCCCCGAAACGGATGGCGCAATCGAACCCCTCGGCGGCCACATCCACCAGGCGATCGGTCAGTTCCAGGCTCACGCTCACCTGTTGGTGCTCGATGAGGAATCGCTGCACGATGGGTGCGATATGCCGGCGGCCGAAGCCGGCGGGCGCGGTGAGCTTCAGGTGCCCGGCCGCGTGCGTGCGGCCTGCGCTGGCGGTGGTCTCGGCGCTGGCAAGATCGGCCAGGATGCGCTGACAGTGTTCGAGGAAACCCTCGCCTTCGGCCGTCAGCGACAGGCGTCGCGTGGTACGCACGATCAGTTTCACGCCCAGGCGTGCCTCCAGCGCATCGACACGACGCCCGATGATGGCCGGCGTCACGCCTTCCGCCCGAGCGACTGCCGACAGACTGCCGTGCTGCGTAATGGCGACGAAGGTTTCGATTTCCTTGAAACGGTCCATGCGGCGCTCCGCGCTCCGTATTTGGTACTTTCAGTACCAAATGAATTGATGGTTTGTCGGATTCTAGACTTTGTTGCAGCGCGCTACACTGGCCCGCACATTCAGATCCAGATCCGGAGACACGCTCATGAAGCTTGACCTACCCGAAGGCATGACCATCCAGGCCCCGCTGGCCGAAGGATTCGACCGTGTACTCACGCGCGAAGCGCTGGCTTTGGCCGCCATGCTGCATCGCCGCTTTGAAGGCCGCCGCCAGGAATTGCTCGCCGCCCGAGTGACCCGCCAACGCGAACTCGACGCCGGAAAGCTGCCGGATTTCTTGCCCGAGACACGCCACGTGCGTGAAGGCGAATGGAAGATCGCTCCGCTGCCCGCCGCACTGGAATGCCGGCGTGTGGAGATCACCGGCCCCGTCGAGCGCAAGATGATCATCAACGCGCTGAATTCGGGCGCGGATTCGTACATGACCGACTTCGAGGACTCCAACACGCCGAACTGGCTCAACCAGATCCAGGGTCAGATCAACCTGATGGAAGCCGTGCGCGGCACGATCTCGCTGGAGCAGAACGGCAAGCAATACAAGCTCAACGACAAGGTCGCCACCATGCTGGTGCGCCCGCGCGGCTGGCATCTGGATGAGAAGCACGTGATGGTGGACGGCCAACGCGTGTCGGGCGGCATCTTCGACTTTGCGCTGTTCTTCTTCCACAACGCCCGCGAGCAACTGGCGCGCGGCGCCGGACCGTATTTCTATTTGCCGAAGATGGAAAGCCACCTCGAAGCGCGCCTGTGGAATGACATCTTCGTCGCCGCACAGGACGCGCTGGCGATCCCGCGCGGCACCATCAAGGCGACCGTGCTGATCGAGACGATCCTCGCCGCTTTCGAAATGGAAGAAATCCTCTTCGAGCTGCGCGAGCATAGCGCCGGGCTGAACGCCGGCCGTTGGGACTACATCTTCTCGTGCATCAAGAAGTTCAAGAGCAATCGCGACTTCTGTCTCGCCAATCGCGGCAGCATCACCATGACGGTGCCATTCATGCGCGCCTATGCGCTGAACCTGGTCAAGGCCTGCCACAAGCGCGGCGCGCCGGCAATCGGCGGTATGAGCGCTCTCATCCCCATCAAGAGCGATCCTGTCGCCAACGAGAAAGCCATGGCAGGTATCCGCGCCGACAAGACACGCGATGCGGGCGATGGCTTCGACGGCGGCTGGGTGGCGCACCCGGGGCTGGTGGGCGTGGCGATGGAAGAATTCGTCAAAGTGCTGGGCGATCGGCCCAACCAGTGGGCAAAGCAGCGCAATGACGTCGTCACGCGCGCGGCCGACCTGCTCGACTTCCAGCCCGAACAGCCGATCACCGAAGCCGGCCTGCGCAATAACATCAACGTCGGCATCCACTATCTGGGTTCGTGGCTCGCAGGCAACGGTTGCGTGCCGATCCACAACCTGATGGAAGACGCCGCCACCGCGGAGATCTCGCGCTCGCAAGTGTGGCAGTGGGTGCGCTCGCCCAAGGGCGTGCTCGACGACGGTCGCAAGGTCACGACAGAACTGGTGAAGGCGCTGATCCCTGAAGAGCTTGCCAAGGTCAAGGCCACCGTGAGCGCGGCCGGCGAAGACGTCGGCAGCTACGAGCGCGCAGCCGAGATCTTCGAGCGCATGTCGCTGGCCGAAGAGTTCGCAGAGTTCCTCACGCTGCCGCTATACGAAAAACTCGACTGAACGCGGGCTGTCGTCACAACGAAAAAAAGGCTGGCTCCCAAACGGGAGACCAGCCTTTTTGCTGCGACCACAGAATGCGTGTTACGCCGCGTTGCTCTCCCGCACCGGCACTTCGCTGGTGACTTCGCGCAGATACGGTTCGACATAGGCGCGTCCGTAGAAGCTGTCCAGCAGCAATTGCTTGAGTTCCGAGATCAACGGATAACGCGGGTTCGCACCCGTGCATTGATCGTCGAAGGCCCCTTCGGCCACCACGTCGAGCTTGGCGAGAAACTCGGCTTCATTGACGCCGGCGGCCTGGATCGACGGCGGAATATCGAGCGTGCGCTTGAGCTCTTCCACCCATTCCACGAGCTTGTCCACGCGCTCATGGTCGCGATTCGCCTGCAGGCCCAGATGGCGGGCAATCTGCGCGTAGCGCGCCACGCCCTTGGGACGGTCGTACTGGCTGAATGCCGTCTGCTTGGTCGGAATGTCGGCCGCGTTGTACCGAATGACATTGCTGATCAACAGCGCATTTGCCAGCCCGTGCGGGATATGGAATTCCGCGCCGAGCTTGTGAGCCATCGAGTGGCATACGCCGAGGAAAGCGTTGGCGAAAGCGATGCCCGCGATGGTTGCCGCGTTGTGCACCTCTTCACGCGCCTTCGGATCATTGGCGCCGTTGACGTAGGCCGAGGGCAGGTATTCCTTCAGCAGCTTGAGCGCCTGCAGGGCTTGCGGGTCGGAATACTCGTTGGCCATGACCGACACATAGGCTTCGAGCGCATGCGTCACGGCGTCAATGCCGCCGTAGGCGGTCAGCGATTTGGGCATGGACATGACGAGGTTGGCGTCGACGATCGCCACGTGCGGCGTCAGCTCGTAATCGGCGATGGGGTACTTGATGCCGCTCTGCTCGTCGGTCACCACCGCGAACGGCGTCACCTCCGACCCTGTACCTGACGTCGTCGGCACAGCAACCAGCGAAGCCTTCGCTCCCAGCTTTGGGAATTTGTAGATGCGCTTGCGGATGTCCATGAAGCGCAGTGCGAGATCCTGGAAATGGACGTCCGGATGCTCGTACATCACCCACATGATCTTGGCGGCATCCATTGGCGAGCCGCCACCCAGCGCCAGGATCACGTCGGGCTGGAAAGCATTGGCGCGCGCCAGTCCGCGGTGCACGACAGCAAGCGTGGGATCGGCGGCCACCTCGTAGAACACTTCGACTTCGATGTTCAGCCGCTCGAGCAGATGCTCGGTCTCGTCGACGTAGCCGTTCTCGAAGAGGTAGCGGTCGGTCACGATCAGGCAGCGCTTCTTGCCCGCGAGGTCTTCGAGCGCCACCGGCAGGCAGCCGCGACGGAAATAAATGGAGCGCGGGAGCTTGTGCCACAGCATGTTCTCAGCCCTCTTGGCAACGGTCTTGCGGTTGATGAGATGCTTGGGGCCGACGTTCTCGGAGATCGAATTGCCTCCCCACGAGCCACAGCCGAGTGTCAGCGAAGGCGCCAGGCTGAAGTTGTAGAGATCGCCGATGCCACCCTGCGAGGACGGCGTATTGATGAGAATGCGGGCGGTCTTCATCTTGTCGCCGAAGTAGCGCACGCGCTGCGGCTGCAGATCCTGATCCGTATACAGCGCCGAGGTGTGTCCGATGCCGCCGAGTACGACGAGTTCGGCAGCCTTGTCGCAGGCATCGACGAAATCGCGCGCGCGGTACATGCCCAGCGTGGGTGAGAGCTTTTCGTGGGCGAACGCCTCCGCATGCGAAATCTCGCTCACCTCGCCAATCAGCACCTTGGTGTACGGCGGCACCTTCACGCCCGCCAGCTCGGCGATACGGGTGGCGGACTGCCCCACGATGGAAGCATTGAGCGCGCCGTCGCGGAGCAGCACATTGCGCACGGCCTCGGCCTCTGCCGCATCGAGGATGTATCCGCCGTGCTTCGAGAAACGCTCACGCACGGCGTCGTAGATTTCGTCCACCACGATCACCGATTGTTCGGACGCGCAGATCACCCCGTTGTCGAAGGTCTTCGACATCAGGATCGAGGCCACCGCGCGCTTGATGTCGGCGGTCTCGTCGATCACCGCCGGCGTATTGCCTGCGCCCACGCCGATGGCGGGCTTGCCGGACGAGTACGCCGAATGGACCATGCCGGGTCCGCCGGTGGCGAGAATCAGATCGACGTCGTCATGGTGCATGAGCCGGTTCGACAGATCGACGGAGGGCTCGTCGATCCACGCGATGATGTCGGCCGGAGCACCCGCCGCCACGGCCGCATCGCGCACGATGCGGGCGGCCTGGCAGGTCGAACGCTTGGCCCGCGGGTGCGGCGAAAACACGATGCCGTTGCGCGTCTTGAGCGCTATCAGGGCCTTGAAGATCGCTGTCGAAGTCGGATTGGTGGTCGGCACGATGCCGCACAGAATGCCGACCGGCTCGGCGATCGTGATGGTGCCGAAGTTGTCGTCTTCGGAGATCACCCCGCAGGTCTTCTCGTCCTTGTACTTGTTGTAGATGTACTCCGAGGCGTAGTGGTTTTTGATCACCTTGTCCTCGAACACCCCCATCCCGGTTTCCTCCACCGCCATCTTGGCCAGCGGAATCCGCGCGTCCGCAGCGGCCAGCGCCGCGCTGCGGAAAATGTGATCGACCTGTTCCTGGGTAAATTCGGCGTACGCAAGCTGCGCACGTTTGACGCGCGCCACTATGGCGTCCAGCTCCTCTGCATTGGTAACGGGCATGGCTCAAACCTCCATCATCATTCAAACGAAAATCCTGTGTGCGGCCATCCCATATGTTGCGACGCAGCGAAATCACTGAAACGTGCAATACCAAAGGACGGCAAAAGGCAGATGCCACAACGTATGCAGACGATGTACGCGCGTCAATGCGGTGCAGCACTAGTCCAGCTTGGCAAACATCAAGGAGAAGTGAGATACACAGACAGCCTAGTAGATGGCGCTACGAATGATGAGGATCGCCTACAAGAAATTCCCTATGCAGAAACGAGCCCTGCCCTGGCCGGTGGACGGGGCTTGAATGCGTACCTGGACTGCCTGCGCTCGCCATTGAGGTGCCAGACTGAGACGTTGCGATCTCAGCCCTCCGCGGCAAGCTCCATGGCCTCGATCAGGTAGTACCCTGCCCACATGACGCTTTCATCCACGCCAAGACCATTGCGCCGGTGATATGTGCTGTGCAGGACGATGCCTTCCCATTCAGGGCGGTCAACGGCGAGAAACTCCGACGACAGAAGTCGGGCCAGAATGGCCAGCCCATATGACCGGTATTTGGCCGCCCGTGGCGTGCCCCCAAGTGCATTCGCCAGATGCAACATGCCTGCCGCGGCAATTGCGGCAGCCGAACTTTCGTACTGCTGGTGCGGCGCTGGCTCCAGCCAATCGTTGGGAGGCACATGCTCGGGCGTCTGGGCAATGTAGTAATCCGCGGCATGGCAAGCGGAGTCCAGCATGTCGTCCGCGCGGGAGTGCTTGTACGCCGTCGTGAACCCATAGATGGCCCACGCTTGACCGCGCGCCCAGGTCGAATCCGGTCGCCACCCCTGGTGAGTGGCTGCGCGCAGGAATTCACCGGTGGCCGGGTCGAACCATCCTTCGTGGAGAGTGCTTCCGTCCCCTCTTTGAAGATGTCGGCGACTTGTCCGACTGTGGGCGAGCGCCACCTCAAAAAGCGCCGCGTCGCCGGAGTACTCGGCGGCGCGAAAGATGACGCCAACGTTCATCATGACGTCGATGAACGTGCTGCCCGCATCGACCCAGGTGCGCAGATAGCCGCCCGGCTGCTGAAAGCGGGCTGCCATGGTTCGGCCTGCTTCAATCAGCACAGCTCGAGCATGCGGCGTTGGCGTGTGGTCGTACCAGCGCCCCCAGCTTGGCTCGAATATGAAACCGATGTCGTGCGTACCGTCGTCGTGCTTGCGGGGCTCGATCAGGCGGCAGTACCGGGACGCTCGGTCCACCCACTTGCCGTCGCCTGAGCGTTGCGCAATCGCCCATATGAGTCCGGCAAGGAAACCGCTGCTCCAGTTGGGCGCCCACGGATCGTCCGCGAAAACCCAAATGCCACGCTCGGTATAGGCGGGGAATTGGTCCGGCGCCCGCTCCAGCAATCGCAGAACTTGCTGTTCAACGTATTCAAAAGCTTCTTGCATGGAAACCTGGCGGAAAACAGCATTGGCCATCTCGAGTACTCCTGAGAAATTTTGTGAAATCGATTTCACACCATTTCGTAAAAATGATCAAGCTTTCGCGTCAGGAAAATGGTGGCTGGGTGGCGGCACAGTATGCCGAAAAGGTGCATCGCCAAAGGCTTGCCGAAGATGTCAGAATGACGTCTGAAAAACAGGATGCACGGCGCCGGGCTACAGCGCGACGAACGCCGTGACGCGCTGGAGAAACACGTTTCACGAATCTGAATGCGATGAAAAACAAACAGACTTCAGTCAAGATCGTCGATGTCGCCAAGCGGGCCGACTGCTCGCCAGCGACGGTTTCGCGCGTGCTCAATGGCAATCAAGCCGTTGCAGAAGAGATTCGCGACCGCGTGGTGAAGGCGGCCAACGACCTGGGATACGTACCAAACGGCGCGGCCAAAGCCCTGAGCTCCACCAAGAGCCGCCTTGTCGGCGCGATCATTCCGACGCTCGACCACGCCATCTATGCCACGATGATCGACGCACTGCAGGCCCGCCTGGCGGACCGCGCCACATCGGTCGTTCTCAGCACCTCACTGTATGACGCCGACGTAGAACTCAAGCAGCTCAGGCTACTCATCGAACGCGGGGTGGAAGCGGTCGTGCTGGTCGGCGCGAGTCACCGCAGCGAGGCGATCAAGCTGCTCGATCGCCACAACATTCCCTATGTGCTGACCTACACGAACAAGCTGGGGCCGCGGGGCGCGGCCGTCGGATTCGACAACGTTGAAGCGGGCACCATAGCCGCCCGATTCCTGTATGACCTGGGGCACAGGCGCTTCGGCATGCTGGCGGGGATCACTCGCAACAACGACCGCGCAACCGATCGAGTCACCGGGTTCAAGCAGGCCTTGCAGGACGCGGGCGTTGCCGAGGACGCAATCACTGTCATCGAAGCGCCCTACCAGGTCCAGTCGGGCCAGGAAGGCGCAAAGGCCCTGCTGAAATCCGATCCGCGCATCACGGCAATCTTCTGCGGCAGCGACATACTTGCGGCCGGCGCCCTCAAGCACTGCGCCGCGTCGCGCATCCGCGTTCCTGAGGACATATCGGTCCTGGGATTCGACAATCTTGAGATTGCCGGCCTGACCACGCCCGAATTGAGCACGCTCGAAGTGCCCGCAAAAGAGATGGGGCGACTGTCGGCCGAGTACATCATGGCCGAAGCATCTCAGCAGGTACATATACGGCGCCCGCAGATATCCGTGAGACTGGTCATTCGCGGCTCGACCGGTCCGGGCAAGCTAGTCGATTGATGCTACGAAAGGCGTGAGAGGCGTGTCTGAGACGCGCCCAACTGTGCGCACGGGAGAACAGCCCGTACTTTGCCTTCAAACGTTTTTCCCCGGTGCGAAGGGCCTGTTTTCGCGCCCTTCGCACCGGGCGGTTTTACGCTTGCGCCACCCACTTCAGAATATGTTCCCCGACGCACACTAGCTCGCCGTCCTGATTGACGATCCGGATTTCCGAAACGGTTCGCCGCCGCAGCGTATCGACGTCGCGTACGGTGTATTCGAGCTTCAGGCGATCTCCGGCGAATACAGGCTTGAGATAGCGTATGCGATCGTAGCCAAGAGAAACTGGAGTCTCTTTGTCGCGAACGCCACTTACACGCTCCACGATCTCGGTCGAGCAATGCGACATGTAAGCCACCATCATCGCGCCATGAGCAATGACGCGGCCATACGGGCTCTCGGCCATTGCTGCTTCGTCGACGTGGTTCGGTGAGAAATCGCCACTCAGTTCGGCGAAGGCGCGGATAGCGCCGGCCGTGACGTGCTTTTCCAGAGAGACCGAATCGCCTCGTTGCAGATAGAACTCAGTCATTGGAAGACTCCGATTTCGATCGATCCGAGGATCGCTGCGCGCGTTTTTCGAGAAAGGCCGACACCGCCTCGCGGCAATCGTCCGAACGAAATACGTGGTCGGTCAGTTGAAAGTTGATCTTCAGCGCGTCCGCTCGCGAAACGCCCGTGCACTGACGCACGCCCAGCTTGATCGCCTTGATGGCCTCGAACGGCTTTGCGGCGATTCTCTCCGCCATCGCTACAGCCCTGGGAACAGCCTCGCCATCCGGCACAACGTGGCTGACCAGCCCAATCCGCTCTGCCTCGTCGGCCGGGATCAGTTCTCCCAGGAACATCAGTTCCTTGGCACGCGAAGCCCCCACCAAAGCGGGTGTACGGAACAGTCCTCCGCTTCCACCGAAAACGCCCAGGTTCACTTCGGGAAGACCGATACGGGCGCTGGCGGCCATGATGCGGATGTCGCAGGCCATCGCGAGCTCGCACCCGCCGCCGAGCGCGACACCTTCGATGGCCGCGATCACGGGTTGGCTCAGTTCTTCAACCATGTCGAAGACTTCGTTTTCCCGCCGCAGCTTCTTGCCGACGAAATCGTCCGAGATGGCCGGAAATTCCTTCACGTCGGATCCAGCGCAGAACGCGCGCGTCCCCGCCCCCGTCACCACGACCACTCGCGTTGCCGGATCTGCGTCGAGGGCACCGAGCGCTTCGGCGAGCTGCCGCGTCATTTCAATCGAATTGATATTCAGCGGCGGATTGTTCAGCGTCAGGAGCGACACCCCAGCCCCGAGCGCCTCCACCTTTATGAGTTTCGTTCTCTCTTCCATTACTGTCGCTCCGTTCATTGGGCTACGCGCACTACGCCCTTTTCGACCAGGGCTGCAATGCTGTCATCATCGACTCCAGCATCCCTCAGGATGGCTGCCGTATGCTCACCCAGTCGCGGCGGACTCATGCGGATCGGCGGCGCCTTGCCGTCATACCTGTTTGGGTGACTCAGCGTCTTGACCTCGCCGGCCACGGGGACGTTCATCGAAACGATCATCTCGTTCCACGCCACCTGCGGGTCGCGCACCACGTCGGCATATTCGTTTGCCGGCGTGTGCCAGATATCGAGTCGATCAAAAATCTCGTACCAGTCGGCCGTCGTTCTCTTCTTCATCTCGTCGGCAACGATGCGGTCGACCTCATCCCGCCGCATCATCTGGTCCTCGGCCGTATAGCCATCGAGGGAGTCAGACCCGAACGCTTCGCGCAGCTTGTCGACTGGCGCCAGCGACAAGGTGATCCATCCATCCGCCGTCCTGTAAACACCGTATGGAGCTTGGTGAAAGCGCGTGCAGAGGCCGGAATTGAGCTTGTCCCACAACGGCCCTTTGTTCAGAAAGTAGTTCAACGGTTCGATCTGCAGATCCAAGGCCGCGTTGAGCAAATTGCAGTCGACCTTGTGCCCCTTGCCCGTGCGCTCACGATCGAACAGCGCGGCCAGCACGCCCAGAGCAGCAAGCACGGCCCCGTGCTGGTCAACGGGCGCAGTGCCGACCGGCGTCGGCCCCGAATCCGCCTTGCCCGTCAGCGAAGCCAATCCGCTCAGACCTTGAATGAGCAGATCCTGTCCGGCCTTGCCCAGATACGGTCCGCTCGAACCGTAACCGGTGCATGAGCAATAGATGAGCCTCGGATTCAAGGCAGCCAGGGCTTCATACCCGAAACCGAGTTTTTCCATTACCCCCGGTCGGAAGTTCTCGACCACCACGTCGGCCTGTTTCACCAGCTTGTAGATGATCTCTTTGCCCTCTGGCGATTTCAGATCGATCGCCAGGCTCTTCTGATTGCGGTTGGCCATCATGAAGAACACGCTGACACCATTCATGTACGTGTCGAAGCCGGACCAGTGGCGCTCATAGGCCCCTTTTGGCGGCTCGACCTTGGTGACGTCAGCCCCCAGGTCCGCAAGGGTCTGCACTGCAGAAGGCCCCTGCAGATAGTGCGTAAAACTCAGAACTTTGATGCCATTCAGCATGATTGGGCTCCTCTACGTTCAGTCAGGGTCGCGTTCGTCTACGAGATCGCGGTCGCGGGTTTCGGGGACCGCCATGCACTGCACGAGAGAGATGCCGGCGATGATCATCATGTAAATCGCAATGGGCCAGTAACTGTTGGCATACCAGAGCAGCAATGCCGAACAGATCATGGGGGCGATGCCACCGCCAAAAATTGCCGAGAATTCGCGCGCAACGGCGAGGCCGGCATAGCGATAACGCGAGCCGAACAATTCGGCGAACATGGGCGACTGCGCGGCAATGGCGCCTTCGACCGCGAACACGAAGCCAAACACATAGACGATCGAAATCAGCCAGAGGTTGCCCGTGTGCATGAGCATGAATGCCGGTGCCGATCCCACGACCAGGAGCGCCAATATGGCGATATTGACGGGCTTGCGGCCCCACTTGTCGACAGCCCTGCCCGCCAACCAGGCTCCCGGGATGGCGAAGATGCCCCCCAGCAGCACCAGCTTCGGGACCGCCCCGGCATCGATGCCGACCGTTCCCACCAAGTAGGCGCCGACAAAGGCGTTGTAGATGTACGAGTGCGCGTGACTGCCAACGTTGATGAAGAACACGCGCCACAGCGGCTTGCGCCCGTACTTGAACACTTCGCGCAAGGGCGAATGCGCTTCGTGCCGCCGTTGGGCCTTCACCTCGGCAAATACCGGTGACTCCTTCATCTTGCGGCGAATGATGTATGCGCAGATCGTCACGACGATGCTCGACAGGAATACCAGGCGCCACCCGAATTCAAGGAATGTCTCCTTGGAGAGCTGCTGGGCCGCGATGAAGACCAGGCTGGCAATCACAAAACCTACCGATGCCCCCATCCACACAAGCGAGGTCGTTGCCCCGCGCTTGCCCTTCGGTGCGAACTCGGTCAGCAACACCACGGCGCTTGCCATCTCAGCCCCTGCGCCAAACCCCTGCAGCGTACGGCACAGCACCAGCAGTACCGGCGCCAGCAACCCCACCTGCTCGTAGGTCGGCAGCAGTCCGATGGCGAACGTCGCGGTTCCCATGAGGTATAGGGTCGCCACCATCACGAATTTCCGTCCCAGCCGATCTCCGTAACGCGAAAAGAACAGGCCTCCCAGCGGACGTGCTGCAAAACCGACGGCATACGCGCCGAAGCTCGCGATGTAGCCGACCGCGGGGCTGACCTTCGGAAAGAAAATGGTGTTGAACACCAAAGCCGAAGCCATGCTGTAGACCACCATGTCAAAGTTCTCGAGCAGCGTCCCTACGAATCCCGCCCATCTGGCGCGGTTCAACTCACTTGCGGAGTCTTGCGACTCCATCGTGACGGCGCCTTGCGCCGCAACGTCTTCACCGTATGACATCGTCTCCACCCTCCTCATGTTGCGCAGCGCTCGCCGCGCATTGCCTCGACAACTCCAGGTACCGTCCAAGAGAAGCCATATCTTGAGAAATTTTGTGAAATCGATTTCACGCCTTTTCAGATCGATTGTCAACGCCTGTTCAAAAGACACTAGACAGGGCTGTGCGCAGTGCAGGATGGGACAGAAGAAAAGCAGAAAATCCGACCGTCCAGTCAGACGTTCTGGCTTCGATACGGAATACGTGGCAGCTTATCGGCGCACTCGCGCGCTCAAGTCTGACGCTTGCGTGCGTAGGCCTGAGTGCGTATGAAATTGCCGATCAGCTCGGCGTCCCGCCGGGACTTTTCACCAGACTGCATGGCCATGGCCTTGAGCATGAGGAGATTGTCGATGGCGATCACGAGATGATCGCCGTCCTCCACTGCCCCCGGAACGAGCGCTGCATAGTCGAAGGTGCAGATGGTGTTCCACACTTCGAACGGGCCATGAATGACGCCGAGGTCGCCGTAGACGTCCTTCACCTGCGTCGGATATTGCTCGGTGAGTCGCGCATGGTCCGCCGGCGAAGCCACGAGATCGATATCGGGCCCCGACGGGCGAATACCGTAGAACTCCATCGCCCTGCCACCAATCAGCAGCGGCCTGTCGTAAAAATCGAACCCCAGGTGCGCCAGCGCAATATCCATGCTCCGTCCCGTCGATGCCTGCCATGCAGGCCGTGAGCCCGCACAGGCCACAAATGAAAACGGAGCCACAAGGGGCTCCGTTCTTCAGTGCTGCTGCGTCCAGCCGATCAGGCCAGTGCCGCAAACACGCGTGCGGTGATCTCTTCCACCGAACCCAGGCCGGAGATCTTCGCGTAGCGCGGCGCCGCCGCATCACCGGTAGCGGCCCAGTCGGAGTAATACTTGACCAGCGGCTTGGTCTGCGAGTGGTAGACCTCGAGGCGCTTGCGCACGACTTCTTCCTTGTCGTCTTCGCGTTGCACCAGCGGCTCGCCGCTCAGATCGTCCACGCCTTCGGCCTTCGGCGGATTGAACTTGACGTGGTAGGTGCGGCCGGAGCCGGTGTGCACGCGGCGACCGCTCATGCGCTCGACGATTTCTTCGTCGGGCACGTCGATTTCCAGCACGACGTCCAGCGCCACGTTCGAATCGCGCAGGGCATCGGCCTGCGGCAGCGTGCGCGGGAAACCGTCGAACATGTAGCCATTGCCACAGTCCGGCTCATTCAGGCGTTCTTTCACCAGGCCGATGATGATGTCATCGGACACCAGCTTGCCGGCATCCATGATGCTCTTGGCAGCCACGCCCAGCGGCGTGCCGGCCTTGACGGCGGCGCGCAGCATGTCGCCGGTGGAAATCTGCGGGATGCCAAAACGCTCGGCGATGAACTTGGCTTGCGTGCCCTTGCCGGCTCCCGGCGGTCCCAAAAGAATCAGACGCATGTCGCGTAACCTCCTGTCGAATAGTGAAGCGGGACTTCATTCGCCGCCACGCGGGCGGCGACGCTGTCGTTGGATGGCCGACAAGTGCCGGCCGTGATCATCGGTCTTGTGCGCCGTCGGCGAAATACCGTCTTACCCGCTCAAGGTCTTCCGGCGTATCCACGCCCGCCGGAGGCGCTTCGGCGAGTTGTTCGACGCGAATGCCATAGCCATGCCACAACGCGCGGAGCTGTTCGAGCATCTCGATCGACTCCAGCGGCGCCGGCGCGAGCTTGCCATATGCGCGCAGGAAAGCCACGCGATAGGCGTACAGCCCGACGTGGCGCAGCGGCACGAAGCCAGCCGGCAGCGGCTGGCCCGCCGCGACAAGCCCGGCGGCAGACGCATCGCGGGGCCATGGCATGGGCGCGCGCGAGAAATACATTGCACGTCCGGCCGCATCGCACACCACCTTGACGGCGGCCGGGTTGAGGAATTCTTCGGCGGAATGGATCGGGTGCGCTGCGGTGGCGATGGCGGCGGACGCGTCATCGGCCAGTACTTTCGCCACGCGAGCGACGACGGCCGGATCGATCAGCGGTTCGTCGCCCTGCACATTGACCACGATGTCGTCGTCGCGCCAGCCCAGGGCATCGACCACCTCACCCAGACGATCGGTGCCGCTGGGGTGGTCGGGGCGCGTCATGATGACCTGCATGCCGGCCGCGCGCACCGCGTCGGCAACCCCGGCATGATCAGTGGCGATCCAGACTTCGGCCGCCCCGGCCGCCCGGGCGCGCTCGGCGACGCGGACGACCATCGGCCTGCCGCCGATGTCGGCCAGCGGCTTGCCCGGCAGGCGGGTCGAGGCGAAACGGGCCGGAATGACGGCCTTGAAGGCAACAGTCACGGGCTTACAGACCGACGTCTTCGGCGCTCAGCGAGCGCGCGTCGTCGGCGAGCATGACGGGGATGCCGTCGCGTACCGGGTAGGCCAGGCGGCAAGGTCTGCACACCAGTTCCTGCTCCGGCTTGCGGTAATCCAGCGGCCCCTTGCACACCGGGCACACGAGGATTTCAAGCAGCTTGGGGTCCATGCAAACGCTCCAGAATGAGGGCGACCGCCTCGTCCGCGACGACGGCATTCACCGGCAGCACCCACGTCTGGGCGGGTGCGAAAGCCGAGCATTTTATCGCATCCTTCTCGGTCATCAGCAGCGCATCGCACGCCTGCAGCGCGAGATCGTCGGCCGTGAAGGCGTGATGGTCCGGAAAAGCCTGCATCGCCGTCGGGCGAATGCCTTCGGCGTGCAGCGTTTCGAAGAAGCGTTGCGGGCGTCCGATACCGGCCACCGCACGCGTCGTCATTCGCGCAAGCTCGGCCGATTCGCGATGCTCGGCGGGGTCGCCCAACCGGTACCAACGCCCGGCGAGCAAGGACATGGAGAAGACCGGCACATCGCCCAGCGCCTCGCGCACGCGAGCGGAGAGCGGCCCGTGCGCCAGCACCAGCGTGGCCCGTGCGGCGCGCGACACCGGCTCGCGCAGGGGGCCGGCCGGCATCGGCCAGCGGTTGCCCAGCACACGCTCATCGATCACCACGACCTCGACATCGCGGGCCAGCGCGTAGTGCTGCAACCCGTCGTCGGCGATCAGTACGTCCACCTCCGGATGGGCCGCGAGCAATGCGCGCGCAGCCTCGGCACGACGGTGCCCCACCCATACCGGCACGCGACTGCGGCGCGCCATCAGGGCGGGTTCATCACCCACCGCGGAGGGCGACGAGTTCGCCGTCACCTCGGTCGGCGCCGAGGCGCTGCCACCGTAACCGCGCGACACGATGCCCGGCGTCATGCCGCGTCGGCGCAGCGCATCGACGAGCCACAGGGTCGCGGGCGTCTTGCCGCTGCCGCCTGCCACCACGTTACCAACGACGATCACCGGCACCGGCAGGCGCACGCTTTTCAGGACCCCACGCCGATACAACGCGCGGCGCACGGCTGCGATGGCAGCGAACAGCGCAGCCAACGGCAGCCACGGCCAACTGACCGGACCGCGCGACGACCACCAGTCAGGAGCGCTCGCCATGAAGGCTGATTCCGTTTTCGAGATTGCTGGGAAGGACTGGGTGCGGCTCGAGCAACCGCACCTTGCGTATAGCACGACCGAGCCGGGCGACCAAGCGGCCGCCCGCTGGAACACGCCTACTTGGTGGCTTGCGTGGCAAAGCTCACCGAAGGCAGCCCGGCCTTCTGCGAAGCCTGCATCACATCGACGACGGCCTGGAAGTTCGACTTGGCGTCGGCGTTGATCACCACCACCGGCGACTTGCCTTCGGGCGTGGCGCGGCGCAGCGCTTCGACGATCGCCACCACGTCGTGCGAGCCGACCGGCGCGCGATTGACCATCACATCGCCATTGGCGGTGACGGCAACGTTGATCTCGTTGGGCTGGTCGGGCGTGGCGCTGGCGTCGGAAGTCGGCAGGTTGATCTCCAGCCCCGAAAACCGCGAATACGTAGTGGTCAGCATCAGGAAGATGATGATCACCAGCAGCAGGTCGATCATCGGGATCAGGTTGATCTCGAGTTCTTCGCGATGCCGTCCGCGTCGGAAATCCATGCTCGCCCCTTACTTGACGCGGCGTTCGCCGTGCGAGACTTCGACCAGTTTGACGGCCTGCTGCTCCATATCGACGACGATGCTGTCGACGTGAGCACGATAGTGGCGGTGCGCGATGAACGCCGGGATCGCCACCAACAGGCCGAAGGCCGTGTTGTAGAGCGCGATCGAAATGCCGTGGGCCAGTTGCACCGGGTCGGCACCGCCGCCCGTGGGCGAATTGGCGCCGAACAGTTCGATCATGCCGATGACGGTGCCGAACAGCCCCATCAGCGGCGCGATCACGGCGATGGTGCCGAGCGTGGTGAGAAAGCGTTCGAGGTCGTGCGCGACACCGCGGCCTTCTTCTTCGATGGCCTCTTTCATGACGTCGCGCGACGAGCGCAGGTTGCGCAGCCCGGCAGCGAACACGCGGCCCAGCGGCGAATGACTGGCCACGCGGCGGGTGAGTTCTTCAGTGACGCCGCCCTGGCGGACTTCATTGATGACTTTTTCCAGGAGACCCGGGGGGACGATGTGGCTGCGGCGCAGCGAAATGGCACGTTCGATGATCAGAGCCAGGGCAATAACCGATGCAAACAGCAAGGGAATGATCGGCCAACCCGCCGCACGAATGATGTCCAGCACGTAAACGACTCCGATGAGCGATATCAGGCGCCGAACTTTAGCCCCTGATGCAAGCGATGGGCAAGTTGCGCCGGTCGGACGCCGGACGGCCGGGGCTGTACGGATGTAGGAATCCGGCGCAAAGCCGCACAGGACAAAGCCGGACAACATAATCCACAATTTCTGTGGATAACTTTGTGGGTAGGTTTGTAACGAATTCTCTAAGTGGCCTAGGGGCAAGGGTTTTCATTGTGGCGATGAAAAATGAAGCTATGATGACATCATTTAAAAATCAATGACTTAGAAAAGCCCTTCGCTGTCAAGCCTGTTTTGTCGGCCAAACGCCAATCTCTTCGCACTGCACAATGCGCGGTGTGGATTTCGCTACAATCGCGAACCTATGACTGACGCGCTTTTCCAGCCAATTCCTGAGGCAAATGTACTTCCGGTGTCCGAAATTGTTCACCGGGCGCGTGCCTTGTTGGAGTCGAGACTTCCGCTGTGCTGGGTATCAGGAGAGATATCGAGCGTCACCCGTGCGGCGTCGGGGCATGTCTACTTCACCCTGAAGGATTCTTCCGCCCAGATGCGCTGTGTCATGTGGCGGACGCGCGCGCAGCTATTGCCGTTCCAGTTGACCGAAGGCATGCGCGTCGAAGTTCGCGCACAAATCACGGTCTACGAACCGCGCGGCGATCTGCAGTTGTCGGTGGAGTCGGTCCGCCGTGCCGGACAGGGCAACCTCTACGAGGCCTTCATTCGCCTCAAGGCGAAGCTGGCCGATGAAGGACTGTTCGATGCCGGGCACAAGCGTCCCTTGCCTGCCCTGCCGCGCGCCGTCGGCGTGGTGACCTCGAAATCCGGCGCGGCGCTGCATGACGTATTGGTGACGCTCCGCCGCCGCGCGCCCGCCATGCGCGTGGTGGTCTATCCCACGCAGGTGCAGGGCGATGGCGTCGGCGAACTGATCGCCCGCACCATCGCACAAGCCGGCGCACGCGCCGGGCACGACGGCATCGAAGCGCTGATCGTCTGCCGTGGCGGCGGCAGTCTCGAAGACCTGTGGGGCTTCAACCACGAAGCGGTGGTGCGTGCCATCCATGCCAGCCCGATTCCCGTCGTGAGCGGCGTCGGGCACGAGACCGACACCACGCTGTGCGACTTTGTCGCCGATCTGCGCTCGGCCACACCGACGGCTGCGGCCGAAGCCGTCAGCGCGGGCTATATACAAGTGCAATCGCGCCTGCCCATGCTGGCGCGCTCGCTGTCGCGCGCCGCCCGGCATGTCATGAACGAGGCCTGGCAACGCGTCGACCTGGCCCAGCGCCGCCTGCTCCATCCACGCGAGCGACTGGCGCGCAGCCGTACAGACCTCGACAAGCTGGCGCTGCGACTGGCCCACGCGCAGGGGCGTGCGCAGAACGAACGGCGCACGTTGCTGGCGCGACTCGACTCTCGGCTCGCCGCGCGCAGGCCGCGCCTCGATCTGATCGCGCAGCGGCTGGACAGCCTCGCTCCGCGATTGGCACGCGGCGCACGGCAGCCGATCGAACGCGCGCGCGTACACCTCGATGCGATGGCCAGCCACCTCGAGCATCTGAACCCCGAGGCGGTACTCACGCGTGGCTATGCCATCGTGCGCGGCGCGGACGGACACGTACTGCGTCGCGTCGACGATGCGCGCGTCGACGATGCAGTCGACATCAAGCTCTGCGATGGCACGATTGATGCTGTTGTCATCAAGACCATACCCGCCGACCGGTTGTCAGGCACCGACGATCCAAACTAGACTTGGCGGGTTTCCCCAAACAGTGTTCCGGACGGCCGGCCGCCCGGAGCGCCTCAACACCAACAAGGAGCCCGATCATGGAACATACCCTGCCGCCGCTGCCGTACGCCAAGAACGCACTGGCACCGCACATCTCGGAAGAAACCTTCGAGTACCACTACGGCAAGCATCACCAGGCCTATGTCACGAACCTGAACAACCTCATCAAGGGCACCGAGTTCGAAAACGCTGCGCTCGAAGACATCATCAAGAAGTCGTCCGGCGGCATCTACAACAACTCGGCGCAAGTCTGGAACCACACCTTCTTCTGGAACTCGATGAAGCCCAATGGCGGCGGCGCACCCACCGGCAAGCTGGCTGACGCCATCAACGCCAAGTGGGGCAGCTTCGACGCCTTCAAGGAAGCCTTCGCCAAGAGCGCGGTCGGCAACTTTGGCTCCGGCTGGACGTGGCTGGTCAAGAAGGCCGATGGTTCGGTCGACATCCTGAACACGGGTGCCGCCGGTAACCCGATGACCACCGGCGACGTGGCGCTGCTGACGCTCGACGTGTGGGAACACGCCTACTACATCGACTACCGCAACGCCCGCCCGAAGTTCGTGGAAGCCTTCCTGAACAATCTGGCCAACTGGGATTTCGCCGCCAAGAACTTTGGCTGATCCCGACCGCTGCCTGAACGGATAGCCCGCCGCGTGCGGGCTTTTTTTCGTCTTGCAGGCTTGTGGGACAGCGGTTGGCGAGAAATGAAGACCAGGCGCGGCAGTCCGCCGGGCTGTTATGCTGCCACTTCATCCACGCTGTCGGAGAACACGAATGACACCGCGTGAAGTCGTAGAGCGCTGGGTCGCGCTTTTCAATGCCGCTGATGCGGCGGGCCTGGCCGATCTCTACCATCCTGAGGCGATCAATCACCAGGTCACCCAGGACCCGATCGAAGGGCGCGAAGCGATCCGTGCCATGTTCGAGCGAGAATTCAGCGCCGCCAAGATGGTCTGCATCGTCGAGACGATCCATGAAGCGGGCGAGGTGGCAGCGCTCGAGTGGCGCGATCCCCTCGGCCTGCGCGGCTGCGGTTTCTTCACCGTCCGCAACGGTCGCATCGCCTTCCAGCGAGGCTACTGGGACAAGCTGTCCTTCCTCAAGATGCACGGCCTGCCTATCCAATAGCCACAGCATTGTCCCGGCCGCCCCCGCACATCCGTCGGCCCGCGACTCCGTGCGATGCTACGCACCGCGCATCGCACGATGACTCAGAAAATTCGCACAACAGGTTAGGATGCGAGCCTCGGACTTGAGGAATCGGCACTATGGCTGCGTGGATTTTCTGGGGAGTGGTATTGGCGGTACTGGCGTACGGCATCATGCTCTACAACGGACTGGTCGTGCTCAAGCACGCCGTCGCCCGCGCGTGGGCCAACATCGACGTGCTGCTCAAGCAACGCCACGATGAATTGCCAAAGCTGATCGAAGTCTGCCGTCAGTATCGTGACTTTGAATCGAGCACGCTTGAACGTGTCATAGCCGCCCGCAACGGGCTGGCAAGTGCGCGCGAGCATGGCGACGTCCACACGCTGGGTCGCGCCGAAGGTGAGTTGCGCGCCGGCATCGGCCAACTCTTCGCCGTGGCCGAGAGCTATCCGGAACTGCGCGCCAATGAACAGTTCATCCAGCTCCAGCAACGCATCAGCGAACTCGAAGACGCCATCTCCGACCGCCGCGAGCTGTACAACGAGACGGTCAACATCAACAACGCGCGCATCGAGCAGTTCCCGGCGTTTTTCATCGCGCGCCTGTGCGCCTTCGAAGAAAAGCCCCTGCTTCGCTTTGCCGCTGCGGAAAAAGCCGACGTCAACGTAGCCGCCCTGTTCGCACGCTGATCCCGGCCGACACGTGGTGACGCCGTCGAACCTGGGGCCCTTTCAGCTCGTCGCGAACTGGCCGGTGATGGCTGGCACGGCGATGGTCGCGTTCGTCAGTTGGCTGGTCCACTATCGTCGCTACCGCGCCATGGCGGACGTGCCGAGCGCGCGCATTGCGACCGCGCCGCAGGGCTACGTCGAACTGGTCGGCATCGGCCGCGCACTCGACGGACTGCCGCTCTACACCCCCACCACCGGCCTGCCCTGCCTGTGGTACGAGTACGTCATCGAAGAACAGTCGGGCGATCGGGATTCCAACTGGCGCGAAGTGCATCGCGAGCGCTCCGATGCATCATTCATCATCGATGACGGCAGCGGCCGTTGCGTGGTCGACGCCGAACGCGCCGACATCATCACGGCACAACGCAGCGTCAACGTGGAATACGGCCGGCGCACGACATTGCGCGTGCTGATCCCGGGCACGCGCCTGTACGCGTTGGGTCATCTCACCACCGAAAGCGGTGCCAGCCGTCGCCCCACCATCAAGGCGGCCATGAACGATCGCCTGACGCAATGGAAACGCGATGGCACGGCACAGAAGAAGTTCGATCTCGATGGCAATGGCGAACTGAGCCTCGAAGAGTGGGAACTGGCCCGCAGCGCGGCACGGCGCGAGGTCAGCCGTGAATGGGCCGAAGACGGTGCGCTGCCCGACGCCCACTCGCTGGGCCCGGCTCCCGACGGGCGCTGGTTCATGGTGTCGGACATCGCGCCGGACACCATGGTGCGCCAGTACCGTCTCAAGGCCTGGGCCTCGCTGGCGGGCTTCTTTGCCGCCTTGGCAGTTGCGGTGTGGGCCTATCGCACGATGTAGGCAGTCCGCGCAATACGAGCCGGCTCCGCACGTTTTGCGCTAACCTGCGAAGTTCCGACAACGACATGCGGAGAGTCCCATGCCCACCTACTCCGGAAGCTGCCACTGCGGCAGCATCGCGTTTGAAGTGGACGGCGAGATCGGCAAGGTCATCGAGTGCAACTGCACGCATTGCCAGCGAAAAGGCTTGCTGCTGTGGTTCGTCAGCCGCGATCAATTCCGTTTGAAGACACCGCGCGATCGCGCCGCCATGTCCACCTACCAGTTCAATCGTCACATCATCGAGCACCACTTCTGCCCGACCTGTGGCGTGCAGCCGTTTGCCGATGGCAAGGACCCGGCGGGTAACGAGGTGGCTTCCATCAATGTGCGGTGCCTGGAAGACATCGATCTGACCACGCTGACGCGCGTGCCCTACGATGGCCGGCACCAGAATTGATTCCGTCGTGGTCCGCGCCGAGGGCATCGCCGATAGCGCAACTGTGCATGCACTGAATGCCGCGGCCTTTCCCACCGCTGCGGAAGCACACCTGGTGGATGCGCTGCGTGACGACCCGGCGTATGTTGGCTTGGTGGCGGCATCGGCCGAAGAGCTCATCGGCCACGTGGCGATGTCGCCCATGCAAGCCCCTGTGGGCGCTTTCGGGTTGGCCCCGCTCGCGGTTGCCAGCGACTGGCGCAAACGCGGCATCGGCGGGCAACTGGTGCGCGCCGCAATCGAAGCCATGGGTGCGAACGGAGCCACGGCGCTGTTCGTGCTGGGCGACCCGGCCTATTACGGCCGTTTCGGTTTCCGCGCCGCCAACCATTGGGGGCTCACCAGCGAATACGAAGCGCTCGGCGTGCCCGTCGAAGCATTCATGGCCGTTGAACTCATTCCCGGTGCACTGAACGGCGCGCCAAAGCAGGTGCGCTACCACGCCGCGTTTGCAGCCCTCTGAAGGGACATCCGCGAACCCGCGCAGCGTTCTTCGGTCGACACGGGCATTCGCCGACCAGAAAGGATCATCGATGGCAACCTGGGTCGTTCCGGCTCTCAAGGCCGTGCTGCCTCACCTGGGCACGATCATCTCGGCCACCCTGCCGGTATTCACGCGCAAGGGCGACGGCGCTCAGGCGACGCTGCAGCAGCAGATCGCCGAACTTCAGAACGCGGCCTCGCAGAATACGGCATACATCAAGGAATTGGCGGCGCAGCTGGAGCGCTCGCTGGCGGCTGTCGAGGCCGCGGCGGAGGCCGCTGATACGCGCCTGCATCGCATCACCATGGTGGCCATCGCTGCCGTAGGGGTGGCGGGACTGTCGCTGATGGGCACGCTGTACGTCATCCTGACGCGCTGAGGTTGCCCCCCTCTTCTCAAAAAAGGAGCGCCCGCATGGACCTGCAACTCAAGGACAAGATCGCCCTCGTTTCCGGCAGCACCGCCGGCATCGGTTTCGCCATTGCACAAACACTTGCGCGCGAGGGCGCCAAGGTGATCGTCAACGGGCGACAGCAGAGCGCCGTGGATGATGCGATCGCCCGTATCCGGCAGGCCACGGGCCAATCCGCCGAAGGCTTCGCCGGCGATCTGTCACTGGCGCAAGAGGCCGAACGCCTGATCGCTGCGTTTCCGCAGGTGGACGTGCTGATCAACAATCTGGGCATCTTCGAAGCGCGTGACTTCGCGGACATCAGCGATGACGACTGGCGCCGGTTCTTCGACGTCAATGTGTTGTCCGGTGTGCGGCTCGCGCGCCTCTACCTGCCCGGCATGAAGACGCGCAATTGGGGGCGGATCATCTTCATCTCGTCGGAGAGTGGCATCCAGATTCCCACCGAGATGATCCACTACGGCACTACCAAGACCGCACAACTCGCCGTAGCGCGCGGCCTGGCTGAATCGCTGGCTGGCACTGGCGTCACCGTCAATAGCGTGCTGCCGGGGCCCACACGCTCGCGCGGAGTGAATGACTTCGTCGCCGAACTGTCGCAGCGCGAAGGCAAGAGCTTCGAGGAATTCGAAAAGGAGTTCTTCACCACCATGCGGCCGTCGTCGATCATCCAGCGGTTCGCCTCGCCCGATGAAGTCGCCAGCCTGGTCGCCTACGTGGCAAGTCCGCTGGCCTCCGCCACGACGGGCGCCGCGTTGCGCGTGGATGGCGGTGTCGTGCGCAATCCGTTCTGAGCAAAGGATGTCGAACACGATGAAGTTGCCGACGGTCCTCCTGCTCATCGTGTTCGCGCAGACATCATTTGCCGGTGACGTGTCCATCGTGGTCAGAAAGCAGGCGCGCGTCGTGCAGGTGCTCGACGACGGCAAGGTCGTCAAGACGTATCGCGCCGCGCTCGGTTACGCACCCGATGGCACGAAACTCCGGCAAGGCGATGGCAAGACGCCGGAGGGCCGTTATTTCGTCCGCGTCAAGAATGCCAACAGCCAGTTCCATCTTTCACTCGGCATCGATTACCCAGGCGTGGACGACGCCGCACGCGGTCTCAAGGCCAGGCTCATAGACGGAGCGCAATATGCAGCCATCGTTGCCGCTCACCGCAGGAACAGACTGCCGCCGCAGAACACCGCGCTCGGCGGCGACATCTTTCTGCACGGCGGCGGCAACAGCCGCGACTGGACGCTCGGCTGCATCGCGCTGGACAACGCCGACATCGAAGAACTCTACAAGACGGTGAAGCTGGGCACGCCCGTCGATATCGTGCGGTGATTGGCGCCGCTGAAGCGAAAAAAAGGCCGCTCACGGGAGCGGCCTTTCGTTTGGGCGAACGACAATGGTCAGGGCGCGTGGCCGGTGATCGTCACGTCGGGGCGCCAGCCACCGCCGAGCGCCTTGTACAGGTCGATCTGCGCCGTCAGGCGGTTTTGACGCGCCGTCAGATAGGTAATGTCAGCGTCATTGCGGCTGCGCTGCGAATCGAGCAGATCGAGGAAGGCCGCCGAACCCGCCTTGTAGCGGGCGCTGGCGATCTGCTCCGAGCGGATCGCGGAATCGAGCTGCACGCGGCGAGCCTCTTCCGACACCGTGGCCTGACGCAGCGTGCTGAGCGCATCGCGCACTTCCTTGAAGGCCGTCTGCACGGTCTTGCGGTACTGCTCCAGCGCTTCCTTCTGCACGGCAGTGGCCTGGTCGACCTTGCCACTGCGATAGCCCGCATCGAAGATCGGCAGGTTCAGCGTGGCGCCGATATTCCAGGCCTGCGCGCCCGACTTGAACAGGACCGACAGGTCCGCACTGGCACCGCCGAACGCGCCGGTCAGCGAGATGGTCGGGAACAGCGCCGCCTTCGCCACGCCGATCTGCGCGTTGTAGGACGCCAGCGTGGCTTCGGCCTGACGCACGTCGGGGCGGGCTTCGATCAGCTCGGACGGCAGACCGACCGGCGGCACCGCCGGCGTCGGCAAGTCACGTGCGCTGGCACCCGGCTGGATGACCAGCGCCGGGTCGCCCGTGAGGAGCGCCAGGGTGTGCATGAAGACTTCACGCTGGCCTTCCAGTGCCGACGTCTGCGCCACCAGCGCGGCGCGATTGCTGATCGCCTGCTCCACGTCGAGACGCGACACGCTGCCCGCGTCATAACGACGCTGGGTGATGGCCACGGCCTCTTCGCGGTTCTTGAGGCTTTCGCGGTTGGCATCGAGCAGGCCTTCGGTTGCGCGCAACTGGATGTACGTGCTCGCCACCTGGCTGGCCACGGTCAGGCGTACGGTGTCACGGTAGTAGTGACTGCCGGCAGCCTGGGCGATGGCGGCTTCGCGAGCGCGGCGGAACTTGCCCCAGAAATCGAGCTCGTAGGCCGCCACCAGTCCGCGCAACTGAAAGTTGTTGCCCTGGCGATCCGCCCCCGGGGTGGTGAGGTATTCGCTCGTCTGGCTGCGGGCGGCGGCAGCCGCCAGGTCCACTTCAGGGAACAGCGCCGCACCGGCCTGCTTGAGCACGGCATCGGCCTGCTCGATACGGGCGATGGCGATACGCACATCGCTCGAATCGGTCAGCGCCTTTTGCACCAGCGCGTCCAGTTGCGGATCGTTGAAGGCGCGCCACCAATCGGGTGCGACTTGCGCCGCGCCCGTGCTGTTTGCAGTGACAGCGTCATATTGGTCCGGCAGCGGCTCGGCCGGCCGCTTGTAGTCGGGCCCGACCGCGCAACCGGCCATCAGCACCGCCAGCGAGGCGGCGACAAGGGTCAGTCTGTACTTCATTGATTCTCTCCGGTCGATGCGTGGGCGTTCGAGTCATCGTTGTCCTCATCGGCGGCGGCCTTCTTGCGACGGCCACCCAGCCAGGTGAAGAACAGCGGGATGAAGATCGTCGCCACGAAAGTCGCCGCGATCATGCCGCCGAACACGCCCGTACCCATGGAACGACGCGCAGCCGAACCGGCCCCCGTCGCCCACACCAGCGGCACCATGCCCAGAACGAAGGCCAGCGAAGTCATCACGATCGGACGGAAGCGCAGGCGTGCCGCCTCCAGCGCCGCGTCGAAGATGTCCTTGCCCGCCGCCATCTGTTGCGCTGCGAATTCCACGATAAGAATCGCGTTCTTCGCTGCCAGCCCGATCAGCACCACCAGGCCGATCTGGAAGTAGATGTCGTTCGGATCGTTGCGTAGCCAGATCGCCACCAGCGCACCCAGCAAGGCGAACGGAATGGCCATCACCACCGCGATCGGCAGCGACCAGCGTTCGTACTGCGCGGCCAGGATCAGGAACACCATGATCATGCCGAAGATGAACGCGGCCGACGACGTCGAGCCGGTGCGCTTTTCCTGGAACACCTGGCCCGTCCATGCCAACTGGTAACCATCCGGAAGCACGCGTGCGGCGGTCTCTTCGACGATCTTGATCACGTCGCCCGAGCTCACGCCCGGTGCGCCGCTACCCATGATCTTGGCGGCCAGGAAGCCGTTGTAGCGGTCGAGCGATTCGGCGCCCGTGGTGCGCGTGACTTTGATGAGCGCCGACAGCGGAATCATGTTGCCGTCGCTGGAACGTACGAACACGCGGCCCAGGTCTTCAGGCTTGGAGCGGAATGGAGCGTCCGCCGCGATCTGGACCTGGAAGGCACGGCCGAACTTGTTGAAGTCGTTGACGTAGTACGACCCCATCGTGCTCTGCAGCGTGACGAACACGTCGCTGATCGACACATTGAGCGACAGCGCCTTGGTCTCGTCGACTTCCACGTGCAACTGCGGCGTGGCGGCGCGGAACATGGTGTTCAGGCCGGTCAGGCGCTTGTCCTTGCCCAGCTCTGCCATGAAGTTGGTCACCACGTCCTGAAGCGCGCGCGGATTGTCCGCGCCACGACTCTGGATGTAGCCTTCGAAACCGCCCGCCGTACCCAGACCTCGAATCGCCGGCAGGTTGAAGGCGATGGCCATGCCGTCCCGCTGCATCATGCCCACGCCCATCACGGCCTTGACCATGTCGTCGGCGCTTTCCTTGCGCTCGCCCCAGGGCTTGAGCTTGATGAAGGTCGTCGCCGACGAACTCTTCATGCCGCCGCCGATGAGGTCGAAGCCGTTGACCATGAAGATCTGGTCGATGGCCGGGTGCTTGGCCAACTGCGCGCGGATCGATTCGGAGGTCGTCATCGTGCGTGCCAGCGAGGCGCCGTCCGGCAGGATGATTGCGCCGAACACGTAGCCCTGGTCTTCCGACGGCACGAAGCTGGTCGGAATGCGCATGAACATCAGCACCGCCACGGC
>NZ_JBGVSA010000024.1:0-61684 GCF_041807905.1 Uliginosibacterium sp. sgz301328
GGCCTGCGGCCGATCCCCTGCGCTGCGCGGCCGAGAAGGCAGTGCGGCGTTCGTCGCTACGCTCCTCAGACAGTCCTCGCCGACCCCGCTGCGCGGGGCAACCTTCTCGCCCTGTGCTGCTCGGCGACGCTGAATGGGGAGCCCACATCACGCAGCATGGTTGTTCAGACGAACAGCAAAAGCCCCTGTTTCTGAATGCTTGTGTTTCCGCTGGCGCTCTCGCCAATCAAACGTCGTTGCTGATCGAACGACGCCAATAGTTCGAGTGTGGCGGATGGCGCTTCGCTTCTTAGTCCGACGCACTACCGCAACATCTGAAACCTCACTGCGCTTGTTGCATGCGCTTTGCGGTACACGCACGGTGCGCCACACACAATGAAGAGGCTCTAGCTCCATGCACTTCGAGGTGTTTGCTATGGCCGGCCCCTTTTGAGCCGCCGAGCAACGCAGGCAAGTCAGGTTGCGGCGAAGCCGTCGGCGAGGACTGTCTGAGGAGCGTTAGCGACGAGTTCCGCAGCCGCCTGACTTGACGAGTAGCGCAGGGGACCAGCCGCAGGCTGGCGGCGATGCAGGGGTCGCTTTCTTGGTGACTTCTTTGTCGATAACAAAGAAGTTACTCGCCCGCCGGGGCGAACTCCCGGCCGTCGGGCATCAGCAGTCGAAGCTATCGCCGCCGCTAACCCCGACCAGCGAGCACATGCGGTCGCGCATGAATTGACCCGATCAAACCTGCCGCCTGAGTTCCGCAGGCGCCACCTTCATCATCCCCCGATACTTCGAAACCGTCCTCCGCGCCACGATCACGCCCTGATCGGCAAGCATCTGCGTGAGCGACACATCGGACAACGGCGCATCGGCCGGCTCGGCTTCGATCATCTCCTTCAACAGCGCGCGAATCGCCGCCGCTGAACATTTGCCGCCCGTGTCCGTTGCGAGTTCGCGTGAGAAGAAATGGCGGAATTCAAAGATGCCGCGCGGCGTGGCCATGTACTTGTTGCTCGTCGCGCGCGAGACCGTGGATTCATGGATGCCGAGTTCGTCGGCGATCTGCCGCAGCACGAGCGGTTTGAGCGCGACGTCCCCGTAATCGAAGAACGTGCGCTGCCGCGTGACGATGGCCTGGGCCACGCGCTGGATGGTGACGAAACGCTGCTCGGCATTGCGCAACAGCCAGTGCGCCTCCTGCAACTGCTGCGCAAGCGGGGCGCGATCGGCGCATTGCGCGCGCTGGAACATCTGTGCGTAGGTCTTGTTCAGACGGGCGCGCGGCATGAGTGCAGGATTGGCTGATGCGATCCATTTGCCGTGGCTCTTGTGCACGATCACGTCCGGCACGATGTAATCGGCCAGTTGCGCGTTGAATGCCGCTCCGGGGCGCGGTTCGAGCTTCCTGATCAGCGCGAAGGCCGCTTGAAGTTCCTGCGAGTCGCACTCCAGGTTGCGGCGCAGTTCGACACTGTCGCGCGCGGCGAGCCGGCCGAGGTGATGTTGCACGATGCATGTCGCCAGGGCATGGATGCGGTCCTTTTCCGGCATTGCGGCCAGTTGCAGTGCCAGGCATTCGGACAGATTGCGCGCGCCTACGCCCACCGGTTCCATGCTCTGTACGAGATGCAACGCTGCCTGTAATTCATCCAGTTCGACGGCCTCGCCGTCGGCGTTGACCTCGTCGACCACCAGCGCGGCAAGTTCTTCGAGGCTGTCGCGCAGGTATCCGTCGTCGTCGAGCGAATCGATGATCAGCACGGCGAGCGCACGGTCGCGCTCCGACAGGCGATAGGCTCGCAACTCCTGGTAGAGATGTTCGCGCAGGTTGGGCGATTCGCTCATCCATTCGGTGAAGTCGCTGGTACGTTCGGTGCCGTCGTGCTTGCGCGACGCGGTCACTTCCTCCATCGGTTCGAGATCGAAATCGTTGGACTCGGGACCCGCCGCGGCGTCGTCAACCTCTGCTTCCGGGGCGGGTGCCGCGACAGTCTCCGAATCGATGGGTGCGTACGCCGCATCGAGCGATCCATCGCCGTTGACGGGCGTTTCTTCGCCGACCTGCTCGTCTTCTTCCAGGAAAGGATTGGTGACCAGTGCATCACGCAGCTCCTGAATGAATTCGAGCGACGAAAGCTGCAAGAGCTTGACGGACTGTTGCAGCCGTGGGGTCAGGGACATGTGCTGCTTGGCGCGCAGATCGAGGGTGGGTTGCATGTCGGAGGCTCCGTCTCATTGGTATCGTTGAGCTGCACTAGCGAGGGCTGTGCCACTTTCCCGACAGCGGCGCGGGCATGCGGCCTGCGGGCAGAACGGTGTCCGCGTGCAGGGCGCGAAAACCTCGCCCGTGGCGCTGTTTCGCTGCACATCTGACCCGCCCGGTGTAAGTTTTACGCGGCACGTCTACGCGCCGATGGCGCCCTCCAGACACGACGACCTCCTACCGCGGCATGCGACTTGCGTCGACTTCCCTGACGATGTCGCACGACATTGCATCGCGCGTTTCGTCTCCGACACCGACAGATACAGGAGGCAAAAATGGCGAGCCAATATCCCGGCTATCCACAGCGTTACCCGCAAGATCCGCAGGATCGCGAAGACACCCGGACACGCTCGGGCGAGGACAGGGCATGGGGCCGAGATCCTCTCTCCCGGCACGAATACGCATCCCCCGCAGAGGGGCGGCAATCCTCGGAATACGGACGTGGCAGAGACCGCCCCGAGTACCCGATGTCCGGCGGCTACGTGGGACAGGACGATGCTTTCGCCACGGAATCCAATCCAGAGGGTTTCCGTCCGGATGCGCGTTCCGAAGCGTGGCGTCGCGAGCGCGAACGAGAGATGCGATCGAACGAACTGCGCGATCGGTATGAGAGTCAGCAGCGCCACCGTCCTACGCAATCGCGCGAGCGCAGCCATTACGAAGCGGCATTCGGCGGCTTTGAACGTGCGCCGGACTTTCGTGATGCGGGGCGAGTGACGCGCGCCAGCCAGTCGAGCTTCATGCCCGACACGTTCGATGAGCGCAGCGATATGAGCTACGACCAGTGGGTCCGCGGCCAACAGGGCGATTTCCGTCGATCCGACCAGCGCGGTGCCGGCGGGCAGGATTGGCAGGACGCCTACCAGACGCGCACCCATTACGCGGGCGCAGGGCTGGAGCGCGGTTCTCAGGCGCGAGAGCGCAAGGGACCCAAGGGTTACACGCGTTCGGACGATCGCTTGCGCGAGGACATCTGCGAACGCCTGACCTTTGCGCACCACCTCGACGTGAGCGACGTCAGCGTCACGGTGCAGGACGGCAAGGTCACGCTCGAGGGCACGGTGCCCGACCGCCGCAGCAAGCACGCCATCGAAGACGTGGTGGACGAAAGCTGGGGTGTGCGCGAGATCGACAACCGTGTACGTATTGCACGACAGGGATCGTTTGAAGAAAGCCAGAGCATGTCGCGCGTCAGCGAGCAGGTCAGCGAAGGGCTGGGCGCATCGCGCTCGCAAGCCGCTGCCTCGCTCGCAAGCGACGCCGCCGGCGGGCCGACTTCGATCGGCGCTTCGTCGGCCTCCACGCAGGGCGACGCCAGTGCGTTGCCCGACAGGAAGAAGTAGCCAGGACGGGACATTTCCCGTTTTTTCCGTGCCAGGGACCTCATCGAGGTCCATCCATAGAAGAGAAGGAGATCACCCATGAAAAAGACCCTGATTCACAGCATGATGGTTGCCCTCTTTGTCGGCGGTTCCGGTGTCGCGCTGGCCGCCGGTGACACGAGCACCACGCAGAAGATGGAGAGCGCCAAGGACAAGACGGTGCAGTACGTCGATGACTCGGCCGTGACGACCAAGGTGAAGGCAGCACTCGCCAAGGACAGCACGACGAAGGCGCATGAGATCAAGGTCGAGACCACCCACGGCGTGGTCAATCTGAGCGGCGAAGTCGCCACGCAGACAGAGATCAGCCGCGCCGGCGAGATCGCACGCAACATCAGCGGCGTGCAGGCGGTGCAGAACGACCTGCGCCTCAAGGCCAACTGAGGGCGAGCGTTCGACGGGCATGCGGGTTGCTCGGAATACCGCGTGAGCGGCATCGAGCGGCGTTTCGACGACTCGCATCCCAAGCATCACGAAATGACACAAGCATCTGGAAAGGAGTACGCATCATGGCAATCAGTTCTGGTTCCTACGACTCGACAGGAATGGGCACGCGGGGCGCCAATATCGTCGGCGGTCGCGAGAACTTGTCGGGGCCTGGTCCCGAGATCATGGCCGCCGACACTCTCGAAGGCGATGAAGTGGTGAACCTGGAGGGCGACAAGCTCGGCAAGATCCAGGACATCATGCTCGATGTGCCGCATGGGCGCATCGCCTACGCGGTCCTGTCGTCGGGCGGCTTCCTTGGCATGGGCGACACCCTGCACGCCATTCCATGGAGCGCGCTGACCATGGACGCCGATCAGAAGTGTTTCGTGCTCGACGTCGAAAAGGATCGCTTCCGCGACGCACCGGGATTCGACAAGGATCACTGGCCTTCAATGGCCGACGCAAGCTGGGCGCAGGAAGTGCATCAGTATTACAACCGTTCGCCGTACTGGGACTCGCCGCTGCCTTGAGCGCGGCTCAGCACTGAAAGGCGACCACGCCCGTCCCCTGCCAAAGGCGGGGATGGGCGTTTTTCCATTCGGCGGGCCATCGGCACAGATCGCACATCGCGTGTACGAATTGCAGCGTGGCAAGTGATTCGCGCGCGATACAACGGGTGCACGCGCCCGCGAATGCTGTCATTTCTGCGGTTGCCGCGCGGTTTTCGCGTTTCCGGCCCCGTGGGCACGGTCCCTGCATTCATAGCGGTCTCTTGCTACGGCATCCCCCCGAAACGACGCACAAAAGGACTCAAAGATGAGCACCAAGATTGCATTCATCAGCGCCCGCCACGCTCCGTTCGACATCGACGGCGACATTGAAGTCGGCGCACCCCTGTCCCATCTGGCGGCCCTTGGTTGCAGGATCGACGTATTCACCTGCCGGCGCGATCCGCAGGATAACGTGGTCACCGAGCCGTACGCGGGCGTGCGGGTGATCAATGTCCCCGTGAGCAGTTGCGACTGCGAGTCACAGACCGTACTCAATGAGTTCGCGGATTTCGTAGTCGATTTTGTCGGCAATGAGCGACGGCCCTACGACCTCGTTCATGCGCAGGGCAGCGCGTCCGGGTGGATCGGCATGCAGTTGCAGCAGACGCTGAATCTGCCGCTGGTGGCGGCCATTCCCAGCGTCGCCAAGACGCAGCGCGTCCTGGGGGACAGCGCACAGGTCCGCCGCCAGGAGCGTATCGCCATCCAGAAGTCGCTAGTTGCCCGTGCCGACGTGCTTGTCGCCCAGGACCTACAGTCGGCCGACGACCTGGTAACAGTGTGCGGCGCCGAGCGCGACCGCGTAGTCCAGATGCCGTACGGCATCGACGCCGACGCGTTCGGGCCGGACGTGCGCGCTGCGGCGCGCGATGCACTGCACTGGCCGGTACGCGACTTCATGGCATTGCACATGGTGGGTGGATCGCTTGTCGGCGTCGAGGACATGGTGCGGGCCATTGCGGCGCTGCGCCGTACTTTCCACATCGACGCGCGCTTGTGTCTGGCAATGCCGGTCTCGCGGTTCGTCTCGGTCGTCAACGGGCAGGAGGTCGACCGTTTGCTGGCACTGGCGGCCGAGTTGCAGGTGGAGGACCAGGTCTTCGTGCAGCCATGGCAGACACAACGCGAGCTGCAAATCCTGTTCAGCGCAGCCGACGTCTACGTCGCTGGGCCCAGCGGCCGCGCGGGAGCCGGCACCTTGCGCGCAATGAGCTGCGGCGTGCCTGTTCTGGCGATGTCCGCTGAGCATGCCGGCAGCATGGTGGTGGAGGGCGAGACGGGTTACTCGGTGGCGCCCGATCATCCGGACGCGCTGGCCGAGCGGCTTTTCGTGCTGGCACAGGATCCCCTGCATCGCTTCGCACTGGGCACCGCCGCGCGCTTGCGCGCACGCGAGCGCTTTGCCGCGGCGGATGTCGCGCGCCGCCTGATGGGTTTGTACGCTCGCGTGGCTGCAGCGCCGGTCCGGCGCGAACGTGCTTCGCAACCCAGTGCGAGCGCCATCAATGTGGCGGTGTGAGAGTGATTGAATCCATGCCCTGCGCCCGACATCAGGAGCGCGGGCACGGAATCTGCGGCGAGCATGGCATGGGGCCACCAGGCCCGCTTGCATGACAGGAGAGTCACCATGCCTTTGAAATCCGGTAAGAGCAGAGAAACCATCAGCAAGAACATCAAGACGCTCGTCCATGAGTATGAGGACGAAGGCAAGATCGGCGCGAGCCATCCGCCGAGCAAGAAGCGCGCGGTCAAGCAGGCGGTGGCGATTTCGCTCAAGAAGGCCGGTGTGTCGCGTAGCCAGGTCGGCAACCGGCGCGCATCGGGCAAGACCAGTCACGGCGGCCGCTCGCACCACTGATGGCGGGCCGACCGATGACAACGAGCGAAACCATCAATCCGCCACAACATCAATCGCATCGACCGGGCAGTGAATCGGAGATGACGCCGGCGCCGCAGAGTGAGCCGCGCAGCGACCGTGCGCGCGGCAAGCTCGACGGCAAGGTGGCGATCATCACCGGCGGAGACAGCGGAATCGGGCGGGCCGTGGCCGTGGCTTTTGCGCGCGAGGGTGCGCAGGTCGCCATCGTCTATCTCGAAGAGGAAGAGGACGCGAGCGAGACTGTCCGCATGGTCGAAGCCGAAGGCGCGCGTTGCCTGCGGCTCGCGGGCGACATGGGCGACACGGCATTCGCGTCGGAGGTGATCGAGCAGACGCTCGAAGCTTTTGGCAAGATCGACGTGCTGGTCAACAACGCTGGCGAACAGCATCCCCAGAAGTCGATCGAAGAGATCGACGCAGAGCAACTCGAAAACACCTTCCGCACCAATGTCTTCTCGATGTTCTACCTTACGCAGGCGGCATTGCCGCATTTGCGGGAGGGCGCATCGATCATCAATACGGCGTCCGTGACGGCGTATCGCGGCAATCCGAAACTGCTGGACTATGCCGCTTCAAAAGGTGCGATCGTGGCTTTCACGCGATCCTTGTCGCACCAATTGGTGCCCAAGGGCATCCGCGTCAACGCGGTCGCGCCAGGGCCTGTGTGGACGCCGCTCATTCCATCGACATTCACGGCCGAAGAGGTCGCCAGCTTTGGCGGCAACACGCCGATGAAGCGTCCCGGTCAACCCGCAGAGATCGCGCCCTGTTTCGTTTTCCTCGCGTGTGAGGATTCCAGCTACATGAGCGGACAGGTGCTGCATCCCAACGGTGGCGAAGTCGTCAACGGATGACGCGCGGGAATCAATGCATGCCTGCGCCGCGCGTAGCCTGTCGACCCGGTAGCGAGCGGGGCCGACCATGAGCGCGGCTAACCTGATCGGGTGGGGAAGCGCATGCATTCTGCTGGCGACGATGGTGCGGCAGGTCATTACGCAATGGCGCTCGGGCTCAACCCAGGGCGTATCGCGCTGGCTGTTCGTCGGTCAGCTTGCGGCATCCAGCGGATTCACGGCTTACAGCGTGGCGACGGGCGACGTGGTTTTTGTGCTCACCAACGCGCTGATGGTGGCCAACGCCCTGATCGGTCAATGCATCTACGTGCGCAACCGGCGCCGAGCAAAATCGTCCACGGCTGCGGCGTCTTACTCGGCGGCGCGTCCTTGATAGGTTTCGAGGCGGTTATAGAGCGTCTTGAGACTGATGCCTAGCGCGCGCGCGGCCTGGCGCTTATCGCCTTCGAAATGCTTGAGTGTTGCGAAGATGAACTCGCGCTGCGCATCGGCCAGCGGTGTGCCGATCGGCACGCTCATGAGGCCGTCGCGCACGCTCGGTCGACGTGTCTTGGTGTTGGCATACGGGTCGGCCAGTTCCACCTGGTCGTCGCTCATGATGTAGGCGCGATGGATGGTGTTGCGAAGTTCGCGCACATTGCCCGGCCATTGGTAGCCGCGCACGATATCCAGCGCGCGGCGCGAGAAAACCTTGTCGGTGTTGCCGCTGCGGTTCAGTTCGTCCAGAAAGTGTCGTGCCAGCAATTCGACGTCATCGCCCCGTTCGCGCAGGGGCGGCACGCGGATCAGCACGACTGCCAGGCGGTAGAGCAGGTCTTCGCGGAAATGGCCTTCGGCAACGGCCACGTCGGGCGCGCGATTGCTGGCGGCGATGATGCGCATGTCGACGTTGATCAGGTCGGTGCCGCCGACGCGATGGAAGCTGTTGCTCTCGAGCACGCGCAGCAGCTTGACCTGCATTTCGGCGTTCATCTCGGTCACTTCGTCGAGAAAGACGGTGCCGGTCGACGCGTGTTCGAAATAGCCGATGTGCTGCGCGATGGCGCCGGTGAACGAGCCTTTTTCATGGCCGAACAACTCGGCTTCGACGAGCGTGGCTGGAATGGCTCCACAGTTCACCGGGATGAAAGGCTTGGCGTGCCGCAGGCTGCGCTCATGGATAGTCTTGGCGATCAGTTCCTTGCCAGTCCCGGATTCACCGATGATCAGGACCGACGCATCGGTGCGCGCCACGCGCTCGATCTGGCGATACAGCTCGCGCATGGCGGGCGAGCCGCCGAACAGCACGCCGAAGTGCTGTTGTTCGTCGGTGCGCGCGACGGCGTGCTCGGTGGGGCGCTCGGGAGTGGGCGAGAGGGTCGGCATGAATGGAAAGGCGGTATCTCGTTGGCAGATCGAAATTCATCCTACGCCTTTTGGCGACATACGGCGCAGAGGCGTGCAGGAGAACCGTTGTCGTCCAAAGGATGACATGGCGACTGCCCGGAAGTGCAGGGCAAGGCATGTAGAACTTACCTCGAAGGGCAAGGTCGGACAGGGAGCGATGCCCAATGCAGCGCGCTCTGGCGCGGGCATCCAGGCATGGCACAGAAGCTGCATCCACACTGACATGACACTTACGGGAGGTCCTGAGCATGAGCGAGGCAAGCGAGCAATTCGTGGCAAGCAAGCGCCGCGTATCGAAGAACTTCAAGGAACTGATCGGCAGCGCCGAAGAACTCGTCCGGGCCGCCGGCGCCTATTCGGGCGAAGGCGTGGCCGCGGCGCGCAGTCAGTTGCAGGCGCAACTGGACGTGCTCAAGGCGCAGGCCGCCGAAGTCGAATCCACGGCGCGCGACAAATGCCGCCAGGTCAGCCAGAACGCCGACGCCTACGTGCACGACAATCCATGGAACGCGGTCGGACTGGCCGCCGCATTCGGATTCGTTGTCGGCATCCTGGTCAGCCGTCGCTGACAACTCGCCTGAAGGGAGCCGGACATGAATAGAGTCTGTTCCACGCTGACGGCGGCTGCGGTCGGTGCGATCGCCGCGATCGCCTATTTGTCCTGCGCGCACCAGTCAAGTCAAAAGCGTGCGGGACGTCCATCGTCCGGCGGCCCGCAATCCCTCAATCGGTGGGAAGGCGAAGGCGGATCGGTCCCGGACATCGATGAAGGGCGACTGCGCTCGCTCGATGGTGTGCCGGGCACCTGAGCCCTTTCGGGTCGGTTCGCTCAGGCGCATCGACCCGAAGATATCCACAGCCTGCGTTGCGGATTCTTTCGCAGGACCGCAGTTTGTCCTACAAAACCTGTCGCCATATCACGGCACCATACTCCTGACGGATACAGTCGATTGCCGATATCGGTATAAGCCTGTTCCGGTGCCTGGGTGCGCGTGATGTGCTTCCGGGCCGCTGGCCCGACCTGCAATGGTGGCGCCGCTGGCATGGCGCCGGCGCACCGCGGCACGTCCGGCAGCACACCCCAATTCATCAGGAGCCCGCCGATCCATGCCTCACGCCCTTATCGTCGATGACGACGCTGACACGCGCTCGGCTCTGACCGAGCTGATTGCCGCGGAAGGGTTCACCATCGACGCTGCGGCCGACATGCGCGAAGCGCGAATCCATCTGGTCCGCCGCACTCCCGATGTGGTCCTGACCGACCTGAAGCTGCCGGACGGCTCGGGGCTCGACCTGTTCCAGGAGTTCGAGCCGTCCGACGCGGTCGAACTCGTGGTGATGACGGGTTACGCCAGTGTCGACAGCGCGGTCGACGCACTGCGCCAGGGGGCGGCCGACTATCTTGTCAAACCGGTGAATTTCCAGCGGCTGCAGATGATCCTCGACCGGGTGCCGCGTACCGGCGACCTCAAGGCCGAGATCGGTCTGCTGCGCGGCGAACTGCGCCGCTTCGGTCGCTTCGGCCGCATGCTGGGCAACTCATCGGCGATGCAGACCCTGTATGACCAGATTGCCCGCGTGGCACCTACTGGTGCCACCGTGTTGCTGGTCGGCGAGAGCGGCACCGGCAAGGAGCTGGCCGCCCAATCGATCCACGACATGTCGCTGCGCCGCAAGCAGGCATTCCTGCCCGTCAACTGCGGCGCGATCTCGCCCAATCTGATCGAAAGCGAAATGTTCGGCCACGAGCGAGGCAGTTTCACGGGGGCGGACCGCCTGCATCGCGGCTACTTCGAGCGCGCCGACGGCGGCACGCTGTTCCTCGACGAAATCACTGAGATGCCGATGGAGCTGCAGGTGAAACTGCTGCGCGTGCTGGAAACCGGATTCTTCATGCGGGTCGGCACCAACAAGGAAATCTCCGCTGACGTGCGGGTGATCGCCGCCACCAACCGCGATCCCGAAGAAGCCGTCGCCGAAGGCCGTCTGCGTGCCGACCTGTATCACCGGCTCAACGTGTTTCCGCTGCATCTGCCGGCGCTGCGAGAACGGGGCGACGACGTCAAACTGCTGGCACAGAGCTTTCTCGACGAGCTCAACCAGCAGCACGACACGCAGAAGCGCTTTCCGCCGCAGGCGCTCGAAGTGCTGTCATCTCACAGTTGGCCGGGCAACGTGCGCGAGCTGCGCAACTACGTGCAGCGCGCCTATATCATGGCCGAGGAAAACTCCATCGAAACGGCTTCGGTGCCGCTGCATATTTCGCCCGCCCGCGCCACCGCCGGCACCATGCTGATGGTGCCCGTCGGGACGTCGCTGGCCGAGGCGGACCGGCAGATCATCCTCGCCACGCTGGAGCAGTGCGGCGGCGTCAAGAAGCGGGCGGCGGAAATTCTCGGTATCAGCCTCAAGACCCTCTACAACCGTCTGGAGGAATACGGGGGCACGGGCGGCAGCGTCGATGCCGCCGGCTCGCTGGCCTGAAGCGGGCACGCCCGTTGCTGCAAATGCATCGATACACACCGAGAGGAGTCCCGCCCATGTCGCAACGATTTCCCATGGGTGCCATCATTCCGCCCAACAATCCGGTGACGGATCCGCCCATCGATCCAATGGAAGACCCCATCGTGCCGCCGGTAGGCGATCCGCCGCCGCCATCCCCTCCCGAGCCCGGCGAGCCGCCGCCCGATCCGGCGCCAGTGCCGCCGATTCCGCCGGGCGAGCCAGCTTGAGCAGTACAGAGGAACCCACACCAACCGCTTACCGCCAAGTGAGCATGACTGAACAGAACTGGTCGGCTTATGCCTTTATGCCTGCGCTGGTCCGCGTCACTGACGCGGCCGGCGAGGCCGTGTACTTCAATCCGGCGTGGACGCGTTTCACCGGTCGCGACGAAGCGAGCGAATTCGATGGCGGGTGGTTGCACGGCGTACATCCCGACGACATGAGCCACCTGCAGGCCTGCTGCATCGAGTCGCTCGCACAGACAGCACCTTACCGTCTGCGCTACCGCCTGAGCCATGCCGAGGGCGGCTATCGCGTGGTCAATGAACGCGGCGCGCCGTGGTTCGACGCGCAGGGCGAATTCGGTGGACTCGTGAGCGTGGCAACTGAACTGGGCGAGGATGAGGCCGAGCATGCTTCCGAGCGCATCGCCGGTGCCTGCGAACAGGTCATGATGCTCATCTCGCATGACCTGCGCTCGCCACTCAATGGCATCCAGAGCTGGATGCACGTGCTCGAATCCCGCATTTCGCAAGCGCCCCCCATCGTCACACGCGCGCTCGACGGCATCCGCAACGGCGTGCGCCGACAGGTGGTGCTGCTCGACGATCTGCAGGACGCCATCACCGTGCTCTCCAACCGCGTCACCCTGCGCCCGCTGGTCATCCCCCTCAACGCTGCCGTCTCCGTGGCGCTCACGCATCTGCGGGAGCAGATCGAAGAGCGTCAGCTCAAGCTCGAAACGAGGCTCCAAGCGGCGCACGACAAGATCCAGGCGGACCCGGAACGCGTCGAACTGCTCGTCGGCAAGCTGCTGCACCTGGCGGTAAAGGCGAGCGTGCCCGGGCAGGCGCTGTGCGTGATGACAGAGGATGTCGGCGACATGGTGCGCCTGACGATCGCCGACGAAAGCCGCGGTGTGGACCCGGCGTTGCTGCCGATCCTGCTCGATCCCTTCCGGCAGGGGGACGGCGAGCCGATCCGCTCGGGAGGGCTCGATCTGGCGGTGGCGCGCAAGCTTACGCAGTTGCAGGACGGCGCGTTCGAGGCGCATACGTCGGCGGAGGGGATGAGGTATGTGGTGAGTTTTCCGCGCCAGGAACGGGGGTAAGGTAGGCAAAAGGTGGGAGCCCTTTCTTGCTTGACGCTTCGCCGTTCCTGGCTGGTCACGATTGCGTGAAAGGCAAAACCCCTGTTCCCGGGTGCCTGCGTGCCGGCAGGCATCTTCACCAATCGAATGTCGTTGCTGACTGAGCAACACATCAGCTCGCAACAGGCGGATGACGCTTGGCTTTTCCGCCTTACTCGCATCAAGCAGCACGCTGTCGATGAAGGGTCTTTAGCCCCACGCAGTTCGAGGTGTGAGCTATGGGTAGCGCCCTGAGCCGCCAAGGGCCGTAGGGCCGAAGAGCGAAAGCGTCATCCGACATTGCATTCCATGCGCGTGGAGCTGAAAGGCCCTTCATGCCTGCGCTCGGTTGTTCGCGCCTGGTCTTGACTGCTGACGTACGTTGGCCGGGAGTTCGCCCCGGCGGGCGAGTCACTTTCTGGTTTCCGACCGTCGGCCTGCGGCCGATCCCCTGCGCTGCGCGGTCGAGAAGGCGGCTGTGGAACTCGTCGCTACGCTCCTCAGACAGTCGTCGCCGACCCCGCTACGCGGGGCAACCTTCTCGCCCCGTGCTGCTCGGCGACGCTGAATGGGGTGCCGACATCAGTCAGCATGGTTGTTCGGAGGAAAGGCAAGGGCCCCTTTTCCAGATACTCCCGTCCCGGGTTTGGTGAGTACTTTCAGTAATCGAACGTCGTTGCGAGTCGAACAACGCGCCGGTTCAACTCATGGCGGATGACGCTTCGCTCTTCCACCCTACGCGGTATTCAAGATCTCGCTAGGCTTTGTGCTACTCGTATGGGTGAAGCGGCCCCAACTCCACGCATATCAAGGTGCAAGCTATCGGCGGCCCCATTCGAGCCGGCGAACAACGCAGCCCGGTCAGGTTGCCGCCGACAGACCAAGGTGGATGCAAAAGGGCGCCCATGGGGCAATCCCAGTCCCCCTCTAGCCCGCCAAAACCTTCCGCAAGAGCCGGCTTACATGTGCCGCCACATCATCCGGACTCACGGGTTTTTCCAGGTGCAATTGAAAGCCCGCCCGCCGTCCCCGATCGCGATCCTCCGGCCGCCCATAGGCCGTCACCGCCACCGCCGGTACGGGCGCGATGCCGGCGAGTGATTCTGCGTGGCGGATCTTTTCCATCATCCAGTAACCGTCACGTTGTGGCAGTCCGATGTCCGATACGAGCGCCTGCGGCGGTTCGCGCTTGAATTCGTCCAGGGCCGACATTGCCGTGGCCGCGGTCCGGACGGTCGAGCCATGGCGGCGGAAGGTGGCGGCCAGCGCTTCCGAAATGTCTGGGTCGTCTTCGACGATGAGGATATTGGCGCCTTCGAGTTCGTGGAAGCGATCGGGGTCCTGCGCGACGATCGTGCCGGATGCAGTGCGGCGTTCGCCACCGGACGGTTCGAGATCGCTCGGCAGGTACAGTCGGATGGTCGTGCCTTGTCCTTCGCCACGGCTTTCCGCCTGGATGCGGCCACCGTGGATTTCGACGATGCTGCGCGCGATGGCCAGCCCCAGGCCGAGACCGCCCTGTGCGCGCCGGATGGAGGCGTCGGCCTGGCGGAAGCGGTCGAAGAGATAGCCGATGAATTCCGGAGAAATGCCTTTGCCCGTATCCGTGAAGCTGATCTCCGCCTCGGTGTCGTGCTGGCGCAGGACGGTGTGGATACGTCCGCCCGTGGGCGTGAACTTCACGGCATTGGAGTAGATGTTGTCGAAGACCTGCCGCAGCCGGCTGGCATCCGCCCACATGAGGCGCGCCTCGGGTTCGAGTTCGGTGGTCAGGCGGATGCCTTTCCGTTCCGCGACGGCCCGCACGTTCTCCGTGCATTCGCGCAGCAGTTGCGCGGGATCGAGGATGTCGCGTTCGAGCCGCAGCTTGCCGGCCACGATGGAGGACACGTCAAGGATGTCGTCGACCAGCCGGGCCTGCGCACGCACGTTGTTCTGGATGATCATCAGCCCCCGCGCGAGGCTTTGCGGATCGGTCACCCGCGTGAGCGCTTCGGCCCAGCCCATGATGGCGTTGAGCGGGCCGCGCAGTTCGTGCGAGACGGTGGCCAGGAATTCGTCCTTCATGCGCGTCGCTTCCTCGGCCTGCTCGCGCGCAGCCTGGGCGACGATCAGCAGGCGTTCGCGTTCGCGCTCGCTGCGTGCCTCGCGGAAGACGAGCACCACGCCTTCGATGCTGCCGTCGCTACGAAAGATCGGCGCGGCGCTGTCGCCGATGGGCGTTTCGGTGCCGTCGCGGGCGACCAGCAGGGTGTGGTTGCTCAGCCCCACGATGGCGCCGGAGCGCAACACACGCTGGTGCGGACTCAGCGCCGGCTCGCGCGTATCCTCGTTGACGATCTCGAATACTTCTTCCAGCGCGCGGCCGCGGGCGTCGTCCGCAGTCCATCCGGTCAGGGTTTCTGCGGTCGGGTTGAGAAAGCGCACCTTGCCGCCGCCGTCGGTCGCTATGACGGCGTCACCGATGCTCTGGAGCGTCACTTCCAGCCACTCCCGCTGGACCTGCTCGCGTTCGTGCAGGACGCTGATCTTGGCGCGCGCGCGTGCCTGCGCGACGGCCAGTAAGGCCACCGCCAGGCCGGTGATGAAGAACGCCGCGAGTCCGGCAGCCGCTTCGCCATCGGGCAGGGTGAATGAAGGCTCCGGCTGAACGAAGAAAATCCATGCGGCGGCCGTCGATAGACCGACCGACAGGAATGCCGCGCGCACGGTGCCGATCCAGCACACGGCGGCGATGGCGGGGTAGTAGGCCGCGTAGGGCAGGCGCGTACCGAAGTGGGAGTCCAGTGCCTGGCGGATCAACGTGGCCACGCCGACGGCCACGAGCGCCAGCAGAAAGTCGCCCAGCGGAGCCGGGCGGCCGTGGTGCGGGGGCTTGGCATGCGGGCTCATGTATCGCTTTCGCAGCCCGGCATCCGCTTGAGCAGGTCGAGCAATTCGGCGGGCTCCACCGGCTTGACCAGATGTGCCGAGAAACCCGCCTCGCGCGAACGCGCATGGTCGGCATCCTCGCTCCAGCCCGTCATGGCGATAATGGGAATGGACCGGCCCCAGGGCGTGGCGCGCATGCGTCGACAGGTTTCGTACCCATCCATGTCGGGCATGCCGATGTCCAGCAGCACGACGGTCGGCAGTTGTTCGGCGCCGACTTGCAGCGCTTGCGGGCCGCTGGTGGCGGTGGCCGTTTCGAAGCCGGCCAGCTCGAGCAGCATGGCCAGGCTTTCGGTGGCATCCGCGTTATCGTCGACCAGCAGCACGCGGCAAATCGATTCAGACTGAGAAGTGTCGAGCTGCATCATGGTTCGCGCTTGACGGGGCGTGGTCGTGCCGATGCATGCCAAAGGGAACCACGGCGCTCAAGTGTGTTCAACGGTTTCATAAGACCCCGATCCTGGGTGGCCACGGGCGAAGCACGACAGCGATGCAAATCGCAGGCCAATTTCGTGCGAGGAAGCAATGGCTTTCGTGTTCGCGGCGCTGCACTGTCTGAGCATTCGCAATGTGTGAACGAAAACCCGCCCGAGGCATGGTTTTTGCACGTGCACACGCAACCGCGCCGTACTAATTTGTCATGATGAGGAGGCGGATCGGGGGAATCCCACATCGCCGGATACCGCGAGGACGCTTGTAATTTGTACACGCTGCACTTGCATTTTGTCGTCCGGCATCCGCATTGCCAGGACCATGGGGCGCGCCCGGCGGCGCGTCGTCACACGTGAGGAGGGGGCAAGGGTGGAACGCGCAGGACTGCCATGGCCGAGCGATGCCGAACGGGTTCTACATGCAGCCGGCACCGGCTCGCTGCTGTCCGACCACGATATCTATCTGTTCCGCCAGGGGGCGTTGCAGCACATGCACGGACACCTTGGCGCCCATCTGGTGCCACACGACGCCGAATCGCGGGCGATCTTTTCCGTGTGGGCACCCAATGCCGAGTCGGTCAGCGTCATCGGCGACTTCAATGGCTGGAACGCCGAGACAGGCCGCCTGAAGGTTCGGCCTGACGGCTCCGGCATCTGGGAAGGCGTGCTCGCCGGGGTTCATCACGGCGACCGCTACAAGTACCGCGTCCGCTCGCGCGTCGGGGGATACGAATCCGACAAGGCCGATCCGCTGGCCTTCTGCATGGAAGAGCCGCCGCGCACCGCATCGCGCGTGTGGGATCTCGGCTACGACTGGCAGGACGGCGACTGGATGCGCGATCGGGGGCGGCACAATGCGCTCGACGCGCCGATCTCGATCTACGAGGTGCATCTCGGCTCCTGGCGCGGCTGGCGGGACGGACGGCGCTTCCTGAACTACCGCGAGCTGGCCCACGAGCTGGCCGACTACGTCACCGAGATGGGCTTCACCCACGTCGAAGTCATGCCGGTGACCGAGCACCCGTTCTACGGATCGTGGGGTTATCAGACGACGTCGTACTTTGCTCCGACGGCGCGCTATGGCACGCCGCAGGATTTCATGTACTTCGTCGACGTGCTGCATCAGCGCGGCATTGGCGTGATCCTCGATTGGGTGCCTTCGCACTTCCCCAACGATGCCCACGGCCTGTACGAATTCGACGGCACGCACCTGTATGAGCACGCCGATCCGCGTCAGGGCTACCACCCGGAATGGAACACGCCGATCTTCAACTACGGCCGCAACGAGGTGAAGGGCTTTCTCATCAGCAGCGCGCTGTTCTGGCTGGAGACGTATCACGTCGACATGTTGCGTGTGGATGCGGTGGCGTCGATGCTGTATCTGGACTATGCCCGCAAGCCCGGCGAGTGGGTGCCCAATCGCCACGGCGGACGCGAAAACCTCGAAGCCGTCGACTTCATCCGCGAGCTGAATGCGGCGGTCTATCGCGACCATCCCGACGTTCAGACCATCGCCGAGGAATCCACCGCGTGGCCCAACGTGTCGCGCCCGACCTGGCTCGGCGGCCTGGGGTTCGGGCTCAAATGGAACATGGGCTGGATGCACGACACGCTCAAGTATTTTTCGCGCGAGGGCATCCATCGGCGCTACCACCACGGCGAGCTCACTTTCAGCCTGTGGTATGCCTTCAACGAGAACTTCGTCCTGCCGCTCTCGCACGACGAAGTGGTCTATGGCAAGCGTTCGCTCATCGAAAAACAGCCAGGGGATGACTGGCAGAAATTCGCCGGCCTGCGTGCCATGTTCGGCTTCATGTGGGCGCATCCGGGCAAGAAGCTTCTGTTCATGGGCGGAGAGTTTGGCCAGCGCCGCGAGTGGCAGCACGAAGAAGTGCTCGAGTGGTTCGTTCTGCAATATCCGCTGCACGCGGGCCTGCAGCGCTGGGTGGCGGACTTGAACCGCTATTACCGGAGCGCGCCCGCGCTGTACGAGGTGGACTTCACCAGTGAAGGTTTCGAGTGGATCGACTGCGACGATCACGAGAACAGTGTTGTGGTGATGCTGCGTCGGCCGCGCGCCGGCGGCCCGAACGTGATCGCGGCCTGCAATTTCACCACCGTGCCGCGCGTGCGGCACCGCATCGGCGTGCCGAACGCGGGCTGGTGGCGCGAAGTCCTCAATAGCGATGCGCCCACGTACGGCGGCAGCGGCATGGGCAATTTCGGCGGCGTGTCGGCGCAGGAGTTCGGTGCGCACGGCCGTCCGTTCAGCGTCGAACTGACCTTGCCGCCCCTGTCGGTCGTGTTGCTGGAGAGCGCCCAATGAACGCACCCGCCACCAATCCGCTTGCCGATCCCGGGCTGTCGGGCCGCCATGAAAATCCGGCCGCCACGCAGCCGGAACTGGGCCCACCGGCGACCGCGCAACCGGAATGGGGACTGGAGCCGACGTGGTACAAGGACGCCATCATCTACCAGCTGCACGTCAAGGCTTTCTTCGACAGCAATGGCGACGGCATCGGGGATTTTCCCGGGCTCACCGAAAAGCTCGAATACATCAAGGACCTGGGCGTCAACACGCTGTGGCTGCTGCCGTTCTATCCTTCGCCCTTGCGCGACGACGGCTATGACATCGCCGACTACCGCAACGTCCACCCCTCCTACGGCACGATGGCCGACTTCCGCAACTTCATCCGGCAGGCGCATCGCCTCGGGCTGAAGGTGGTCACGGAGCTGGTCATCAACCATACCTCCGACCAGCACCCGTGGTTCCAGGCGGCACGCCATGCACCGGCAGGATCGGCCAAGCGCAACTACTACGTGTGGAGCGATACGGACAAGAAGTGGCCGGAGACGCGCATCATCTTCACCGATACCGAGCAGTCCAACTGGGCGTGGGACCCGGTCGCCAAGGCGTACTACTGGCATCGCTTCTTCTCGCACCAGCCCGACCTGAATTTCGGCAACCCGAACGTGGTGCGCGCAGTGATGCGCGTGATGCGCTACTGGTTCGACATGGGCGTGGACGCCATGCGTCTGGACGCGATTCCGTACCTGTGCGAACGCGACGGTACCAACAACGAGAATCTGCCCGAGACCCACGTGGTGCTCAAGCAGTTGCGCACCGAACTGGATCGCCTGTATCCGGACAAATGCTTCCTGGCCGAGGTGAATCAATGGCCGGAAGACGTGCGCGAATACTTCGGCAACGGCGACGAGTGCCACATGGCCTACCACTTTCCGCTGATGCCGCGTATCTACATGGCGGTGGCGGAAGAGGACCGGCACCCGATCCTCGACATCATGTCGCAGACGCCGGACATCCCCGAGAACTGCCAGTGGGCGATCTTCCTGCGCAACCACGACGAACTGACGCTTGAGATGGTCACCGAGCGCGAGCGCGATGCCATGTACCGCATCTACGCCACCGACCCACGCATGCGCATCAACGTCGGCATCCGACGTCGGCTCGCTCCGCTGATGGAGCAGAACATCCGCAAGATCGAGCTGGTCAACAGCCTGCTGATGTCGATCATCGGTTCGCCGATCCTGTATTACGGCGACGAGATCGGCATGGGCGACAACTTCTATCTGGGCGATCGCGACGGCGTGCGCACGCCGATGCAGTGGAGTCCGGACCGCAACGCAGGCTTTTCGCGCGCCGACCCGCAGCGCCTGTACCTGCCGCCGATCATGGACCCGGTATACGGGTATGAGTCGGTCAACGTCGAAGCCCAGTTGCGCAGCGCCTCGTCGTTGCTCAACTGGACGCGCCGATTGATCGCGGTGCGCAAGGCGTACCCGGCATTCGGGCGCGGGCAACTGGAATTCCTTCGCCCCGGCAACCGCAAGGTGCTGGCCTATGTGCGCCGCTTCGACGGAGAAGTCATCCTGTGCGTGGCCAACCTCGGGCGTTCGGCGCAGCCGGTGGAACTCGATCTTTCCGAGTTCGCCGGGCGGGTTCCGCTGGAACTGATGGGGCGTACCGCGTTTCCGCCCATCGGCGACCTGCCGTACCTGCTCACGATGCCGGCCTGGGGCTTCTACTGGTTCCTGCTGACCACCGATCAACAAGGGCCGGACTGGCACGACAACCGTCCCACCCGAACGGATTTCCCCGTGCTGGTGATTCCCGATGGGCTGCAGGCATTGCTGGCCGGCCCGTCGGACGATCCGGGTGGACTGCGCGCGCTGATGGCGCGGCGCGTGCGCGAGCAGCTCGAACACGAAGTGCTGCCATCCTTCCTCGGTTCGCATAGCTGGTTCAACGGTCAGCGTTCCGACGTGGCCGACCTGCACCTGCTGGAGCGTGGCGAATGGAACACCTCGCACGGTCGCTGGTTGCTCGCCATCGCGCGCCTGCATACGCACGACGGCGTCGAGCAGACCTACGCCATGCCGCTATCGTTGGCCTGGGAGGACGAGGACTACGAGCGCACGCAGGCACTGGCGCGCAGCACCATGGCCCGCGTGCGGCAGCATGCGCGCGTGGGCGTGCTGTATGACGCGTTCTGGGATGACGCCTTCTGCCGCAGTCTCATCGAAGGTATGGCGGAAGATGCGCAGTACGCCTTCCAGAACGGGCAACTGGAGTTCTCGCATACCAGTGCGTTCAGCGACGTTCTCGGCCGCCAGCCGGGCCCCTTTACGCATCCGCCGTCGGAAGAGCGCAACACCATGGTCTATTACGGCGACAAGCTGGCGCTCAAGGGCTATCGACGCCTGCGGTGGGGAGTCGGGCCGGAGTACGAGCTGGGCAAGTACCTCACCGAAGTCGCCCACTTCCCGTACACAGCGCCTTTGCTGGGTGCACTGCACTATCGCGCCGCCACGGGTGAGCTGGTTGCGCTGGCGGTATTGCAGGCCTATGTCGACCATCAAGGGTCCCTGCGTGACTATACGGTGGAGTACCTCGGCCGCTACATGGAACGCAGTCTTCCGCTGGGGACGCCGGTGGCGGGCGAGGTCTCGGAACTGGAACCTTCGCCGGAAGAACAGCACGTCACCTGGCTGACACTGGTCCGTCGATTGGGCGAACGTACAGCGCAAATGCACCTGGCGCTGGCGGACGCTGCGCGCGCAAAGGACATCGACCACGAAGCCTTCGACCCCGTGCCGCTGGCGGGCGCGCAGATGGCGCTGTGGCAGGAGAGCATGGTGCGGGCGCTGGGCGACACGCTGGACCTGGCGCGTCGCCGCATCGATGCGCTCACGGGCGCCGCGCACGACAGCCTGCGATGGTTCATCAGCGCGGGCGACGAAATCCGGGCCTGGATGCCCAGGATCGATGCGGATGAGCTGGGCCTTGCCATCCGCATCCATGGCGATTTCGATCTTGGACAGGTGCTGTTGCAGGACCATGACTTCGTCATCGTTGACTTTGAAGGAGACCCGACACGTTCGCTCGTCGAACGGCGCATGAAGCGTTCGGTCCTGCGCGACGTGGGCAGCATGTTGCGCTCGTTCGATGCCGTCGCGATCGCAGCGCTCGATCGCAGCACCGCCGAGCGGCCCGAAGACCGCCAGCGTCTGTCGCCGGCCATCGCGCGCTGGATACGCAGCGCGCGCCACGCTTACCTCGAATCCTACGAAGTGGCGCTCGCCGCGCACCCGTTGCTGCCTGCGGATGCCGAAGTGTCGCGCCGGCTGCTCGCGTTGTGCGAGCTGGACGGTGCGCTGGCGCACATTCGCTTCGAGCTGGAGAACCGCCCTGCACAGGCACGCGTGCCGGTGGAAGGGCTGTTCAATCTGTTGCACCCCCACACTGAAGATCTAGAGGAATCATCATGATCGCCGGAAAAAACGTACTCGCATTCGTCATGGCTGGCGGCGAGGGGAACCGTCTCTACCCGCTGACGGCGCATCGTTCCAAACCCTCGGTTCCGTTTGGCGGTCGCCACCGTATCGTCGATTTCGTGTTGAGCAACCTCGTCAACTCAGAGATCAACGCCATCTACTTGCTGGTGCAATACAAGTCGCAGTCGCTGATCGAACACATCCGCAAGTCGTGGACGCTCACTCCGTTCATCCCGCAGCACTTCATCACGGTGGTGCCGCCGCAGATGCACTACGGGCCGGAGTGGTTCCAGGGCACCGCCGATTCGGTGTTCCAGAACATGCACCTCATCGATATCTTCAAGCCCGATCTGGTGGCGGTGTTCGGCGCCGACCACATCTACCGCATGGACGTGCGGCAGATGGTGGAATACCACGTCGAGGTCGGTGCGGATGTGAGCGTGGCGGCACTGCCGGTGCCCGTCACGGCGGCCAGTTCGTTCGGCATCATCCACGTCGACGAGCAGAACACCATCCGCCGCTTCGAGGAAAAACCGCTGCATGCGCCGTCGATGCCCGGCAAGCCGGGCTATGCGCTGGCTTCGATGGGCAACTACATCTTCAACACAGATCTGCTCATGGAGTCGCTTCGGCAGGCGCACGCCTCCGGCGAGAGCGATTTCGGCCGCGACGTGTTGCCGCGGCTGACGCGCAGCCACAAGGTGGTGGCCTACGACTTCAATACCAACCGCGTGCCCGGTCTGGGCGAGTCGGAAGAGCTGGGCTACTGGCGCGATGTTGGCACCATCGAGGCGTATTTCGATGCGCATTTCGACACCATGGGCGAGCGGCCCAAGTTTCACATGACCAACGTGCAGTGGCCGATCTTCGCCAGTCCGGCGCTGTCGGAGTCGGCTCAGGTCATCAGCGGCAAGATCAGCCAGAGCGTGCTGGGCACCGGCAGCATGATCCGCGGTGCGCTGGTCAACCGCAGTGTCTTGCGGCGCGACGTGCTCGTCGAGGAAGACGCCGAAGTCGACAACTGCATCGTCATGGAGCGCACGGTCATCGGCCGGGGCGCCAAGGTGCGCCGCGCCATCATCGATCAGAACAATTTCATCGCACCCGGCGAGCGTATCGGCTACGACATGGCGGCCGACCGCAAGCGCTTCCATGTGAGCGACAGCGGCATCGTCGTCATCGGGCGTGGCCAGCTCACGGTCGAAGGTTCGCCGCAAGGCAAATAGGCTCAGCGGTGGCTCCGGCGGCCACCTCGCACCGACCGCCGCACGGCGGCAAGCGTATTGGGACGGGCGCCCGGCGCGCCCGTCATCTGTTGGCGGCGTGTCTGTTCGGTGCGCCGTCTTCGCTACATCTTCGTGGCAGGAATGCTTCGTGCGCACCCCTGCGCGCGATCAGACAATCACGTACGTGACAGGAGCGTGAATGACGGCGAATGTTCAACACATGCCAGTGGCCAGTGCCGTGTGGCGCGGGCGACCTTTTCCGCTGGGGGCGACCTGGGACGGCCAGGGCGTCAACTTCGCGCTTTTCTCGCAACACGCCGAGCGCGTGGAGCTGTGCCTGTTCGACACGCACGGCAGGCGCGAGATACAGCGTATCGAAATGCGCGAGCGCACCGATTTCATCTGGCACTGCTATCTGCCGGAGATCCGTCCCGGCCAGCATTATGGCTACCGTGTTCACGGGCCTTATGCGCCGCACGAGGGGCACCGCTTCAATCCGCACAAGCTGCTGATCGACCCGTACGCGCGGGCCATCGTCGGCGACGTGCGCTGGAGCGACGTGCAGTTCGGCTATCGCGTCGGCAGCCGGCGGGACGACCTGTCGCTCGACGTGCGCGACAGCGCCAGCGGCGTGCCCAAGAGCGTGGTCGTGGACGAGGCATTCACCTGGGGCGACGATCGGCCGCCCTGCACGCCGTGGTTCGATTCGGTGCTCTACGAGGTGCACGTCAAGGGCGCCACGCAACTGCATCCGGACGTGCCTCCGAAGCTGCGCGGCACCTATGCCGGGCTGGCCTGTCCGCCCATGGTCGAACACCTCAAGCGCCTGGGCGTGACCGCTGTCGAGCTATTGCCCATGCATGCCTTCGTCGATGACAAGCGGCTCGTGCAGGTGGGCCTGCACAACTACTGGGGCTACAACACGCTGGGCTTCTTCGCTCCTCACATGGGCTATAGCTCGTCCGGATCGATCAACGAGTTCAAATCGATGGTGCGCACGCTGCATGCCGCCGGCATCGAGGTCATTCTCGACGTGGTCTACAACCACACGGCGGAAGGGAATCATCTTGGGCCGACGCTAAGTTTTCGCGGTATCGACAACGCCACCTACTACCGTCTGAGCGCTGAGGACCGCCGCTACTACACCGACTACACCGGTACGGGCAACTCGCTCGATACGCACAATCCGATCGTATTGCGCCTGGTGATGGACAGCCTGCGCTACTGGGTACAGGAGATGCACGTCGACGGCTTCCGTTTCGATCTCACGACGACACTGGCGCGCGGCGAGAATGCCTTCGATTACTTCGGCGGATTTCTCGCAGCCGTGCGGCAGGACCCGACGCTATCGCGCGTGAAGATGATTGCCGAGCCGTGGGATCTGGGCGAAGGCGGATACCGCGTCGGCGGATTTCCGCCGGGCTGGGCCGAGTGGAACGACAAGTACCGCGACGTGGTGCGTTCGTACTGGAAAGGCGACGGTGGCGTGATCGGTGAGCTGGCCTACCGGCTGGCCGGTTCGTCGGACGTGTTCGCGCACAACGGGCGCGGACCGACGGCGAGCATCAACTTCATCACTGCTCACGATGGCTTCACGCTCAACGATCTGGTTTCGTACAACGACAAGCACAACGAAGCCAACGGCGAGGAGAACCGCGACGGCATCAACGAGAACCGTAGCTGGAACTGCGGTGTGGAGGGGCCGACCGACGACGAAGAGATCCTTTCCCTGCGCGCACGCCAGCGCCGCAACCTGATGGCCACGCTGCTGCTGTCCAACGGGGTGCCGATGATCCTGGCCGGCGATGAGATGGGGCGCTCCCAGGGCGGGAACAACAATGCCTACTGCCACGACAACGAAATCGCATGGGTGAGGTGGGATCTTTCGCCGGCCGATGTCGCCATGCTGGGTTTTACCGCACGCGTGGTGATGCTGCGCAACCGGCACCCGCTGTTCCGCCGTCGGACGTTCTTTCGCGGTATCGAAGTCAGCGACGCCGGCACCAAGGACATCACCTGGCTCAACCCCGACGGCAAGGAGATGACCGAGCAGGAGTGGCACAACGCCTTTGCCCGCTGCCTCGGCGTGCAACTGTCGGGCGCCGGGCTGGCCGAACATGACGAGCGCGGTCAGCCGATCATCGATGACGACCTGATGCTGCTGCTGAACGCTCACTACGACCCCGTGGACTTTGTGATCCCCGGTCTCGTCGACACGGAATGGGTGCCGGTACTCGATACGCATTATGACGACGGCGTGCCACACAAGGGGCCGCTCCATCCGGGCGGTCGCTATGCGCTGGAAGGGCGCTCGATGGTCCTGCTGTGTCGCAGGAGGGGCCCATGAAAGCGCGGCACGTCATGCCGTTCGGCGCCCAACCGCAGGATGAAGGCGGCACGCTGTTCCGGTTGTGGGCGCCGGCGGCAGCGGCCGTCGAGCTGGTGCTGGAGCAAGGGCAGGGAGCGCACCACCACGAACACCTGCTGCGGATGCAGGCCAGCGACGATGGCTGGTACAGCCTGTACGTGGCCGAAGCCGGCGGCGGCGACTGCTACGGGTTCCGCATCGATGGCGACATCCGGGTGCCGGACCCGGTGTCGCGTTTCAATCCGGTCGATGTCCATGGGGCCAGCCAGTTGATCGACGCCACTGCGTTCGACTGGGACGAAGACTGGCGCGGCCGGCCGTGGAACGAGGCGGTGATCTACGAATTGCATGTCGGCACTTTCACACGCGAAGGAACTTACGCTGCGGCTGAAGCGCGCCTGCCGCATCTCGCGGAACTCGGCATCACGGCCATCGAGCTGATGCCGCTGGCTGCTTTCCCCGGCACGCGAGGCTGGGGCTACGACGGCGTGCTGTACTTTGCGCCGGAGGCGAGCTACGGCACGCCCTGGGAACTGAAACACTTCATCCAGGCCGCACACCGCGCGGGCATCATGGTGTTCCTCGACGTGGTCTACAACCACTTCGGCCCGGAAGGCAATTACCTGCACGTGTACGCGCCGCAGTTCTTCACCGATCGTCATCACACCCCGTGGGGCAAGGGCATGGATTTCGACGGCGAGCACAGCAATGTGGTGCGCGAGTTCTTCATCCACAACGCGCTGTTCTGGCTCGATGAATACCGTTTCGACGGGCTGCGGCTGGATGCCGTGCATGCCATCGCGGACGACTCGCCCACGCACCTTCTCAACGAACTGTCCATGCGCGTGCGTCAGACGCTGGGCCACGACCGTCACATCCATCTGGTGCTCGAGAATGCCGACAACCTCGCCACGCGTCTCGGCGCCGCGGCGACTCCCGGCCTGTTCGAAGCGCAATGGAACGACGACTTCCATCACGCCATGCATGTGCTGCTGACGGGCGAGGTCGACGGCTACTACGCGGCTTTCAAGCATGAGCCCATCCGCATGCTCGGACGCGTGCTGACCGAGGGGTTCGCATACCAGGGCGAAGCCTTCAGCGATTGGAAGGGTGTGCCGCGCGGGCAACCGAGCAAGCATCTGCCGCCGACGGCGTTCATCAATTTTCTGCAGAACCACGACCAGATCGGCAATCGCGCGATGGGCGAACGACTGTGCGCGCTGGCAGCACCCGATGCGCTGGAGGCGGCAGCATCCGTACTGCTGCTGTCGCCGATGATCCCCATGGTCTTCATGGGCGACGAATTCGGGGCGGCGACACCGTTCCTGTTTTTCTGCGATTTCCACGGCGAGCTTGCGCGCGCGGTGACCGAAGGGCGGCGACGCGAATTCGCCGGCTTCGCCCGTTTCACCGACTGGAGTGCGATCGCGCGCATCCCCGACCCGAACGCAGTGCGCACGTTCGAGATGAGCAAGCTCGACTGGGACAGCGTCGCGCTGCCGTCGCACGCCGCGATCCTCGCGCAGTACCGGCATCTCATCGCGCTGAGGCGGCAGCGCATCGTGCCGCTGCTGCCGCGCATCCTGCCCGGCGAGCATCGCGTGGATTATCCGCACGCCCAGGCCATGGAGGTGCGCTGGCAACTCGACGGCGGCGGCACGCTCAGGTTGCAGGCAAACCTCAGCATGGTGCCGGCGGACATGCCGGTGCTCGATGATGCGTTCCATCAGTGTGGGCCGATCGAAGGCGATCGCCTGGGCCCCTGGGCGGTCCGCTGGAGTGTTGTCGAAGAAAGTCCCGGAGGGAGATCGAACAAATGAGTTCTGACCAGAACGCGCTCGACGAACTGTGTGCATGGCTGGGGCTGGCACCGGAATACATCGATGGCTGGGGCCATCGCCAGCATGCGTCGGAGGCCACGCGCCGGAGTCTGATCGGCGCGATGGGGCTGGACGCGTCCACCGACGGGGCTGCGGCCACCACCTTGCAGGCTCTTCGCCAATCCGACAGCACGCGCACGCTGCCGCCTTCGATCGTCGTGCGGCAGGGCTCGAGCCCGGTGCGCGTGCCGGTCAATATGCCGGGCAATTTCGCCGATTCGCGCATGACGTGGCGACTGGATTGCGAACAGGGCGAACGCTTCGGCGGCGTTTTCCGGCCAGCCGACCTTGGCGTGCAAGCCACCAACGAGCGCTCGTCGTTCATGCTGGAACTGGGCATGGCGCTGCCGATGGGATATCACACGCTCGAACTGCGCGAAGCCGGCGCGGAGGAGACGCTCGCCACGATGAGCGTCATCGTCTGCCCGGAGACCTGCTACGAGCCGCCCGTGCTGGCGCGTGGCGGTCGCATCTGGGGGCCGGTGGTGCAGATCTACGCGCTGCGGTCGGCGCGCAACTGGGGCGTGGGCGATTACTCCGACCTGCGTCGCGTGCTCGAAATGTCGGCCGTCGCGGGCGCACATTTCGTGGGTGTGAGTCCGCTGCATGCGCTGTTCCCTCATGAGCCGCAACGTGCGAGTCCCTACAGCCCGTCGACGCGCAACTGGCTCAACACGCTGTATCTCGACGTGGAGTACATCGCTGATTTCGCCGAGTGCGAAGAGGCGCGCGCGCGAGTGGCTTCCGCCGAATTCCAGTCGCGCCTGGCGGCCCTGCGCGAACTCGAACTGATCGACTACGCCGGCGTGGGCGCACTCAAGCGCGAGATCACGCGCAAGCTGTACCAACACTTCCGGCGCGCGCATCTGGAAGCAGGCACGCGGCGCGCACAGCAGTTCCGCGTCTTTCAGCGCACCCATGGCAAGAGCTTGCGCATGCACGCGCTGTGCGAAGCGCTGCAGGAGTATTTCCACGACCAGGACCCGTCGATCTGGGGCTGGACGGTGTGGCCCCACGACTGGCGTGACTGCGAAAGCGAGCAGGTGCATCAGTGGGCGCGCGCCAACGAAGAACGCGTCGAGTACTTCGAGTACATGCAGTGGCAGGCTGAACTGCAATTGGCGGCCATTGCCCAGCGTGCGGAATCGGTCGGCATGGTCGTGGGCTTGTATCGCGACCTTGCCGTGGGGGTGAACGAGGGCGGTTCGGATACCTGGATGCGCCCGAGCCTGTATGCCAAACAGGTCAGCGTGGGTGCGCCGCCCGAGGAATTCAATCTCACCGGCCAGGAGTGGGGCTTGCCGCCGCAGATTCCGCATCGCATGCGCGAGGAAGGCTTCATCACCTTCATTGAAACGCTGCGCGCGAACATGCGCCACGCGGGCGCGCTGCGTCTGGACCATGTGATGGGACTGTTGCGCCTGTACTGGGTGCCGCCGAAAGTGGGCGCCACGCAGGGCGCGTACATGATGTACCCGTTCGACGACCTGGTCGGCATCCTCGCGCTGGAGAGCTGGCGCAACAAGTGCCTGATCATCGGCGAGGATCTCGGCACGGTGCCCGAAGAAATCCGCTATGGCATGAGCAGCCAGCACATGCTGTCGTACCGGCCGCTGTACTTCCAGCATGCGTGGGACGGCAGCTTCGTGCCGCCGGGGCAGTGGCCGGGGCAGGCGCTGGTGGCGGTCAGCACGCATGACCTGCCGACCTTGCGCGGTTTCTGGACCGGCTTCGATCTGGAACTGCGCCATGCGCTCAATCTGTTCCCGACAGAAAAACTGCGCGGCGACCAGATCGCCAGCCGCGCACACGATCGCGTGCAATTGTTGCTCGCCCTGCAACGCGAAGGACTGTTGCCCGAAGGCGTGCCTGCCGATCCGCAACAGGTGCCGGACATGGATGAGCGTCTGTCGCGCGCCGTGCACGCTTACATCGCGCGAACCCCGGCGCGCTTGATGGGCGTTCAGCTCGAAGACATCTTCGGACAGATCGAGCAGGTGAACGTGCCCAGCACCACCGAGGAGCGCCACCCCAACTGGCAGCGCAAGATATCGGTGGCGCTCGATGACTTCGCGGCCGACGGGCGGGCGCTGGCGATGGCGGAGGCGATCCTTCGCGAGCGGCGCAGTCCGGTGAAGACCGCCGACCGGCTGGGCGAATTGCCACTGGAGAGCGCACGCATTCCGCGCGCGACATATCGCCTGCAGTTCCACCGTGACTTCCGCTTTGAAGACGCTGAACGCATCGCGCCGTATCTGGCGGCACTGGGCGTGAGTCACATGTACGCGTCGCCGTACTTCCAGGCGCGCCCGGGCAGCACGCACGGCTATGACATCGTCGACCACGATGCGCTCAATCCCGAGATCGGCGACGACGCAAGTTTCAATCGCATGTGCGACGCGCTGGCCGCCAACGGGCTGGAGCAATTGCTCGACACCGTCCCCAATCACGTGGGCGTGATGGGTGCGCACAACGCGTGGTGGCTCGACGTGCTGGAGAACGGACAGGCTTCGCAGCATGCCGCGGCGTTCGACATCGACTGGTCGCCGCCCGAACCGGAGCTGAAGGGCAAGGTCCTGCTGCCGGTTCTGGGCGACCAGTACGGCAAGGTCCTCGAAGCCGGACAGTTGAAGCTGGTGTTCGATGACGCTGACGGGCGTTTCGTGCTGCATTACTTCCAGCATCGCTTTCCGATCGACCCGAGCACATATCCGGTGATCATGAACGCGGCGCCGGGAGAAGCCGATTCGGATGCCTCCCGCCAGGCCATGCACGAGTACGAGGCGCTGGCCGGGTCGTTCGGCTATCTGCCGACGCGCGACGTTGCCGAAACGGAGCGGATCGCGGAGCGCCAGCGCGACAAGGACATCCACCAGCGCCGGCTGGCGGAAATCGTCTCGCGTTCGAGCGCGGTACGTCGGCGCATCGACGATTGCCTGCGCGAGCTGAACGGTCGGGCGGGCGAGCCGGCGAGTTTCGACGCGCTGGATGCGCTCATTCGCATCCAGCCCTATCGATTGGCGTACTGGCGCGTGGCGGCGGACGACATCAACTATCGCCGCTTCTTTGACATCAACGATCTGGCCGCGCTGCGCATGGAAAACGAAGCGGTGTTCGAAGCCACGCATCGCACCATTTTCGACTGGCTGGCGAAAGGGCGCGTGGCCGGGTTGCGCATCGACCATCCGGACGGCCTGTACGACCCGGCGCGATACTTCGAGCGGTTGCAGTCGCGCTACCAGGAGGTGATGCGCGAGGCCGCGCCGCACGAGCCGCCGCGAGCGCTTTACCTGGTCATCGAAAAGATACTCGCCGAATACGAACGTCTGCCGCAGCGCTGGCCGGTGCATGGCGGCGTCGGGTATTCGTTCGCCAATCTGGTCAATGGGCTGTTCGTGGATGGCACCGCCGAGTCGCGCTTCGACCGTCTGTACGCAGCCTTCATCGGTGAGCGTGTGCCGTACGAGCAGATCCTGTACGAATCGAAGCTGCTGATCATGATGCACTCGTTGGCGGCCGAATTGAATGTGCTGACCAGTGCGTTGCACCGCATTGCGCAGTCGGATCGGCACACCTGCGACTTCACCCGCAACCGTCTGCGCTCGGCCCTGATGGAAGTGACGGCGGCCTTCCCCGTGTACCGCACCTACATCACCGAAGAGGGGGCGAGCGACGAGGATCGACGCTACATCGACTGGGCGGTGGCGGGCGCCAAGCGGCACGGCCATGCCGGCGAAATCAGCGTGATCGACTTTCTGCGCAAGGTGCTGCTGGGCGCTCCGCGCGAACCTGACGCGGCGCGGCGCAATGCCATGCTGGCGTTCGTCGGACGCTTCCAGCAGTTCACGGCGCCGGTGATGGCCAAGTCGATGGAGGACACCAGTTTCTACCGCTACAACCGGCTCGTGTCGCTCAACGATGTTGGAGGCGACCCGCGTACCTTCGGCGTGTCGATCAACGCCTTCCACGCGGCATGCCAGTATCGGGCGCGCTATCGGCCGCATTCCCTGGTCGGCACGTCGACGCACGACAGTAAACGCAGCGAGGACGTGCGTGCGCGGCTCGACGTGCTCTCCGAGATGCCCGGTGCGTGGCGCCTGTCGCTGCGTCGCTGGAGCCGCATCACCCAGCGTCGCCGGACCTTCGTCGATGACGCGCCGGCGCCGTCGCGCAACGACGAGTACCTCTTCTACCAGAGCCTTGCCGGCATCTGGCCCGATGGGCCGATCGACGATGCAGCGCTGGAAGATGTGCGTACGCGCATGCGGGCCTACATGCTCAAGGCGGCGCGCGAGGCCAAGGAGCACACCAGTTGGATCAATCCTGACGAGCAATACGAAGCCGCACTGGCGCAGTTCGTCGATGGACTACTGGGGGCCCTTGAGCCGAATCCCTTCCTGTCGGATTTCGCGCCGCTCGCGCAGCGGATCACGCGATTCGGCTACTACAACAGCCTGTCGATGACGCTGCTGAAGTTCACCGCGCCGGGCGTGCCGGACATCTATCAGGGCTGCGAGACCTGGGCTTTCAACCTGGTCGATCCGGACAATCGCCGGCCGGTCGACCATGCCGGACTGGCAGAGCGCCTTGCCGGCCTGCAGCGAAGCTTCGCCAGCGGCGGCAATGAAGGTGGGCTGCGCGAGCTGTGCAGCAGCATGGCGGATGGCCGGATCAAGCAATACGTGGTGTGGCAGGCGCTGCAACTGCGCGCCCGCCAGCCGATGCTGTTCGAACGCGGGCGCTACAGCGCCTTGCCGGCGCACGGACAGGCGGCTGCACACGTGGTGGCTTTTGCCCGAGCCTTCGAGGACGAGGTGGCGATCACGGTGGCGTCAAGGCTGTTGTACAAACTATGTGGAGGCGAGGAAGCCGCGATCGCCGAAGCATCGACCTGGGGCGACACCGTAGTGGAGCTGAATCCGCTGCTGACGGCGCACGCGTATGTTGACCTGCTCAGTGGGCGACGGTTTGAGACGGTGCCATTCGGATCGCGCCGCGCGTTGCGGGTGGCGCAACTGTTCGGCATCTTGCCGATGGCGCTGCTGGTGCCGGCGCAAGGGCAGTAAGATCGCGGACAACGTCCACGCTGCCGGGAGTCATGCGATGGTGGGGGATGAGAATTCCATTCAACGGTATGTCGAGACCATGAAGAAATCCGGTGGCAGAAAAATTCTGTTCGCCACGCCTGAGTGCGCGCCGTGGGTAAAAACGGGTGGACTCGGTGATGTGGCCGCCGCTTTGCCCGAAGCACTATGCCGTCTGGGGCACGACGTGCGCCTCCTGATGCCGGCGTATCCGTGGGTCAAGGTTCAGGCGAGGGGAGCGCGGCGTGCCGGGACGATTCCCGCGTACAACGGCTTGCCGGGCTGCACGCTGCTGCAGACGCGGATGCCCAATGGCGTGCCGATCTGGTTGATCGATTGTCCCGAAATGTATGAGCGCCACGGCGGCGCGTACCTGGACACCAATGGCGTCGACTTTGCCGACAATCACCTGCGCTTCGGCCTGCTCTCGCGCGTGGCAGCCATCCTCGCCAGCGATGGCAGCCCGTTGAGCTGGCGCCCCCAGGTGCTGCATTGCCATGACTGGACGACCGGCTTGGCGCCCGCCTATCTCAAGTTCTGGCAGCAGCCCGTGCCGAGCGTGATGACCATTCACAATCTGGCGTTCCAGGGCTTGTTCGATATGAGCACGGCGGATGTGCTGGACGTGCCGCCCGCCGCACGCGGCGTGGACGGCGTCGAATTCTGGGGGCGCCTGTCGTTCCTGAAGGCCGGCCTGTTCTATGCTGATTGCATCACGACGGTGAGCCCGACCTACGCCGCCGAGATCCAGCGCGAGCCGTTGGGTTTTGGCCTGCAGGGTTTGCTGTCTGGCAGGCAGGCACAGTTGCAGGGCATCCTCAATGGCATCGACACCACCGTGTGGGACAGTTCGGTCGATCCGCTCATCGCCGAGCACTATGGGCTCGATACCTTGTCGGCCAAGAGCGGCAACCGGCGTGCGCTGCGCGCCAAGCTCGGGTTGGCGCAGGACGCCGACGCCATGCTGATCGGCATGGTTACGCGGCTGACGGGGCAGAAGGGCATCGATCTGGTGCTCGAAGCCATGGAGCGGCTGCTGACGTTGCCTGTGCAACTGGTGGTCCTGGGCAGCGGCGACCGGGCATTCGAAGAAGCTTTCCGTGCGTTGGCTGTGCGCATGCCGCAGCGCGTGGCAACGGTGATCGGTTTCGACGAGAGCCTGGCGCATCTGATCGAGGCGGGCGCGGATGCTTTCCTGATGCCTTCGCGCTTCGAGCCCTGCGGCCTCAACCAGATGTACAGCCAGCGCTATGGCACGCCGCCGATCGTGCACGCCACGGGCGGGCTGGCCGACTCCGTGGTCGATGAAACCGACGGCGAGAACGCCAGCGGATTCGTCTTCAATCAGCCCACGGCGGTGGCCTTGCTCGATGCCGTGGACCGGGCCGTAGCGACTTATCGTCGCCCCGAACGCTGGGTGCGCTTGCAGCGCAACGGCATGATGCGCGACTTCAGTTGGACAGCCAGCGCTGCGCAGTATGCGGCACTCTATGAGCGGGTCATCGAAGGCTGAAGGCGGTCGATATGCCAGCACCCATACGCAAAGGGCGCCGGGTTGTGTCTTGTTGTTACAACGCCACCCGCCTGTCAGTTGATAAATGCCGTCTGATCTTTTCAGAAATTTCAACAGTTTTATCAGTTTCGGCTGACATCCAAGCCCCGGCGTTTCGGGGACTATCGGCTTTGTCGCGGCCCCCGCTGCCGCGTTTGCCGAATGTCCCTCGATGTCACATGCCACTGCCACTCTCATTTGCTCGCCGCGCCTGACGTACTCGGCGTTCGATGCAGGCACTGGTTTGAAGCCCATCGCCGGGGACATTGACCCCATGTGGTTCCTCTTCTTCGACGAGCATGACCTGCGGTTTGCCGAGATCCGTGCAGGCGAGTCAGTCCGTCACGTACCGTATTTCGTGGCACCGGTGTCCGAGGTCTGGCGCCGTCTGACCGACGACGGTGTTGCGCTGCGCGCCCTCGAGCGTCATCGCCCTGAACTGGTCGCGTTGCTCAACACGCCCGAGGTACGTTCGTCGGGCTATTTCATGCTCGACACCTGGGCGCTGTGGCAGCAACGCGGTGACGACTGCGCCAGCTTCTGCATGGGCCACATCCGCCGTATGCGACTGCTGCGCGAAAGCTCGCACCGCTGGTACTGCCTGCGCAACGTGGGCCAGCCGTGCAGGTCGTCGGAAGGCGCCTGTCACTGGCGGGCTGCGGCACAGGACGTTGCCGTCTCCCCGCCGCCGCTGCACTGAGCGTCATCTCTGGTGACGCCATTGGGCGTCTCTGTCCGCTGCAAAGAGTACTTGCCCGATTTTCAGAGCTTTCCGAGTCCATCTCGGCATCGGCTGACAAGTCAAAACTCGCGCATTCGGGAATCATTTGTCATCCATAGCGAATTCGCCTAGGTAATGTTTCCGATGACCTCCTGGCCCCGTTCTTGTCTGACGTAACGACGGCTCGTTCGTCGCTACGCCGATACCGAGGTTTTCGTCTGGCGACGGCAGTTCGATATTCGTCTGCACTTCGCTCGCGGGTGTGCCGTGAAATCCCCCGTCGCTCGGCCATTTCCGATCGTGCGTGCCGCGTTCTCTTCTTGATGAAGGCCATGACTCCCGTTCTTCCCTTTCCCAATGCGCTTGTCGAAACACGTCACGGCTGGATGGTCGTCAACACCTGCGACCGCTACGTTGCGCGTTCGCTGATGGAATATGGCGAGTACAACGAGGAGGAGTGGAACGTCATCGCGCAGCTCTATGCACGCCCCGGCTGCATTGTCGAAGTGGGCGCCAACATGGGGTCGCATTCGGTTGCGATGGCGCGCAAGGCGGCGCAGGAGGGACGGGAGTTCATTGCCTTCGAGCCGCAGCCGGCGATGTTCCAGCTCTTGTGCGCCAACCTCGCCCTGAACAGCCTGATGCATGCATCGGCGTACCCGTATGCGTGCGCAGCACAATCGGGCGTCGTCAGTTTTCCGCTGCCGGATTACCGGCGAGTCGATACCAACTATGGGGCCGTGTCGATGGAGCGCGGGGCAGGCGGGGCAGGGACGGTGACCGTGCCTTGCGTGGCGCTCGACGATGCGTTGGCCGGCAAGCCGGTCGGCCTGTTGAAGATCGATGTCGAAGGGTTTGAGGAAGACGTGCTGCGTGGCGCGACACGATTGATTGCCGAGTCTCGCCCGCTCATCTACGTGGAAAACGACCGGGCCGAGAAGTCCGGGTCGCTTCAGCGTTGTATCCGCGAACTGGGGTACGACGCTTACTGGAGCACTCCGCCGCTGTTCAACGCCGACAACTTCCGCGCCAGGCGGGACGATATTTTCAACGGCGTCGTATCGATCAACATGCTGTGCGTGCCGACGGAGTTGAATATTGCGGTCCACGGTTTCGTGCCGGCAACGGACCTCGATTTCCATCCGGCCGGCAGGCCGATCGAGCCGCAGGCACGGTGCTGATGCTGCGCGCCGGCGCGCTACCCCACACGCATGGCGTAGACCGCTACGGCAAGGGCCACGCCGATGACAACTTCCCCGGCCAGCATTCTCTGCAGCGATTGTGCGCGCAGCGCGATGGGTAATTCGGAGTGTTCGCTGATGCGCCGCACGATCTGCAATCCGATGCGATGGCCAAGCACGGCGGCAGCCACAACGATGAAGGCGATGGCAATGGGACCGACCGCCGGCACGAATCGCGTGAACGCCCACGCCAGTGGCACGCAGACGATCGCCGCAAGCCCCAGGCTGCACAGCCGTGCCATCGCGCCATCGCGCAGCCCTTGCGCGACCTCTTCCGCAGATTCGGTTGCCGGCGCAGACCGGTCCAGCCCGCGGCGGTCCATGGTGACGTCCAGCGCGGAGCGGGCCTCGCCGATGAGGTCTTCGCGTCGACGATGCAATGCGAGGATCTGGTGGTCTTCCATGTCCTCGTAGCGTTCAAGAAAGTCGCGCTGCGTATCCTTGCTCATCACTCTAGGTTAGCTGCTTGAAGATGTCGCGTATGCGCGCCACGCGATCTTTGATTGTTTCGGAATACGTCGTCACCGTGAGCTTGTCCTGCCCAGCCAGTTTGTAGTGCTTGTTCTTCTGGATAAGCTGGATGATGCGGATCGGTTCGATCGGCGGATTGGGCACGAACTGCAACTGGATGCGCGACTCGGACGCGTCGATCTTGGTGATGCCCAGCGGCGCCGCCGCCAGCCGCATGCGGTGCGTCTCGATCAGCGCCTGTGTCTGCTCGGGCATGTCGCCGAAGCGGTCGATCAGTTCTTCCTGGATGCCCTGCAGCTCATCGGAGCTGTCGCAGTTGGCCATGCGCTTGTAGAGCGTAAGGCGCTCCTGCACGTCGCTGCAGTAATCGCTGGGCAATAGTGCCGGCACGTGCAGGTTGATTTCCGAGACCACGTCCAGCGGCTGCGCGAGGTTCGGTTCCTTGCCGGCCTGCAGTGCCTTGACTGCGCGCTTGAGCATTTCGGTGTAGAGCGAAAAACCCACTTGCTGTATCTCGCCCGATTGCGATTCGCCCAATACCTCGCCCGCGCCGCGGATTTCGAGATCGTGCATGGCAAGGTAGAAGCCGGAACCGAGGTCTTCCATCATGGTGATGGCTTCAAGCCGCTTCTGCGCGTTGGCGCTGGGCTTTTCGACGTCAGTGAGCAGGTAGGCGTACGCCTGGTGGTGCGAACGCCCGACACGGCCCCGCAACTGATGCAACTGCGCCAGCCCGAAGCGGTCGGCGCGATTGATGACGATGGTGTTGGCCGTCGGGATGTTGATGCCAGTCTCGATGATGGTCGTGCACAACAACAGGTTGGCGCGCTGTGTGGTGAAGTCGCGCATGACGCGTTCGAGTTCGCGTTCCGGCAACTGGCCGTGGCCCACCGCGATGCGCGCTTCGGGCAGCAATTCCTGCAAGGCCTGATGCATGTTCTCGATGGTCTCCACTTCGTTGTGGAGGAAGTACACCTGCCCGCCGCGCTTGAATTCGCGCAGCACGGCTTCGCGGATGATGCCCTTGGAGTACTTCTGCACGAAGGTCTTGATCGCCAGCCGCTTTTGCGGGGCGGTGGCAATCACTGAGAACTCGCGCAGGCCTTCCATGGCCATGCCCAGCGTGCGCGGAATCGGCGTGGCGGTCAGCGTGAGGATGTCGACTTCGCTGCGCAGGCTCTTGAGCGATTCCTTCTGCCGCACACCAAAGCGGTGTTCCTCGTCGATGATCACCAGGCCGAGGCGTTTGAATTCCACGTCCTTCTGGAGCAGGCGGTGCGTGCCGATGATGATGTCGAGCTTGCCTTCAGCAAGTTGCTCCAGCGCTTCGGCTTGTTCCTTGGCGCTGCGGAACCGCGACAGTTCGGCGATGCGCACGGGCCAGTCGGCAAAGCGATCGACGAAAGTCTGGTAGTGCTGCTCGGCAAGCAGCGTGGTGGGGCAGAGCACGGCAACCTGCTTGCCGTCCTGAATGGCGATGAAGGCTGCGCGCAGGGCCACTTCGGTCTTGCCGAAACCCACGTCGCCGCACACGAGCCGGTCCATCGGACGGCCTGAGCGCATGTCTTCGACCACCGCGTTGATGGCGGCGAGCTGGTCGGGTGTTTCTTCAAAACCGAAGCCTTCGGCAAAGGCTTCCAGGTCGTGCTGCTTGAAGTCGAACTTGTGCCCGGGGCGTGCCGCGCGCTGCGCGTAGAGCGCGAGCAATTCGGCGGCGGTGTCGCGCACCTGCTGCGCGGCCTTGCGCTTGGCCTTCTCCCACTGACCGCTGCCAAGGCGATGCAACGCCACGCCATCCGGGTCCGCCCCAGCGTAACGCGTGATCACATGCAGTTGCGAAACCGGTACGTACAGCTTGTCGCCGTTGGAGTATTCCAGGTCCAGGAATTCGGTTTCGCCTTCACCCAGATCGAGATAGACGAGGCCAAGATAGCGGCCGATGCCATGGCTGGCATGCACGACCGGATCGCCCACCTTCAGTTCGGAAAGATCCTTGAGCCAGCCTTCGATCGATGTCTTGCGCCCGTCGCGACCCCGGCCGCGCGGGCGGGCCTGCGTCGCGTACAACTCGTTTTCAGTCAGGATGGCGACGCGCGATGCGATGTCGAGGAAGCCCGCCGACAACGGCCCCACGCTCAGCGCGAGTCTGGCGTCGCCCGCGAGGAACGCGGCGAAGTCCGCGCTGCTGGTTGGCTTGACGCCGTATTCGGCGAAGTACTCGGACATCGTCTGCGCGCGACCGGCGGATTCTGCGAGCAGCAGCGTGCGGCCGTCGAAGCCCGACAGGAAAGCCTTGAGCTTGTAGAGCGGGTCGGGCGATTTGCGGTCTACACCCAAGTCATTGATGGCGGCCGTGGGCGACGGTGTGTCGTTGGCAAGGCCCATGGCGATGCGGGGCAGGGCGCCGAGCGCGACGAAGAATTGCTCGCTCGAAATGAACAGACGATCTGGCGACAGCAGAGGGCGCGCGCGATCTCCGGCAAGCAAGCGATAGCGGCCCTGCGCTTCGCGCCAGAAGTCTTCAATGGCGGTCGGCACGTCGTTATGCGTGATCACGACCGCATCGCGCGGCAGGTAGTCGAATACCGTCGCCGTCGATTCGAAGAACAGGGGCAGGTAGTACTCGATGCCGGGTGAGGCGATGCCGTTCGAGATGTCCTTGTAGATGATGGACTTGGATGGGTCGCCCTCGAAGGCTTCGCGGAATGCCTGGCGGAAGCGGCTGCGTGCCGCGTCATCGAGCGGGAATTCACGTGCCGGAAGCAGGCGGATTTCCGGTACCGGATAGACGGTGCGCTGGGAGTCCGGATCAAAGGTACGGATGGTTTCGATGTCGTCGTCGAACAGGTCGACACGGAAGGGCAGTTGCGCGCCCATCGGAAAGAGATCGATCAACCCGCCGCGCACCGAGAATTCGCCGGGGCGCACGACCTGCGTGACGTGCTCGTAGCCCGCCAGCGCCATTTGCGCACGAAGCGCTTCGACGTCCAGCCGTTCACCTGCTTTGAGAAAGAAGGTGTACGCAGCCATGTAGGCCGGCGGCGCCATGCGATAGAGCGCGGTGGGCGCGGGCACCAGGGTGATATCCGATTCCCCGCGCTGGATTGCGTACAGCGTGGCAAGCCGTTCGGAGATCAGATCCTGGTGCGGAGAAAAGCTGTCATAGGGCAGCGTCTCCCAGTCGGGCAGCAGATTCACTCGCAGGCCCGGCGCGAACCAGGCGATTTCTTCAGTCAGGCGTTGCGCGTCGAGCGGGTTGGCGGTGATCACCACCAGCTTGCGTTCCCTGGCCAATTGCGCGAGCGCTGCGGCGTCGGACGAACCGGCCAATCTTGGCAGATCGAGGCGCGAGCCGGGTTTGGGGAACGACAGGGACGGCAGGACGGAGAAGGGCGCGGCGGACGGGCTGGGCTTCATGGCAGAGGGAGCGGGAATGACGGCGACGCAAAGCAAAACGCCGCGCGGCGGGGCGTCCCGGCGTGCGGCAAAGCGCGCATTATACGCTCGCACCCGGGCATGCCGTTGGCACGCGAGACTCTGGCCGTCGTCCTCAATATATGAGCGACATGCCCGCAGTATTGGCAAAGGCCATGCCCGGGTCTGCATGGGCTGGGTGGCTCCGACTCCGATCCGTTCGCAATTCATAAGTTGCGGCCATCGACAGAACCCTCGGCCGTACCTGCGAAGCGATCGAAAACATGCTCGGAAGGATCGCCATTTCCGGGAGCAATCCGGGTGCGGTTTGCCGCAGCGCGCCGACCCCGCCTCACGCAAGGCGAGCGAGAGGATTGATACGGGATGATGCCTGTATGGGTATGTGCGCCCGCGCAAGCGGAATGGCGTTTTCTCGCAAAAAGATGTTGACGACCCTATGGTCGGTTCCTATAATGCGGCTTCTTCGCTGGACGGGGGTATAGCTCAGCTGGGAGAGCGCTTGCATGGCATGCAAGAGGTCAGCGGTTCGATCCCGCTTACCTCCACCACTCTCGCGAAGATTGTTGTACGTAGGTCCCCATCGTCTAGAGGCCTAGGACACCGCCCTTTCACGGCGATAACCGGGGTTCGAATCCCCGTGGGGACGCCAGGCTCGAATGAGACTGTGCGAATGTAGTGGCTGTACCGCGCAGGATCATGTAGTTCAAGCTGTGCCGATCACCGACCGGCATCGCGAGGAGTGGTAGTTCAGTCGGTTAGAATACCGGCCTGTCACGCCGGGGGTCGCGGGTTCGAGTCCCGTCCACTCCGCCAGACTGAAAAAAAAGCCGCCTCACGAAGGCGGCTTTTTTTACGCAACAGGTAGTAAATGCATCCATCATGAAGGTTGTGACGCCTTCGGATGCAACGATGAAGTATCCAGGTCCCCATCGTCTAGAGGCCTAGGACACCGCCCTTTCACGGCGATAACCGGGGTTCGAATCCCCGTGGGGACGCCAGGCTCGAATGAGACTGTGCGAATGTAGTGGCTGTACCGCGCAGGATCATGTAGTTCAAGCTGTGCCGATCACCGACCGGCATCGCGAGGAGTGGTAGTTCAGTCGGTTAGAATACCGGCCTGTCACGCCGGGGGTCGCGGGTTCGAGTCCCGTCCACTCCGCCAGAAAGCAAGCGCCCTGTAATGTCGTGGTTTCCACGGGATTGCAGGGCGTTTTTGCGTCTACCAGCCTGACTTTGCCAGATTGCCGATTCAGCCTTGCTCGCCTTGCGCCAGCCGCTTGGCGTATTCCGCCCGCAACGACGCGAAGGTGCGCCAGAACGGCGGCGGCATGTCGCCCGAGAGCCGGGCACGCAGCATCGCCAGGTGCGTGTGCCAGCCGGGCGTGAAGCTCAGCATCGCCTCGCGCGACGCGATACGCGTATGCGTGACCGTCAGCAGCACGCGTTCGCCACGTGGGGCCAGTTCAAAGCGGACCTCCGATGGCGCGGTGGCGTCGTGGAACCACAGATAAGCCAGTTGGCGAGGCGGATCGCATTCGATGATGCGTCCCTGCATGAGATGTTCTCTGGAGGCGCCTTCGAAGCCGGCCGGTGGCGGATCGTCGTCTGCCGAGGACAGCTGCGCGTTGTGAAAGACCAGCTCCATCGGACCATCCTTGTGCAACGCCATCGTGCCGCCTGCCAACCACTGGGCGCGCAGATCGGGTTCGGTCAGGTAACGCCAGACGCGTTCGGCCGGGCCGGGCAGCCATCGTTCCAGGCGAATCGTGTCGGGGGCGGTGAGGACGGCGTGCTCGTCCGTCGGTTTGCTGAGAAGTACGGTTTCGGTCATGGCTTGCTCCTGTCGGGGTGCGGTTTCGTCCTGGGGGGAGATTCCGCTTTGAGTAAGGACTCGAGCAGGTCCAGCCGCTCGGTCCAGAACTTCTCGTAGTGACGCATCCACTCCATCCCGGCATGCAGCGGCGCCGCGTTCAGCGCGCAAATGTGCGTGCGGCCCTGCACCGTACGCTGCACCAGTCCTGCGCGTTCGAGCACCTTGATGTGCTTGGAGGCCGCCGCCAGCGATATCTCGAAAGGCGAGGCCAGTTCGCCGATCGAGGCCGGCCTGTCCGCGAGCGTCCGCAACATGGCGCGGCGCGTCCCGTCGGCCAGCGCGTGGAAGACATCATCGAGGGGTGGAGAGTTATATTCAACCATGTGGTTGAATTTAGGTGCCCGGTTCGGGACTGTCAACCGATCGGTTGAATATTTTTCGTTTGGCGAAAACGCGCCATTTTCCCGCTCGGGTTATAGCCAACAGATCGCGGGCGGAACAGCGGACTGGGCAGAAGTTTCCATGGGGCTATCTTGGCGGCGGCGATATGCTCGAGCCCGATCGAAAAGGCAACACAAAAACATAGGGGGCGGCATGGCTTGGCGGCTGTTGGTGGCGGTGTGCTTGTGGGTTGCGACGGGGCTGGCGTCAGCGCAGCATTTGCCGGAACAAGACGAAGCCCTGGTCGCCGCCCGCGTGGCTGCGTTGCGCGCCAGATTGCCAGTAGCGCATCCGCGCCTGTTGCTGACGACGGCAGACATCGACGGCCTGCGGACCTTCATCCATGATGCGCCGGCCAACTCCGCGGTGGGGCGGCTGTGGCAGCGCATCCGCGTCGATGCGCTGAACGAAGCCCTTCCGAATGAGCCACAACGCATTCCGCGCAAGCTCGATGCGGATGCGGCGCGGCTTTGGCGCGATGCCTACACCACCGCCAACGATACGGGTTTCAAGGCGTGGCGACTGGCGCTGACCTGGCAGGTGACAGGCGATGCGCGATACGGGCGCGAGGCCGCACGCTGGCTGATGGCGCTGGCCGGCTGGGACGTGAACGGCGGTATCGACATCCGCAACAACGACGAAGCCTTCATTCAGTCGCTTCGACCGATGATCTTTGCGTACGACTGGGCCTACGACGCACTCACGCCCGAGGAACGGGCAAGCATCGAAGCGGCCATTGCCAAGCGGCTCGACATTCTCTGGCCACGCCTGACCGGCAAGTTCTCGCTCACGCGCGCGACGCCGCCCGACAATAGCCTCAGTCATCCCATGCGCTTCATCTCTACGTTGGGGCAGGGCGGTGTTGCCTTGTGGCGTGAACTGCCGGGCGCCGATCGTTACGCTGCGTGGGCCTACGAGTACTACGCGCGCCAGTTTCCGGTCTGGGGCGGAGACGATGGCGGCTGGGCCGAGGGCATGGATTACTGGTCGACCGGCATGACGCAGCATCTACGTTTTCTGGAAGCGATGCAGTTGCTGGGTGTCGATGATGCGCTGGCGCGGCCCTTCTTTCGCAACAACGGGTACTTTGGCGCATACAACCTGCCACTGGGGCAGTCATCGTCCTTTGGCGATTTGACCAATGTGCTCTCACCCAATCCCAACCGCCGCCTGTTGATCGAGAAATTCGGCCTCATCGAGCACGATCCGGCATTGCTCGCCTACGCCGACGCGATCGGTGGCAACTACCCGGACAAGTTCAGCTATTACGAATTCAGTGCCATCGACAGCCTGCTGCATCTGTACCGCCGACAGGGGGCACGCATGAATGCTGGTTCGCTGTCAGGCTTGCCGATTGCACGGGCATTTCGCGACATCGGCTGGGTCGCCATGCACTCCGCTCTCGGCTCGCAGGATGACGTCATGCTGGCGCTCAAGAGCAGTCCGTATGGTTCGGCCAGCCACAGTTTCGCGGACCAGAACGCCTTCGTGCTGAGCGCGTTCGGGCAGCCGCTGGCGATTTCCTCCGGATACCGCGAGTGGTACGGGAGCCCGCATCACGTAGGCTGGACGCGTACCACGGCCTCGAAGAACGCCATCCTCATCGATGGACAAGGCCAGCCGATCATGGACGCCTCCGCCAAGGGGCACATCAGCCGCTTCTACGGCGGAGACCGTTTTGCCTTTGCCACGGGCGACGCGCTAGACGCCTATCGCGCGGCGGCTACGCAGGCGCTGCGGCACGTGCTGTTCGTCGACAGACGTTATTTCGTGATGTTCGACGAGCTGACTGCGCGCCAGGCTGCGCGCTTCGACTGGTTGTTGCACGCACGCGAGCGCATGCAGGTGGATGATGCGAATGCTTCGATCGCCAGCGCGAAGGGCGATGCGCGCCTGCAGGTGCAGTTCGCGTGGCCGGCGCCATCGGCACTTTCTTTTTCACAGACCGACGAGTTTGCCGTCCCGCTGGATGCGGCGTATCGCAACAGGATGGCCAAGGAGTGGCATGTGCGCGCCACGACGCGCAGCGCGGCAACGTCGCAGGATTTCGTAACCTTGCTGTATCCGTATCGCGACGGCAAAGGCGCCAGGCTCACATCCTTGCCGGCGACACATGGTCATGTGCTGCGCGTCGAGACGTCGACAGCCAGCGACATGATCCTTCTTGGCGGTGAGCAGGCGCGTGTTGCAGCCAGCCGCGTGGCGCCAGCGTCCCTGGCGGGACTCGCCGGTTATTCAAGCCGGCGGGAAGGCGCGACGTACCTGGCGCTGGTCGAAGCAACGCGATGGCAACAAGGCGATGCAGTCGTTGAGGCATCGGAACCGGTAACGCTTGAAGCCAGAGTCACGCAGGGTGCGATGCATATGCGGCTGCAGGCTCACCGACCGGTGCGTCTCACGCTACGCGTGCGTGACTGGATGGGGCATGTACCGGCAGTCAACGTGAGCGATGGTTTCAGGGCCGCTTACGATGCCGCCACGGATACGCTGGTGCTGGATCTGGCAGAGACTTCGACAGGCGACGCGATCACCATCACGTCGCCATAGCGCCGAACAGGTGGCCCCGTTCTGCGGGGCAGACCGGCGGTCTGGCGGAATGAGAGCGCGAACCTATCAACTCGGCCACTGCATGCGCACAGGCTTGCCGCCCGTGGCATCCTGCGTGGCTTTGACCGGGGGCTGTTGTCCGGCAAACTCTTCTTTTTCCTGCTGATGACCGGCAAGCGCAATCAGTAGGCAGGCGCTCACGATGAAGGCCAGTAATGCTTTCACGTGGTTCATGGGGCACCTCGCATTGGGAGCGTCGGGGGAGTTGGGGACGGCTGTTTTTAGCTCTTCGGCCAATGCTGACCATGTTGCGCTTGCCGGCATCAAAACGCTGTAGGCCTCACCCAGATTCGTTGTAGGACAGCCGCCGACGCGTTGCACCGGAAATATGCGCCCTTGCCCATCAGGACAGATCGGGTTTCTCCTTGCGGGAGAATGGGGCCTCCCGCGGGCTGCCGCCTTCCGTCACATGGCGAGCGCATATTGTCTTGACATGCACGCAGTCTGCTCCAGACTGTCGGGGCGCCTTCCTTCGCAGTTCAGCCAAGACGGGGACTCAACGCATGGAGATTCATCGCGATCATCGACCGCTGCTGTGGCTGGTGGCGGTCGGTCTGCTGATGCAGATGCTCGATTCCACCATCGTCAATACTGCATTGCCTTCGATTGCCACCGATCTGAAAGCCAGCCCGCTCAAGATGGAAATGGTCGTCATCGGCTACATGCTGACGGTGGCCCTGCTCATGCCCGCATCGGGTTGGGTGGCGGACCGCTTCGGCATCCGGCGCGTCTACCTGTGTGCGATCGCCCTGTTCACGCTGGGCTCCGTGCTGTGCGCCGAGTCACGCACGCTCGAGCAGCTCGTGGGCGCGCGCGTGGTGCAGGGCGTCGGCGGCGCCTTTCTCATGCCGGTGGGGCGTTTGGCGGTGCTACGCACGGTGTCGCGCGAAGAATTGCTCGCTGCACTCTCGTTCGTGGCGCTGCCAGCGTTGATCGGGCCACTGCTGGGTCCTTTCGTCGGCGGATGGTTGTCCGAGAGCATCTCGTGGCACTGGATCTTCCTGATCAACGTGCCCATTGGCCTTGCCGGCATTGCGCTGACGTTCCGGCTGATGCCGGTGTTCCCCGTCGACAAGGGGCAGCCGTTCGACTTTCGGGGTTATGGCATGTTCGCGCTGGCCATCGCCCTGATTTCACTGGCGCTCGAAGGTCTCGGCGAACTGGGGCTGTCGCTTTCTCTCGCCATGCTGTTGATGGTCGCCGGCGCGGGCTTGCTCGGGGCTTACTGGTTGCACGCCACGCGTTTTTCATTGCCCCTGTTTTCGCCGCGGTTATTCCGCATCAACAGCTATTCGGTCGGGCTGCTGGGCAATCTCTTCGCACGCATCGGCAGCGGCGGCATCCCTTTCCTGCTGCCCCTGATGTTCCAGATCGGCATGGAATACTCGCCCCTGCAGTCCGGCCTGATGATGATTCCTTCCGCGCTTGCATCGCTCCTGTCGCGCATTGGAGTCGGGCGCGTGATCGGCCGTTTCGGCTATCGCAAGGTACTTACGGTGAACACGCTGCTGGTGGGGTTGATGATCATGAGCATGGCCCTGGTGCCGCTCAAGCTCCCGCTGTGGCTGGTGATCGTGCAGCTATTCATCTTCGGCTTCGTCAATGGTCTTCAGTTCACCGCGATGAACACCGTGGCCCTCCAGGATCTGCCCGCCGAGGATGCCAGCAGCGGCAACACGCTGCTGTCGGTCATCATGCAATTGGCGATCAGCATGGGCGTGGGCGCTTCGGCCGCGTTGCTCAATGGCTTTGTGAACGTCTTCGAGACCGGCGACATCATCTCGAGCTTCCAGGCAACCTTCTGCACCGTCGGGCTGATGGGCATGGTGGCGGCGGCGATCTTCCTCCAACTGTCCGGCGACCGCCGGGATGTCGCCCATGGCGACGTGCCGATGGGTGAGTGACGCTCAGCCGGCGAGTGCGGCGATCCAGCGCGTGTAGAGGCGATCGGCAATGGCCAGTTGCGCGGGCAGGGCAACGCGCATCTGCTCGAACTGGCTCGCCGGCAGTTGAGTCGTGGCGGGCAACGGGGTGCGCTCGAATTCACGCGACCATTCGTGCGTCCAATTGCGGATCAGCGCCTCGGTCATCTCGATATGGAACTGCATGCCCAGATGAATGCCCTCGCCCGGACCGAGCACGTAGGCCTGGTTGGTGCAGTTCTCGCCTTCCAGGATGCGCGTGGCGCCGGCTGGTATGGTGAAGGTCTCGCCATGCCATTGGTAGGCATCGAAGCCGCGCACGTCGCCCAGCCACTGGCGCGCATGCGGCGTGTCGGTGGCCGTGATGCGCGTCCAGCCAATCTCGCGCACGGGGTTTCGTGTGACCTCTCCGCCCAGTGCACGTGACATCAACTGGCCACCCAGACAGTGGCCAATGACGGGTACGCTGCTGTCGATGGCGTGGCGGATCAGGTCGAGTTCGCGTTCGATCCAGGGCAGATCGTCATTGACACTCATCGGCCCGCCCATGAAGCACAGGCCCGAAAACGCTCCGACGCGCTCGGGAATGGGGGCGCCTTCATCCACACGGACGAGCGTCCAGGGAATCGAATGTCGGTCGAGGAAACTGGCAAAATGCCCGGGTTGAACGTTCTGGCAATGTTGAAAGATCGCAATGGGCTTCATCTGCAGACGGCGGGGGCGTGTTGTTCGAATGCTTGCGGTTTGCGCCATTGTAGGCGCACTCAGCGGGGCCGCACACGCCACGGGCGTGGCGCTGGTCGGCCTTTTCCCCGGCAAGGCGGTGCTCGTCATCGACGCACGTGCGCCGCGGACGCTGGCTGTCGGGCAGAGCGCATGGGGCGTGAAGTTGCTTGCCATCGGCGCCGACAGTGCGACGGTCGAGGTCGACGGGCAGCGGCAGAACATCGCACTCGGCGGCCAGCCGGTGCAGATTGCGGACACTGCGTCCGGCGCGGGCGAACAGAACGTCACGCTGGTGGCCGACGGACGCGGCCATTTCCTGACGGCAGGTTCGATCAATGGCGCGTCGGTGAACTTTTTCGTCGATACGGGTGCCTCAACCGTAGCGATGGGGCCGAGCGTGGCCCGCGCGGCCGGCATCGATTACCGCAGCGGGCAGCAAGGCATGGCGAACACCGCCAACGGCACGGTGCAGACGTGGCGGGTACGGTTGAACACCGTCACCGTCGGCGGCATCACCCTGCACGACGTCGAAGGCATGGTCCTGCAGGCCGACATGCCCTACGTACTGCTGGGCGCGAGCTTCCTCAATCGCACGAACATGCGCCGCGACGGCGCGACCATGACGCTGACGCGGCGCTTCTGACTGCGCCGCCCGGCCTTCCAGCTGGAGACGGACATCCTTTCTGAACCACTTGCCGCGTTGTCGATTGCCGGCCTGCGCCATCGTTTCGACAGCGAACAAACGTTTGAATGGCCGGAGGAGGGCGCGCCGGACGAAGAGTTCGACCATGCGCGCGCCGCCGTACTCATCCCCATCGTCGAACGTGCTGGCGCGCTCAGCCTGTTGCTCACCCGCCGCAGCGATCGCCTCTATCACCATCCAGGACAGATATCGTTTCCCGGCGGCAGGGTCGAGCCCGGCGATGGCGACGACATTGCTGCGGCGCTGCGTGAAACGGAAGAAGAAACCGGTCTTCCGCGCAGCGCTGTGGACGTGTTCGGCCGCCTGCCAAGCTACGCCACCATCACGGGATTTCGCATCACACCGGTGGTCGGCCTGGTCCAGGCGCCGTTCGTGCTGGCGCCGGACGACTTCGAGGTGGCAGAGGTCTTCGAGGTGCCGCTGGCGTTCGTGACCGACCCGCGCAATTACCAGTGCCATCGCATCGAACGCGCCGGCGTGGTGCGCGAGTTCTACGCCGTACCGCACGCGGGGCGCTTCATCTGGGGCGCGACCGCCGGCATGCTGGCCATGTTCTGCGACTTCCTCGGCCGTCCCGTGAGGCCCGCTGGCACGATGCACGAACGTTAAGGCATCGGCATCGTCGCACCGGGGCGACATGCGTGCCCGGGCGCATCAGTCGAGTATGTTATCTTCGGGTCCTGGCCGGCCAGAGCCCCGATGCTGCGACCATTTACAAAAACATGACCCTGTTCTCACTTGTTCTCGCACTGATTCTCGAACAGTTCCGGCCGCTGAACGCGGCCAAGTACCTGCACCAGCCGCTCGATGCGCTGGGACACTTCTTCGAGAGCCGCTTCAATGACGGTCAGGCAAGCCACGGCATCATTGCGTGGTGCCTGATGGTGATTCCTCCCGTCGTATTGTCCGCAGTCGTGTACTGGCTGCTCTACCAGATTCACCCGGTGGTGGCATTCGTCTTCAATGTGGCGGTGCTGTACTACACCATGGGCTTTCGCCACGTCAGCCATTACTTCACGCGGATCCACGCCGCCTTGCGTGCGCAGGACCTGCCGCGTGCGCGTGAGCTGATCGGCCAGTGGCGCGGCCACCTGCACGAGCTGTCCAGCACGCAGGAAGTCACCCGCCTGACCATCGAGCAAGGCCTGGTCGGCGCGCACCGCCAAGTGTTTGCCATCATCGTGCTGTTCGTGATCTTCCCCGGTCCGAGCGGTGCGGTGCTCTATCGCATGGCGGCGCATTTCGACAAGGCCTGGGGCGCGCGCATCGGTCCAGCGATCGGCGACTTCGGCGGGTTCGCGCGGCGCGCGTTCTATTACATCGAATGGCTGCCGGCGCGCATCACCGCCATGGCGTTCTCGATCGTGGGCGACTTCGAAGACGCCGCCTACTGCTGGCGCGTCCAGGCGCCCGAGTGGCCCGACCGCAACGAAGGCGTGCTGCTGGCTGCGGGCGCCGGTGCGCTCGGCGTGCGCCTGGGCATGCCCATCCACCAGAGCGGCGAGGTGATTGAACGCCCCGACCTGGGTACCGGCGATGATGCCGAGGTCGAATACCTGCAAAGCACGGTCGGGCTGGTGCGTCGCACCCTGGTGTTGAACGTGCTGATCCTGCTGCTGTTGGGGATTACGCGGCTGGCGAGCTGACCGTCGCGGGCGGCGCTGCCAGCCAGTGCCGCACATGATCCAGCGCCTGCGCCGTGGCGTCCGCCGCCAGACTATCCACTTCATGAACGTCGGGCCATTGCCCGACGAACTGACGCATCCACGTGATCTGCCGCTTGGCCAACTGGCGAGTGGCCGCCACGCCTTTCTCGCGCATGGTGGCGTAGTCGGTTTCGCCTTCCAGGTACTCCCACATTTGCCGGTACCCCACGCAGCGCATGGATGTCATGTCCAAGCGCAGGCGATAGCGCTCGCGCAGGGCGATGACTTCGTCCTCGAATCCGGCGGCGAGCATGGCATCGAAGCGTTGGGCAATGCGTTCGTGCAGCACGGTGCGGTCGGACGGCTGCAGCATCAGCGTGAGGAAGTCCGCCGCAGGTTCGGCCTGCGACTTGCGGGCGTAGCTTTCTGCCAGCGGCCGGCCTGTGATGCGGACGATCTCCAGCGCGCGCTGGATGCGTTGCGCGTCGTTCGGCGCGAGCCGGGCGGCGGCATCCGGATCGAGCGCTGCCAGTTCCGCGTGCAGGGCGGGCCAGCCGCGTGTGACGGCGACTTCATCGATATGCGCCCGCAGGGCCGGGTCGGCTTCCGGCAGATCGGACAGCCCTTCGCGCAGCGCCTTGTAGTAGAGCATCGTCCCACCGGCCAACAGCGGGATATTGCCGCGCCCATGGATGTCGTCGATGAGACGCAGCGCATCCTCGCGGAAGCGTGCGGCCGAATAGGCGTCTTCCGGACTGACGATGTCGATGAGATGATGCGGGCAGCGCGCCTGTTCCGCCGCGTCGGGCTTGGCGGTGCCGATGTCCATGTCGCGGAACACCAATGCCGAATCGACGCTGATGATTTCGATCGGCAGCGCATCGGCCAGCGCCAGCGCGCAGGCAGTCTTGCCGCTGGCGGTGGGGCCCATGAGGAAGATGGCGCGCGGTCGCGGTGCGATGGCGTCGTTCATGGCGTTCTAGGTTCTGAGTTCAATGCTTGTCGCCGCCCCTGGGCGGTGTGTTGGAAACCAATGCGACTGTTAGGTTTTTTGCGTCGTCACGGGCTGTTGAGCCTGCTCCTGACATTTTCTCCGCTGATCGCTCTGGCCGACGATACGCGCCTGCCGCTGTGGGAGGTGCGAGGCGCCCGCGCGACAGTGTACCTGTTCGGCTCCATCCACGTCTGCCGCGCCGGCTGCTACCCCTTGCCCAGCGGCGTGCTGCAGCGTTTTGATGCGGCACGCGAAATCGCCGTCGAAGTCGACCCCGCTCGCGGCGACCTGCAAGAGCGCATCATGCGTGCGGCGCTCCTGCCCGTCGGCGAACGTCTTTCGGATCTGCTCGGCAAGGCTGACGGCGAAGCGCTGCAACACGCGCTCAATGAGCTCGATCTGCCAGCGCAGCCGATGATGGGCATGCGGCCGTGGATGGTTGGCACGATGATCGGCATCACCGCCGCGCAGCGCGCCGGCCTGCGTGCCGATCAGGGCGTCGATCTGTGGCTGCTCGCGCGCGCGCGCACCCAGGGCAAGACCGTCAACGAGCTCGAAACCGTGCAGCGCTAGATCGACGCGCTGCAGGGGACGAGCCTCGATGAACAGGTCGAAGGATTGCGCCAGACCTTGTCATTGCTGCGCGATCATCGGCTCGACGCCTATTTCGACGACCTGGTGCGCGCATGGCAGCGCGGCGACGGTGAACGGCTCGACGCGCTCATCCGCGAAGGCGGCGGCAGCGACGACCGCTGGCGGGCTGAATTGCTGGACCGCCGCAACGCCGAGATGGCAGACAAGATCGCCGGCTGGCTCGACGACGGCCGGGCGCCCTTCGTGATCGTCGGCGTCGGCCATCTTGCGGGGCAGGGCAGCGTGGTCGATCGTCTCGGCCAGCGCGGCTACGTCATCCGCCAGCTTGCCGCCGGCGACTGATTCCGTCGTACCGGCGGTGCGACGCGCGTGCGTCGCTATACTTGCGGTTTCGCCGGCAGCCGCAGCGATGCCTGCGGCATGAACCGCCGAACCCCCTTCCCGCCTTCACGCTGAGCACCCGATGGATCTGACGCCCGGACTGATGGTCATTCACGGCAACCAGCCCGAATCGCTGCGCGACCTGCTCGTCGGCTGGATGCGTGCGCATCCGTTGGCGCCGCTGGAATCCGAAGTCATTCTCGTGCAGAGCAATGGCATTGCGCAGTGGCTCAAGCTGGCGCTCGCGCGCGACGTGGAAGAAGGCGGCTGCGGGGTGACTGCGTCGATGTCGGTCGAACTGCCGGCGCAATTTCTGTGGCGGGCCTATCGCGGAGTGCTCGGGCGCGATCGCGTGCCCGACGTCTCGGCGCTGGATGAGGGGCCGCTCGTGTGGCGACTCATGCGCCTGCTGCCAGCGCTCATCGAGCGCCCGGTTTTTGCCGTGCTGCGTCGGTATCTCGCCGACGACGCCGATCTGCGCAAACGCCACCAGCTCTCGCAGCGCCTGGCGGATCTGTTCGATCAATACCAGGTCTATCGCGCCGATTGGCTCGAGGATTGGCGCGCCGGGCACGACCGCATCCACACCGCCAGCGGCGGTGCGCGCGCGCTGCCGCCCGACGAGCGCTGGCAGCCCGAACTATGGCGCGCATTGACGGCAGACGTCGGCGACGAAGGTCTGTCCGCCAGCCGTGCCGGCGTCCACCGACATTTTCTTGAGGCGCTCGAACACGCGAGCGTTCGCCCCGCTGGCCTGCCGCGTCGGGTCGTGGTGTTCGGCATCTCGGCGATGCCGGCGCAATCGGTCGAAGCGCTCGCCGCCATCGCACGGTTCTCGCAGGTCTTGCTATGCGTCCACAACCCGTGTCGCCATCACTGGGCGGACATCGTCGCGGACAAAGACCTGTTGCGCCACGAGTATCGTCGCCAGCGTCGTCGACCAGGCATGCCGGCAGTGCTCGACGACGAACTGCAGCATCAGTATGCGCACCCCTTGCTCGCGGCGTGGGGCAAGCAGGGGCGCGATTACATCAACCTGCTCGATCGCCACGACGACCCGGAGCGCTATCGCGGGCTCTTCGGCGGTGTCACCAACGGGCGAATCGATCTGTTCAGCGACGACGAGCCGCAGACGTTGCTCGGCCAATTGCAGAACGACATCCTTGAATTGCGCCCGCTGGCCGAAAGCCGCGCGCTGTGGCCGGCGCTCGACCCGCATCGCGACGCCTCCGTGCGCTTTCACGTCGCGCACAGCGCACAGCGCGAAGTCGAAGTGCTGCATGACCAGTTGCTCGCGCGCTTCGACGCCGATCCCACGCTGCATGCGCGCGACGTCATTGTCATGGTGCCCGACGTCAACACCTACGCGCCGCACATCGAGGCCGTTTTCGGGCAATTGGCACGCGACGATCGTCGCTTCATTCCCTACACGCTCGCGGACCAGGGCCAGCGCGGTCGCGAGCCGATGCTGGTGGCGCTCGAACTCCTCCTGCGTCTGCCCGAGAGCCGCTTTGCGGTGAGCGAGATTCTCGACCTGCTCGATGTTGCCGCGCTGCGTGCGCGATTCGACATTGCGGAAACCGATCTGCCGCTGCTGCGACGCTGGATCGACGGCGCGGGCGTGAGATGGGGGCTCGACGGTGCCCAACGGCAACGCCTGGGCCTGCCTGCGGCGGACGAGGCCAATACATGGCGCTTCGGCCTGCGACGCATGCTGCTCGGCTTTGCGGTAGGCGAGGGCGATGCGTTCAACGGCATCGAGCCGTATGCCGAGATCGGCGGACTCGACGCATCGCTGCTGGGCCCGCTCGCGCAACTGCTCGCGGCGCTCGATACCACCGCGCAGCAACTTGCCGAACCGGCTACACCTTCGCAGTGGGTCGAGCGCCTGCGCCTGCTGCTGGAGAATTTCTTCGTCGCCAGTGATGAGCGCGACGATCTGTTGCACCAGCAGATGCTCAAGTTGCTCGACGCGTGGCTCGACAGTTGCGTCCGTGCCGGCTTCGATGAAGCGGTGCCCGTGACAGTCGTGCGCGAAGCATGGCTGGGCGGGCTCGATGCCGGCGGATTGAATCAGCGCTTCCTCGCCGGCGCGGTGAGCTTCTGTACGCTCATGCCGATGCGCGCGATCCCGTTCCGCGTGGTGTGCCTGCTGGGCATGAATGACGGCGACTACCCGCGCGTGGTTCAGCCGCTCGACTTCGACTTGATGCGCAACGACTACCGTCCCGGCGATCGCTCGCGGCGCGAGGACGACCGCTACCTGCTGCTCGAAGCGCTGCTTTCGGCGCGCGAGCAACTCTATGTAAGCTGGGTGGGGCGCAGCATCCGTGACAACAGCGTGCGACCGCCTTCGGTATTGATCGGCCAACTGCGCGATCACTTCGCGGCAGGTTGGCGGCTGGCCGATGGCGGCGATATCCTCGCCGCGATCACGCGCGAACATCCGCTGCAACCGTTCAGCCGCGTCTATTTTTCGCAGGCACGCGACGAAGTGGGCGTCGATGGCGCATTCACCTATGCGCGCGAATGGCGCGAGGTCTATCGCCGGGCCGAAGCTGCCGGGCAAACGAACGTCCTGCCCGAACACGAAATCAACGCACCGATCGGACTGCGTGTGTTGCAGGACTTTGTCGCCGATCCGGTCAAGGCATTTTTCGCGCAACGCTTGAAAGTGCGTTTCGGCGAAGCGCCGCTGACCGACAACGACGATGAACCTTTCGTACTCGACGGGCTCGACAACTGGCAACTGACCGATACCCTCGTACAGCGCCTCCGGCCGGCAGTCGAGGCCGACTCCGATCCGTCATTCGCCTCGCGCATCGCGGCCGAGGTGGACCGCCTGCGCGGCGAGGGACGTCTGCCCGTAGGCGCCTTCGGTACGCGTGAAGCCGATGATCTCGCCGCTCCATTGCCGGACCTCCTTCAGCGCTATCGCGACGCATTGGACGCGTATCCGATCGAAGACGAAGCGCCGCGCGAGTTCGAACATCGGCATGCCGACGTCACGCTGGCTGACTGGGCGACTGGCCTGCGGTGCGATGTGAACGGCGCGCAGGCTCGCATCGAACTCGTCAGCGGCAAGCTGCATGAAGGCGACCACTATCGTTGGCATACCCTGGTGCGTCATTGGGTGGCGCATCTTGCGCGGCAACTCTGCGGCGCGCCGGTGACGACGTGGCTGGTGGGAACGACAGGCGATCTTGTGTGGGAACCGGTGCCGGCAGGCGTGGCGCGCGTCGAACTCGATGCACTCATCGATGCCTGGCGCGAAGGGATGCGTCGGCCGTTGCCAGTCGCATGCCGCACCGCTTTTGCCTGGCTCGACCAGCAAGACGAAGTGCGCGCGCTGAGCGAGGCCGAACGTCGCTACGAAGGCGGCTACAACCTTACTGGCGAGCTTCAGCAATCGGCGGCGCTGGCCCGTGCTTATCCGGATTTCGCCAGTCTCTACGCCGAGGGCGAATTCAAGCACTGGGCCGAAGTGCTCTACGGCACGCTTCATCGCCACGTGCTGGCGCGCGACGACCAGGACGAGGTGTCGGCATGAGCGTGCCCGTTGCATTGTCGGTACTCGATTTTCCGTTGCACGGCAGCCGGCTCATCGAGGCCAGCGCGGGTACGGGCAAGACCTTCACCATCGCGTTGCTTTACGTGCGGCTGGTGCTCGATCACGGGGGTGAAGCGGCGTTCGGCCGCGCGCTGACGCCACCGGAAATCCTCGTCGTCACGTTTACCGACGCCGCCACGCAGGAATTGCGCGACCGCATCCGTGCGCGTCTGACCGAAGCGGCGAGATGCTTCGGAGAGCCCGACGCGGCGCACGATGGCCTGCTCGAAGCGCTGCGCGACAGCTATCCGCACGATCGCTGGCCGGCGTGTGCGCGCTTGCTGCGGCTGGCCGCCGAGTGGATGGACGAGGCGGCCGTGTCGACCATCCACGCCTGGTGCTATCGCATGTTGCGTGAGCATGCCTTCGACAGCGGCAGCCTGTTCGCCCAGGAGTTGGCTACGGATCAGGGCGAATTGCTGCTCGAGGTCGTGCGTGACTATTGGCGCCGCAACTTCTACGCGCTTTCGCCGCGCGAAGCGGGTGCCGTGCGTACATGCTTCGCCGGACCGGATGATCTTGCCGCCGCGCTCAAGCCTTTGCTGGCACGAACGGATGTGCGTTTTTTCGTGGGCGAGCAGGTACTCCACCCGCCGGCATCGCTGGCGCATGTCCTGGCCCCGGCTGCTGCGTGGCAGGAGGCATGCGAGTCCGCAGCAAATGCGGCTCGCCACGCATGGGCGTCCGATCGCGAGGCGCTCGAAATCATGCTCCATGCGCTGCGCCCGAGCCTGCATGGCAACGTCTATCGCAACAAGGACGATGACGCGACCTTCACCCAATGGGTGGGCGATCTGGCGGCGTGGAGCGAGGGAGCCGCAGCGCCTGCCAATCTTGCCAAGTTCGGCCAGACGCGTATCAAGCTCAAGGCCAAGGCCGTTACACCACGACATCCGGCGTTCCAGGCCATCGATCAGTGGGCCGACGTGGCGGACGGTGAGCCGCAGATCAAGCCCCTGTTGTTGCTTCATGCATTGAGCGAAGTGCGCGCGACGTTCGACGCCGAGAAGATTCGCCGCGCCGAACTCGGCTTCGATGATCTGCTCGCACGCCTCGACCGTGCGCTGGCTGGACAAGGCGGCGACCGACTTGCCGCACGTATCCGCGAGCAGTTCCCGGTGGCGTTGATCGACGAGTTCCAGGATACGGACCCGCTGCAGTACCGCATCTTCGAGCGCGTGTATCGCATCGCCGACAACCCGCGCGAGATCGGCCTGTTCATGATCGGAGACCCCAAACAGGCGATCTACGCTTTCCGCGGGGCCGACATCCACACTTATCTGCGTGCGCGCACCGCCACGCTGAACCGGCATTACACGCTCAGCACCAACTACCGCTCCACCCGCGACATGGTCGAGGCCGCCAATCGCTGCTTCGCCTTCGCCGAACAGCATCCGCGCGGTGCGTTCCGCTTTGGCTCGGATGAGGTCGACAACCCCGTACCGTTTCAGCCGGTCGAGGCGCGCGGACGGGAAGAGGTGCTGCTGATCGATGGCGTGCCGGCCACAGCCATGACGTTCTGGCTGCTCGACAACGGTGGCGCGGTGTGTGGTGCATCCGCGTACCGCGACGAGATGGCCGAACGATGTGCGAGTGCCGTACGCGGGTGGCTCGCGCAGGCGCGCGAGGGCCGGGCGGGTTTCCGGGAACCCGACGGCAGCCTGCGGCCATTGCAGCCAGCGGACATCGCCATCCTCGTGCGAGGTCGTCGTGAGGCCGACGCCATTCGCACCTCGCTCGCGGCGCGCCGGCTGGCCAGCGTATACCTGTCGGATCGAGATTCCGTTTTTGCCACCGAAGAAGCCGGCGACGTGCTGCAATGGTTGCGTGCGTGTGCCGACCCCACGGACGACGGCGCACTGCGCCGCGCACTTGCCACGCGCAGCCTCGGCCTGGGGTGGCCGGCACTGGAGCGCCTCAACCGCGACGAGCGCTTCTGGGAAGACACCGTGATGCGCTTTCGCGGCTACCGCACGCTGTGGCAGACGCAAGGGGTGCTGCCAATGCTGCGTCGCCTGCTGGCCGACTTCGACGTGCCGGCCAGTCTTCTGCGAGAGGCGGATGGCGAGCGGCGCCTGACCAATCTGTTGCACCTCGCCGAATGGTTGCAGCGCCAGGCCGTCGAAGCGGATGGAGAACATGCGCTGCTGCGCGTCTATGCCGAACAGATCGAGCGTCCTTCGGAAGAGGAAATCCTGCGGCTGGAAAGCGATGCTGATCTCATCAAGGTGATCACCATCCACAAGTCGAAAGGGCTGGAGTATCCGCTCGTGCTGTTGCCGTTCATCTGCACCTGGCGCGAGTTGGACGGCCGCAGCCGGGAGCTGCCTTCGTTCCAGCACGGCGAAGGCCGCGTCGTCGATGTGTCGGGCGACACAAGCATCGCCGGGACGGCATATGACCGCGCCAACGACGAGCGTCTGAGCGAAGACATGCGTCTGTTGTACGTGGCGCTCACGCGCGCCCGGCACGCGGTATGGCTGGGCGTGGCGCCGCTCGTGTCGGGCCGCTCGAAGAGCCCGGAGTTGCACAAGGGCGCCATGGGCTATCTATTGGGCGGTGCGCAACCCCTGAGCGCCGAAGATATTCCGGCGCGCCTGCGCGAGTTGCAGGCAGGCTGCGCCGCCATCGGCATTGCGCCGGCGCCTGCAGCCGACAGCGAAATTCTCGAAGCCGCGCATGTCGCTGCGCCAGGCCCTGCGCGCGAGCCGACGCGGCGCATCGCGGAGCGCTGGTGGATCGCCAGCTACTCGGCGCTCGCCATGCAGGCCGAGGATGGCGACGAAACACACTCGCCTTCGTCCGACGAACCTGCCAGTGCGGACGAAGACGTGTTGCGCGAAGCATCGCTCGAACGCTTGCCCAGCGACATGCAGACGGTCGGACTACGGCCACTCGGTCTGCACGCATTTCCGCGCGGATCGAATGCCGGCAGCTTTCTTCACGCCTTGCTCGAATGGGCGGCGGACGAAGGCTTTTCCGCTTTGTCGAGCGAGCCTGCGCGCATCCGCGACCAGGTCGCCCGGCGTTGCGCGTTGCGGGGCTGGGACGCATGGATCGAACCGCTGAGCGCGTGGCTCGAAGCCTTCGTGCGTACGCCGTTCTCGTTGCCAGGAACCTCACCCGTGCGACTCGATGCGTTGGAGCACTATCAGAAGGAAATGGAATTCTGGTTCTCCACACGTGAAGTCGACAGCCTGCGCCTGGACGCGCTGGTGCGTGGCGCGACGCTGAATGGCGCCGCACGGCCGGTGCTCCAGCGCAACGTGCTCAACGGCATGCTCAAGGGCTTCATCGATCTGGTGTTCGAACACCAGGGCCGCTACTACGTGGCCGACTACAAGTCGAACTGGCTCGGCTCGGACGAGGTTGCCTACAGTGCCGGCGCCATGCGCGCGGCGGTGCTGGATCATCGCTACGATCTGCAATACGTGTTGTACGTGTTCGCGCTGCACCGCCTGCTGCGTTCGCGCCTGCCAGACTACGACTACGAGCGCCATGTTGGCGGCGCCGTCTATCTCTTCCTGCGCGGCAGTCAGTCCGACACGCAAGGCGTGCACTTCGAGCGGCCGCCACGACAGCTCATGGATGCGCTCGATGCGCTTTTCAGGGACAGCGCCGAGGTGGCCGCATGATCCGCCCCCGCGATGCACACGAACTGCTCGGTCTGCTCGGCGAGTGGGCAGCACGCAAGTGGTTGCGCGATGTCGACCATGCCTTCGCTGCCTTCCTCGTGGAGCAGGTGGGCGATGCGCATCCGCTGCTCGTGCTGGCCGCAGCGCTCGCCAGCCATCAGCTCGGCCGCGGGCATGTATGCCTCGATCTGACGGCGACGCTCGCCGATAGCCGCTTTGCCCTGTCGCTGCCGCCCGATGGCGAAGCGGCAATCGATGCCCCCGTGTTGCCGGCGGCGCTGCTGGACGGGCTGGACCTGCAAGGCTGGCTGAATGCGCTGGATGACGCACGCCTGGTCACGCGGGGCGAGGGCTCGACGCCGTTGGTGCTGGTCGGTGCGCGCCTGTATCTGCGCCGTTACTGGCGCTATGAGCGGGATGTGCGAGCGGCTATCGGACGCCGTCTGCACGGCAGCGCAGCGTTGCGCGACGGCATGCCTGCGGCATCGCTGCGTCGCGCGCTCGACGCACTGTTCCCCGCGTCGTCCGGAGGGCCGGTCGACTGGCAGAAACTTGCCTGCGCGCTGATGGCGGGCAGTGCTTTTGGTATCGTCACCGGCGGCCCGGGCACCGGCAAGACGACCACCGTCGTCAAGCTCCTCGCGTTGCTGCAGAGCCTGGCGCTCGAATCGCACGGACGCGCATTGTGCATCCGCCTGGCGGCACCCACGGGCAAGGCCGCCGCGCGTTTGAACACCTCGATCGCCGGTGCGGTGGATCGTCTGCAACTGGCCGGCGTGGGGGCGGGTGAGGCGGTGCGCGGGGCCATCCCGCGAGAAGTCACCACACTGCATCGACTGCTCGGTAGCCAGCCGGACAGCCGTCGCTTTGCCTATCACGCGGGCAACCTGTTGGCGCTCGATGTGCTGGTGGTCGACGAAGCGTCGATGATCGACCTCGAGATGATGGCGGCATTGCTCGCCGCGCTGCCGCCGCGTGCTCGCCTCATCATGCTCGGCGACAAGGATCAGCTTGCGTCGGTCGAAGCCGGTGCCGTATTGGGCGAGCTATGCAGTCGTGCGCTGGACGGCCATTACTGGCCCGCCACCTGCGAATGGCTGCACGAAGTTGCCGGCCAGCGCATCGACGATGTGCTGATCGATCCTTCCGGCACGGCGCTTGACCAGGCGATCGTCATGCTGCGGCACAGCCATCGTTTCGGCGCCGCCAGCGGCATTGGACAACTGGCGGCAGCAGTCAACGCTGGCGACGTGGCGGCGATGAAGACCGTGTGGAGTCACGACCATGCCGATCTGTCTCGTATCGCCGCCAGCCACGACGACGAACGCGCGCTGCGCGAATTGCTGATCGACGGCGGACGTGACGGCGACATGTTCGGGCCGGTCGGCTATCGCCACTACCTCGATGTACTCAATCAGCAACGTCCCGCCCAGGACGCTCCGTTCGAGGCTTTCGATGAGTGGGCGCGAGCGGTGATCGAAGCGCATGGCCGCTTCCAGTTGCTATGCGCACTGCGGCGCGGTCGCTGGGGCGTCGAGGGGCTCAACGAGCGCGTGGGCGCCATGTTGCACGACGCCGGCCTGCTGGCCGTGCCGCAAGGCTGGTTCATCGGGCGGCCGGTGCTGGTCACGCGCAACGACTACGGTCTCGGGCTCATGAACGGCGATATCGGCATCACCCTGAGTCTGCCCGAGCGCGCGGGCGACCTCGTACGATGGATGCCGCGCGTGGCGTTCCCGGCGGGGGACGGTTCGAATGCGATTCGCTGGGTGTTGCCCAGCCGCCTGCAGTCGGTGGAAACGGTGTTCGCGATGACGGTGCATAAGTCGCAGGGCTCCGAATTTGAACACACCGCCTTGCTGCTGCCGGATAGTCTCAATCCCATTCTCACGCGCGAACTGGTCTACACCGGCATCACGCGCGCGCGGGAGTTCTTTACGCTCGTCGCAACGGGAGGCCGCCAAGTGCTGGACGCCGCCATCGAACGGCGCGTGGTGCGTGCCAGCGGTCTGCTCGACGGAGGCGGTCCGCATGACTGAGGAATCGAACGGCGCGCTCAATCGAGAGAGCTACGACCGCATCGCGCCATCGTGGGACGCCGCACGCAGCGAGTTTTTCGGTCGCGAACGCGAGTACCTCGACATGTTGCTCGAAGGCTTACCCGGGAATGCCAGGGTGCTTGACCTCGGGTGTGGTACCGGGCGCCCGATGGGCGCGTACGTCTTGGAGCGAGGACTGTCTCTGACCGGCGTCGATCAATCGGCGGCGCTGCTGGCGCTCGCGCGCGAACGCTATTCGAAAGGCGAATGGATCGAGTCGCGCATCGAGGACTTCATGTCCGACGAATGCTACGACGCGATCATTTGCTGGGACGCGTTGTTCCACATCGAACGCGAACGCCATCCGGCGATCTTCGCGCGGATGGTCGACATGCTGGATGCTGGAGGTCGGATGATGGTGACCGTCGGCGGCAGTGAGCATCCTGCGTTTCGCGACACCATGTTCGGGCAGACCTTCTTCTACGACTCGCACTCGCCCGATGCGGTCGTGGCAATGCTTGAAGCGCTCGGCATGGAGTTGGTGGTGCGGGAGTTCATGAATCTGCCGGACGGTGGGCGGGATAAAGGGCGGTATGCGGTTGTAGCGCGCAGGCGCTTTTGAGGAAAAGCGATTTCTTGCCTGGGCTTTGGTTCTTCGGGCTTGGTCTTGACTGATGCTCGACGGCCGGGAGTTCGTCCCGGTGGCCGAGTCACTTTCTTGTTATCGACAAGAAGGTAACCGTCGATCCGACCCCAGCATCGCCGCCCACCTACGGTGGGTCCCCTGCGCTACTCGTCAAGTCAGGCGGCTGCGGAACTCGTCGCTGTGCTCCTCAGACAGTCCTCGCCGACGGC